>NZ_JALHLF010000062.1 GCF_022832435.1 Novosphingobium organovorum | reverse complement strand
CGGCGTGGGCTCCGCCGGAGCGGGTGCGGCCGGCTTGGGCGCCGGGGCTTCGGCCTTGGTCTCGGCGACCGGCTCGGCGCCGGGCTTGCCGATCACCTTGCGGCGCTTGACTTCGACCACGACCTTGTTGGTGCGGCCGTGGCTGAAGGTCTGCTTGACCTCACCGGCTTCCACGGAACGCTTCAGCCCGAGTGGCTTGCGGCCCAGGGTCGGTTTGTTATCGGTCTCGCTCATAAGTTTCGTCTTGCCCTTCAAATCTCAATTCGTCTGTGCCCGACCGCAGTCGGCTGTCGTCGCGGGCACAGCAGCGCGAGCCGGCCCTTTGCCATCATCCATTCCGGACTCCCCCGAGTCGGGAGGGTCCTGCCCCTGAAAATGCAGGAGTCGCGTCAGCAGTGTGGCGACCCTTTGGGCCGCACCGCGATCGTTAAGCGCCAAGTGCACGACGTTGTCGCGGCCCAATGCCACAGACAGCGCCATGCGGTCCAGTGGCAAGCGTGTCCCCGTCAGTCCCGAGCCTTCGGCGTCGCGCCCGACGCGCCAGGCCTGGTCCAGCTTGCGTGAACCGTCCTCGCGGGCGTCGGCGGCGTGGGCAAGCCAGGCCACCTTCCCCTCGCGGGCGTTCTGCGCGATCCGGTCCGAGCCCATCAGCAGGCGCCCGGCCTTGAGTTCCAGACCCAGGCGTTCGCTCAGCGCACGTTGGAGAGCGGTGTCGATCCGCTCGGCAAGGTCGTCGGGAATGGTCAGCGGCGCGCCCTTGAAGGCACGCGCCATCGCTCCCTTTAGTTTGCCCTTCGCCAGCGCAATTTCAAGGTCCGATCGCGAAACGCCGATCCACGCCCCGCGCCCAGGGGCACGTGCGTGGATATCGGGAAGCACCAGACCGTCGGGCGAGATCGCCAGACGGATGAGCTCGTCGCGCGCGGCTTTGCGGCCGGAGAGGATGCAGGTCCTCTCCGTGCCGGCGCTATCGATGTCGGAGCTTACGCGCTCATTGCGAGGATTCCGCATCGGCGGCCTCCTCGGTTGCGGCGGGCGCTTCTTCGGCGACCGGTTCTTCTTCGTCGAACCAGTGCGCACGCGCGGCCATGATGATTTCGTTGCCCTGCTCTTCGCTCAGGCCGTATTCGCCCAGCACACCGCCCTTGTCCTCGTCGCGGGCGCGGCGGTTGACCGAACCGTCGCGGCGGCGCTGCTCGGAACGCTTCTTGGCGATGAGTTCGTCGGTGGCGAGATCGGCCAGATCGTCGAGCGTCTTGATGCCGGCCTTGCCCAGCACCACCAGCATTCCCTCGTTGAGGTGGGGCAGCGTGGCGAGGTCGTCCTCGACGCCCAGCGCGCGGCGCTGTTCGCGATAGGCATCCTCGCGGCGCTCGAGCGCTTCGTGCGCACGGCTCTGGAGTTCCTCGGCGAGTTCCTCGTCGAAGCCTTCGATCCCGGCCAGTTCGCCCAGTTCGATATAGGCGACTTCCTCCAGCTCGGTGAAGCCTTCGGCGACCAGCAGCTGCGAGAGGGTCTCGTCGACGTCGAGCTCTTCCTCGAACATCTTCGAGCGCTCGGTGAATTCCTTCTGGCGCTTCTCCGAAGCCTCGGCCTCGGTCATGATGTCGATCTGCGAGCCGGTCAGCTGGCTGGCGAGACGCACGTTCTGGCCGCGGCGGCCGATCGCGAGGCTGAGCTGGTCATCGGGCACGACGACCTCGATCCGGCTCTCTTCCTCGTCGATCACGACGCGGCTGACGGTCGCGGGCTGGAGCGCGTTGACGACGAAAGTCGCGGTGTCCTCGCTCCAGGGGATGATGTCGATCTTCTCGCCCTGCAGTTCCTGCACGACGGCCTGCACGCGGCTGCCCTTCATGCCCACGCACGCGCCGACCGGGTCGATCGAGTGGTCGTGGCTGATGACGCCGATCTTGGCGCGCGAACCCGGATCGCGGGCGGCGGCCTTGATCTCGATGATGCCGTCGTAGATCTCGGGCACTTCCTGCGCGAAGAGCTTCTTCATGAAGTCGGGGTGCGCGCGGCTGAGGAAGATTTGCGGCCCACGATTCTGGCGCTCGACACGCAGCACGATGGCGCGCACGCGCTCGCCGACGCGGGCGGCTTCGCGCGGGATCTGCTGGTCGCGGCGGATGACGCCCTCGGCGCGGCCGAGGTTGACGATCACGTGGCCGAATTCGACCGACTTGATCACGCCGGTGATGATCTCGCCCGCGCGGTCCTTGAATTCCTCGTACTGGCGATCACGCTCGGCGTCGCGGACCTTCTGGAAGATCACCTGCTTGGCCGACTGCGCGTCGATACGACCCAGGTCAACGGGCGGCAGCGGATCGACGATGAAGTCGCCGAGCGTGGCGTTCTTGTCGAGCTTCTGGGCCTGCTTGAGATCGACCTGCTTGAAGTAGTCCTCAACCTCTTCGACCACTTCGACGACGCGCCACAGGCGCAAGTCGCCGGTGCGCGGATCGAGCTTGGCGCGGATGTCGTTCTCGGCGCCATAGCGGTTGCGGGCCGACTTCTGGATGGCCTCTTCCATCGCCTCGATGACGATCGTCTTGTCGATCATCTTCTCCGAGGCGACCGCGTTGGCGATCGCGAGCAGCTCTGCACGGTTGGCGGAAATCGCACTGGCCATGGCTTAGTCTTCCTGTTCCTCAAGAATGTCGTCCGCACCGCTGGTGTCGAGCGGGCGGGTGGCTGCGATCAGGCGGTCGGTAAGGACGAGCCTGGCGGAATGAATGTCCCCGAGCGGGAAGGAAACCTTGCCCGACTTGCGATCGTCGAGCGTGACGATCTCGGCGCCGGGCTCCCCTTCGATCCCGACGAGATCGCCGTGGAGCGCCNTGCGATCAGGCGGTCGGTAAGGACGAGCCTGGCGGAATGAATGTCCCCGAGCGGGAAGGAAACCTTGCCCGACTTGCGATCGTCGAGCGTGACGATCTCGGCGCCGGGCTCCCCTTCGATCCCGACGAGATCGCCGTGGAGCGCCTTGCGGTTACCCTCGACCGGCGCAGTCAGATTGACGCGCGCCTCGTGGCCGGCCCAGTTGGCGTAGTCCTTGACGCGGGTCAGCGGGCGGTCGATGCCGGGCGAGCTGACCTCGAGCCGGTAGGCCTCCTCGATCAGCACTTCGCCCGCCTCTTCGAGCGCGTCCATGCGATCCGACACACGGTGCGAGAGCGCCACGCAGTCATCGAGCACGAGCTGGCCGGTGGCCGGACGTTCGGCCATGATCTGGAGCGCGATTTCCTCGTCGCCCACTTCGCTCTTGCCGAACAGCTTCACGCGCACGAGGTCGAAGCCGAGGGCCTTCACCTCGGGCTCGATGACTTCGATGAGACGCGCGATATCGGTCAAGCAAAACTCCGGTACAGATCTGCGATGCGCCTTGCGGCGAATCAGGGGGCGCCCTTGGCGGCGAATCAGAGGCGAATCGCCATCGGGGCAAATCAGGGGACCAAACGCTTGAAGAAACGCGGTTTCGTGCCGGCCCCTGTCCGGCGCCAGCCCGATCCATGTTTCACCAATGTCGGGATGCACGTCCGATAGGCGCATTTGCGCCGCGATGCAAGGGAAACGTCCCACACGACGCAGGGGCCGCGGCGGTCCGGGCCACGCAAGGCCTCACGCCCGAACGCAAAAAGGACGGCGGAGTGCTTCGGGGGCACCCCGCCGCCAAATGAAGGATGGCCTGCCGTCTGACGCCCACCGGCGAGCCGGTGGGCGCCTGACAGACCATCACTCCCCCATGTGCTCCGTCGCGGGTTGGAATCGGGGCGAAACAACCCGACGACGAAGTCGCAAAAACCGTTCGTTTGCGCGCGCCCCTCTCAGGCGGCCGCGCGGCGCCGCCCGCCTTGCGCCCTCCACCGTGCGCAATCGGCGGACGACGCCCTCTCGACACGTATTCCGGCAGGCCCTGCGGATGCCCCGCCAGCCGCCTGCGGCGCCGCGAAGACCGCGTCCGCGCGCATGCTGCACACACGCCGGCCACCCACCACCAGATGATCGACCAGCTCGACATCGAGCACCCGTGCCAGCGCGAGCAGGCCGCGGGTCATGACGATGTCCGCACCACTCGGCGTGGGATCGCCTGAGGGGTGGTTGTGCGCCAGCACGATCACCCTTGCCCCCAGCCGTAGCGCCGGCTCGATCAGCATGCGATAGCGCCCGCCGATCCGGCTCGCTCCGCCCACCAGCACCAGATGCCCCAGATGGCGACCTTCGCGATCGGCGTAGAGCGCCAGCAGAACTTCCTCGCGCCGCGCGCCCAGAACGTCGACCAGCAGACCAGGCAGGGCCCTGCTCAGCAGCCCGATTTGCCCGAGCCCGTCCGCCAGCTCTGCCAGGGATGGTCGACCGCCACGCGCCGCATCCGGCGCCAGTGCGCCAGCGTTCCGGCCAGCAGCACCAGCATCACCACGAAAGTCGGCCCGCCGCGCATCAGCGCATAGACGATCTTGGGAATGCCGATGTCCGCCCACCGCGCGAAGTGCGCGCTCAGGCTGAGCAGTTGCAGACTTGCCGCCCATAGTGGCCACACCCTCCGCGCGTGAAGCGCAATGAACCCGAAGCCCAGCGTGCCGACCAGATCGCTGCAGAATGCCACCGGATCGACCGTGCTGAAACGGCTGGGCAGAAAATACTCGCCGAACGACTGCAGCCCCCACATGGCCAGGATGACCAGGCCGCCCAGGCGCTCGGGCTCGCCCCCCTTCCAGGCCGCAAGGCCCGGACTGACGACGAGAAGAATGAAAAAGGCGGGCAGGAAGGCATGCAGGACGATCGTTTCGTCTCCCATCGCTCGCGCCCCGGCCCGCTGCGGACGTCAGGCGGCGCATTCCGCCGCCGCGCGGCCCGTTTCGGCGGCATCGAGGCTATCCTCGGGGCAGCCCGAGACCGGAATGTCCATGGTCTCGGCCAGCTTCGAAAGATCGGCGTGGGCGCGCACCAGATCGCTGCGCGCAGCCACCAGATTCTGCTGCATCGCCGCGATGCGCATCATCGGGCGCTGCCCGGTGTGGGCGGCCTCGGCGGTGGCGACACGGGCACGGGCCATCTCGGCCAGCAGTTCGCCCGAACGCGCCAGCAGCTCGTCCATGGCGTCTTCGACCGACTTGACCGAGCGGCCGATACGCAAGGTGGCAACTTCAGGAGTCATGGTCATGTCTTCGTCTCCGCAGGCGCCCCGGTTGATCGAGAGAAGGCTTGCACCAGGGGTCTGCGCCTCCGGGTCCGTCAGATCAGGCGCTCGAGCGCATCGGCTACCGCCAGCGATGTGGCCAGGATGATGGCCATCAACATCGTCAGCAGCACGATCGCCACAAGACGCCCCATCCGCCCGAATTTGCGGTCCAAGGCCTCCAGGCCTGCCGGTCCCTCCTCACTGCGAAAGTCTTCGAGCCATTCCGGCAGCCGGCCCAGCGAGACGGTATCGGAAAGGACGAAGTGCGGTTGGTCCGGCATGTCCTGAAGCAGGTTTTCGGGGATTGCCGGCGGATCGTCGACACGGGAAAATCCATATGTGTTTTTTCCACATAGGTCGCGCAGCCGCGCGTAACGGCGCGCGGTTTCCTTGCGGTTGGCGGTCCCCCACTTCTCGCGCACGCCCGCGATACGCTGGTCGACGGTGTTGGGCGCAATCTCCAGGTCGCGCGCAATTTCCTTCGTCGTGCGGTGCAGGACGAGACGGTCGAGCACCTCCACCTGCTTGACGGTCAATCCGTCGAGCAGCGCACGGGCTTGGCTTTCATCGATCTCGACAGGCATGGCTTGGACAGCGCTCGCTCGATGGGACAGGGAACTGACGGCTGGACGATCCCCTGTAGCAAAAAGGCCACGTCTCGGGAATTGCCTCGTGCGCCATGACCGCTTGCGCACGCCCCGTCCACCCCGGCGAGGCGCCCCATTCGCCCAAGGCTCCACAACGCTCGACCAGTTGCCTTGCGGCAACGACCGGCCGACACGCCCCTGCGCACCCCGAAGACGCGAGCCCGAGCCGGGCCGGAGTCCGGGCCCGAATCGTCACGCCCCCGCGCCGGGCCCCAGCGCGTGCTTCTTGAGGCAATGGCGCAGCTGGTCGTAGGTCAGCCCCACGGCCGCGGCGGTGCGCCGCTGGTTCCAGCGATGCGCCTCGAGCGCGGCGAGCAGCAGGGCGCGTTCGTGCGCCTCGACCGCCGCGCGCAAGTCCGCAGGGACCGGCAGCACCTGGTCGACGCCCGGCGGGGACGCGCCCACCGGGCCGCCAGACGACAGGTCGGGAAGCGCGGCGGGCGATGCCGACACCGGCCGGACCGACGCCGCGGGCACCGATGCCGCTCCCGGCGAATCGCCCCGCGCGCTCCATTCGCTGACGAAAGGGTCGAACACCACCACCTCGATCGGCGCCTCGCTGTCGTCCCAGCGGTAGACCGCGCGTTCGACCACGTTGCGCAACTCGCGCACGTTGCCCGGCCAGGCATAGCCTTCCAGTGCGTCGAGCGCGGCGGGCGCGAAGCCCGGCCAGCCCTCCCAGGCCAGTTCGGCCGCCATGCGCCGCCCGTAGTAGTCGGCCAGCTCGAAGACATCGCCCTCACGCGCGCGCAGCGGCGGCAGGGTGATGACCTCGAAGCTCAGCCGGTCGAGCAGGTCGGCCCGAAAGTCTCCGTTGCGCGCCATCGCGGGCAGGTCCGCGTTGGTCGCAGCCACGATCCGCACGTCGACCGTCACCGGGCGCGAGGCGCCGATGCGCGCCACTTCGCCATATTCGATCGCGCGCAGCAGCCGCTCTTGCGCCGCCATCGAGAGATTGCCCAGCTCATCGAGGAACAGCGTGCCGCCGTCGGCCTCCTCGAACCGGCCCGCCCGCGCGCGGGTCGCGCCGGTAAAGGCCCCCGCCTCGTGGCCGAACAGCTCGGCCTCGATCAGCGTTTCGGGCAACGCGGCGCAGTTGAGCGTAATGAGCGGCTGGTCCCAGCGCGGCGAGAGACGGTGAAGGCGCTGGGCGATCAGCTCCTTGCCCGTGCCGCGCTCCCCGATGACGAGCACCGGGCGCCCGATCGGCGCGGCGCGGCTGGTCCGTTCGACCGCGTCGAGAAAGGCCATCGACTGGCCGACGAACTGAACATCGCGATCCATTCCCAATAGTTAGCAAAATTTCCCATTCATTGGCAATTCATCTTTGTCGCTTGCCCGCGATAGCGCCCACAAATGCACGTAAATTGGCCATTCGTTCCATTTGGCACGCCCCCTGCAATGCCTGTCGTCGTTCAGAGAGACACCTTTTCATGAGGAACCACGTCATGCCGCTGCGCCCCGCCAGCCCGGAACGGACCGGGTCCGACTACGAGACCAAGCCCCTGCGTTCGACGCTGGCGCGCACCAGGCTCGACTGGGCCATCATCATCAGCCTGTTCGCCATGGGCGCGCTCAACCTCGTCGCGCTGGCCGACCATATCGGCCCGGCCAAGGCCTACGCCGCAACCGTGTGCGGAGTGCCGCTGGCATGAGCAGGCTCGACGCGGAAATCGAAATTCTCCACAAGGACGCGCCCGCCGCGCACGGTCCGGATCGCCAGCGCGGCTATCGCCCCGCCAACGACTTCGACGCCCCGCACGCGCACCGCACGTTTCGCCCGAGCACACCAAAAGGACACCTCAGCATGGGTATCTTCTCCCGCACCCGCGACATCATCGCCGCCAATTTCACCGACATGCTCGACAAGGCGGAAGACCCGGCCAAGATGATTCGCCTCATCATCCTGGAAATGGAGGAGACCCTGGTCGAAGTGCGCACCAGCTCGGCGCGCACCATCGCCGACCAGAAGGAGCTCAAGCGCCACGTCGACAAGCTCGACAAGCTCCAGGCCGACTGGGCCGACAAGGCGCAGCTCGCGCTCAGCAAGGACCGCGAGGATCTTGCCCGCGCTGCCCTGCTGGAAAAGAAGAAGGCGGCCGACATGGCCGACCAGCTGCGCGAGGAAGTGGCCGTGCTCGACGATTCGCTGCGCGCCTACGAAGCCGACATCGAGAAGCTGCAGACCCGCCTGCGCGAAGCCCGCAGCCGCCAGAGCGCGATCGCCGCGCGGCTCAAGAGCGCGGAGAACCGGGTCAAGCTGCGCACGCTGCTGTCGAACGAACGCGTCGACGAAGCGCTCGCCCGCTTCGACCAGCTCGAACGCCGGGTCGATTACGCCGAAGGCCGCGCCGAAGCGATGAGCCTGGGCGATGCCCGCCAGCCGACGCTCGCCGATGAAATCGCAGCGCTCGCCGATGGCGACTCGATCGAGGCCGAACTGGCCGCGATGAAGAAGTCGATGGGCGAGGATCGCTCCACCGGGCAGTAACCCGATCAACCACGGGCCAGGGCGCGCCGCTCCCGGAACGCGCGCCGGCCCATGCAACACCCCTCGCCAGAGGGGAGAGGTCCGGGGGCGCAGGGCTCATCCCCTGCACGGACAACCCAAGAGAGGGGACCAGTACAGTGTCACGCGGCCATTTCTATCTCGACAAGTCGAACGCCAAGCTTGCCGGCGTGTGCGCCGGTATCGCCGACTACACCGATGTCGACGCGCTGTGGATCCGGCTGGGGGCGGTCATGCTCCTGCTGCTCGGCTTTCCGATCGTCATCGCCATCTACATCGCCGTCGCGCTGATCGCCGACAAGCGCCCGATGAGCGGCTACAGCGCGCAGGAAGAAGAACGCCTGCTGCGCCGGGTCGAGCGGCGCCGCGCGCGCAAGGCGGGCGTTGGCCGCAGCGAGCGCCTGCACGGCGAACTGAGCGACATCGACCGGCGCGTGGCCGACATGGAAGCGCACTATTCGAATTCGAACGCGCGCCTCGCCGCCGAAATCGAGAGCCTGCGCTAGAGCATTTTCCCGTCAGGTGGAATCACCTGACGGTTCAGAAAATGCGTCAAAACAAAATTCCAGAGCGGTAGATCTGATGCAGTCTGATCGAAAACCGCTCTAAGCTACCTCTCCCATCCCATCCAAGGGCACGACAGGGACAAAGACCATGGATCACGGTACACTCGCGCTCCTCATTCCGCTCGCCCCTTTCCTGATCGCAGGGCTGGCCATCTGGACCAAGCATCAGCGCCGGCTCGCCGAACTGCAGCTGCACGATACCGCCGAAAAGGCCGCCCAATACGCCTCGAACGCGCGCGAGCTCGAAGAGCGCGTGCGCGTGCTCGAGCGGATCATCACCGATGGCGGCTACGACACCGCGCTGCAGATCGAGGCGCTGCGCGACCAGCGTAGCGTCGAACGCCAGCACCAGCCGCCAGCACCCGATCCAACCGTCAACTAAGGAGCGCGCGCGATGAGCATCGATCCTGGAATGATCGCCGATCTGGCGCCCGTGATCCTGGGAAGCTGCCTGGTCATCACCGTCGGCTGGATCTTCAACAACTGGCTGCGCATGCGCCACGGCTATCCGCTGGAAAACTCCTGGGGCAAGAGCATCTACCCCAGGGACAACGGCGAGGCGCAGGCGCGCGTGCAGCTGCTGACCCAGGAAAACGCCGAGCTACGCGCCGAGATGAGCGCCGCCAAGGATCGCCTCGCGGCGATCGAGCGGATCGTCACCGACCAGGGCTACGACGTTGCCCGCCAGATCGAATCGCTGCGCGAGGCGCGCGCGATCGCCACCGAGCTGCGCCTCGAGGAAACCCGCCAATGAGCTTTGGAGATTTCATGGGCCTGTGCGCCGTGATGAGCGCCCTGGTCGCGATGGTGGGCATCCTGGCGGGCGCCTACAAGCGCCGGCTGGCCTTTCTCGAGCGCAAGCTCGAACTCGCGGCGGGCACACTCCCTGTCGCCGAAGCCAAGTCCGAGCTTGAAAAGCGCGTGCGGGTGCTCGAAAGAATAGCCACGCAGGGCGCCCAGGCGGACGACATCGCCCTGCAGATCGAAGCGCTGCGCGCAGGGGAACCGCCTGCCATCGCTTCAGGACGGCCGCTGGAGGTGACTGCACAGTGAGGTTCGAACAATGAGTTTCTGGACGGCCGTCGTCGTCATCTTCATCGTCGGCTGCGTGACGTTCCTGCGCGCCAAGCGGCTGCATCTGCCCGGTGGCGATTCGCAGCGCGGCATCGCGCGACTGGGCCGCGGCGACCCGCACGAAAAAGAGCTCGAGGACGAGATCGCGCGGCTGCGCGAGCGGATCAACGTGCTCGAACGCATCGCCACCGACGAACGGCGCGGCAAGGATCTCGCCAAGGAAATCGACGCGCTGCGCGACTGAGGCCGTTCACAACGGGCGCGGAAGGACGCCTTCCAGCGTTTTCGAGCGGCCTTTCAGCGCCTGGGCTCGATGCCCTTGCCGGCAAAGGCAAGCACCGCTGCGGCGATGTGCAAGGGCGTCGGCGCGCGCGGGCCCGACGGCGCCTTGAGCCCGGTATAGACGAACACCGAAAACGCCGCGAGCGCCCCGAAACCAATCTTGTGGCGCAGCACCGCGCGCAGAAACTGGACCATCTTCACCCCCTGGAGCACCTCGGGCCGAGGCCCTAGGCGACGCCGGTTTCGAAGTGCTTAAGGCTCTGATTTAAAGGGCACACGCGCGTCGAGCTCGGCGAGCCAGAGATCGGCACGGGCATCGCTGGGCGCGCGCCAGTCGCCGCGCGGGCTGAGCGCTCCGCCCGAGGAAACCTTGGGCCCGTTAGGAATGGCCGAACGCTTGAACTGGCTGAAGGCGAAGAAGCGGCGCAGGAACTTCTCCAGCCACGAACGGATCACCGCCAGATCGTAAGCCACCTTGCGATCGGCGGGAAAATCCGCGGGCCAGCCGCCCGCCTGCGCATCGTGCCAGGCGTGCCAGGCGAGGAAGGCGACCTTGGAGGGTTTCTGTCCGAAGCGCATGACGTGGTGCACGAAGAAATCGTTGAGCGCGTAAGGCCCGATCTTCTCCTCGGTGCTCTGGATCGCGCCGTCGGCGCCTGCCGGCACCAGTTCGGGCGAGATTTCGGTATCGAGGATCGCCAGCAGCACGGCGCCGGTGTCACCTGCGAAGTCCGCGCCCAGCGCGCACCAGCGGATGAGGTACTGGATCAGCGTCTTGGGCACACCCGCATTGACCGCATAGTGGCTCATCTGGTCGCCCACGCCATAAGTACACCACCCCAGCGCCAGCTCCGACAGATCGCCCGTACCCAGCACGAAGCCGCCATGCTGGCTCGCGAGGCGGAACAGATAGTCGGTGCGCAGGCCCGCCTGCACGTTCTCGAACGTCACGTCGTAGACCGGCTCACCCTCGGCGAAGGCGTGGCCGATGTCCTCCAGCATGCGCGTGGCGGCGGGGCGGATGTCGATTTCGCCGGCGGTGATGCCAAGCGCCGTCATCAGCTTCCAGGCGTTCGACTTGGTGCCCTCGCTCGTCGCGAAGCCGGGCATGGTGTAACCGCGGATGAACGTGCGCGGCAGGCCCAGCCGGTCGCACGCGCGCGCGCCGACGATCAGCGCGTGGGTCGAATCGAGCCCGCCCGAAACCCCGATCACCAGCGATCTGGCGCCGCTCGATTCGATCCGGCGCATGAGCCCGTCGACCTGGATGTTGAACGCCTCAAAGCAGTCCGCATCGAGCTTCTCGGCCCGGTCGGGCACGAAGGGAAAGCGGCTGACCGCACGGGCAAGGCCGATGTCCCCACGCGCCGGGGCATGGCGGAAGAGCACCGTGCGGAAGCTCTCCTCGGGGCAGCCCGCGAGTTCGGCGGCGTCGGCGAAGGTGGGCAGGCGCAAGCGGTCGGCCAGCAGGCGCTCGCAATCGATGTCGGCCACGCACAGCTGCGGTTCGAGCGAAAAACGCTCCGATTCGCCAAGGCATTCGCCCAGCTCGTAGATCACCCCCTGCCCGTCCCAGGCGAGGTCGGTCGTGCTCTCGCCATGCCCCGCCGCGCAGTAGACATAGGCCGAGGAGGTGCGCGAGGATTGCGAACGGCACAGCGCGTGGCGCTCGTCCGACTTGCCGATGACGATGTTCGAGGCCGACAGGTTGCACAAGATCACCGCCCCTGCGAGCGCGCCGAGCGTGCTGGGGGGCGTGGGCGCCCAGACATCCTCGCAGATTTCCGCGCAGAAGCGGAAATGGGGCAGCACCTCGGAGGCGAACACCAGATCGACCCCGAACGGCACGGTATGCCCGCCCACGGTGATGGTCGCACCGCGCACGCTCTTGCCACTGGCGAACCAGCGCTTTTCGTAGAACTCGCGGTAGTTGGGCAGGAACGACTTGGGCACCACGCCGAGCAGGCGGCCATGCGCGATCACCAGCGCGCAGTTGTAGAGGCTGGCGCCCTTGACCAGCGCCGCGCCGACCAGCAGCACCGGAGACAGGCCCGCACTCGCCGCCACGATCTCTCCCACGGCGGCTTCCACCGCGCCGATCAGCGCGCCTTGCAGGTGCAGGTCGTCGATCGCGTAAGAGGACAGGCACAGCTCGGGAAACACCAGCAGGTCGACATGCGCCTCGTGCGCGCGGCGCGCCTCGGCCAGGATCTGATCGCGGTTGTAGGCGACGTCGGCGGGCCGCACGCGCGGGGTCGAGGTCGCCACCCGCACGAAACCGTGTTCGTGCATGGCGAAGAAGGGGTGGCTGCGGGGGGTGGCGGGTTGGGCGCTCATGGATTTTTCCCTGACACAGAAGGGCGCGTGCTGGCAATCACCCCTTGTCCTTGCAGGCGCGCGGGCTAAATGAAACCCCATGCGCAGCCTTGACGACATCCGCGAAGAGTACGAGTTCCTCGATGGCGACGAACGCTACCGCCTGCTGATCGAGCTGGGCCGCGAACTCGACCCCATGCCCGACGCGCTCAAGACCGACGCGACCAAAGTGCGCGGCTGTTCGGCCTCGGTCTGGGTCTATCCCATGGCTCAGGATGACGGCACGCTGCATTTCCTGGCCGACAGCAACGCCGCGATCACCAAGGGCATCGTCGCGCTGGTCATCGCCGCCGTGCAGGACAAGCCCGCCGCCGATGTCGCGGCGAGCGACATCCCCGCCGCGCTCGACCCGTTCGATCTCAAGAACCAGCTCTCCTCGAACCGCACCCAGGGCGTTCCCAACATGATCGCGCTGATCCGGGAAACCGCCGCGCGCTACGCCGCCGGATAGCCCGTGAAGCGGGTCAAGCGCTCGATCTGGCTGATCGGCGGCCTCTTGGGCGTCGCGCTCGGCACGATCGGCATCTTCCTGCCGGTGATGCCCACGGTCGTGTTCTACCTGCTGGCGGCCTGGTGCTTTTCCAAGAGCCACCCCGAATGGGCCGAACGGCTCTACAACCACCCCAAGCACGGCGAGCACTTGCGCGCCTGGCGCGACCGGCGCGCGATCAGCCGCAAGGGCAAGATCGCGGCCATCACCGCGATGACCTGTTCGGTGCCGTTCACCTGGCTTGTCGCGGGCTTTCCCATCGCCTTCATCCCGCTCGGCGTGCTGGCGGTGATCGGCCCTTGGATCTGGACCCGCGCGGAATAAGCCGCATCAACGCCTTCACACGTCAAATCTCGGCGTGAATCTGACCATAGGCGAGCATCGCGAAGAGGCCCGTCCCGCCGATCACGTTGCCCGCAAAGGTGGGCACGAGATAGCCCGTGAAGGCCTCGAGGATACCCATCTGCCCGTTGATGACGAGGAGAAACATCTCGGTCGATCCGGCGATGACGTGGGTGAAGCCGCCAGCCGCGATCAGCGCGGTGAACAGCAGGATCACCCAGATCTCGAACCCCTTGGAGCTGGGCAGCATCCACACCAGAGCGGCGATGAAGAAGCCCGCCGGGATCGCCTTGACCAGCGCGGTTAGGCCCACCGAATGCGCGGCGTGCTGCGAAACCTCGAGCATCGCCTGGACGCCCGGCGCAACCTGCCCGTCCGCCCCGGTCGACATCACGATGACGAAGAAGGCGGTGAGGAAGGTGCCGATGAAATTGGCCGAGAGCACGATCGCCCAGAGCCGCGCCGACTGGCCAAGCTTGCCCCAGCTGGGTTCGGACAGCATCGGCAGGACCACGCTCAGCGTGTTCTCGGTGAACAGCTGGAGGCGCGAGAGGATCACCAGCACGAACCCCACAGCGTACCCCAGGCTCGAGACCAGCCAGCGATTGGGGCTGCCTTCAAGCGCGCCATAGAGCAGCGCCTGCGCGAAGACCGAGGTCGAAATCCCGATCCCCGCCGCGATCCCCGACCACCACAGCGACGAGGTCGGCCGGCGCAGTTCCTCCTCGCCCTCGCTGCGGATGATCGAGAACACGGTCAGCGCGGTCAGCCGGCTGTGCGCCGAGACGCGGCGCTGCTCGCGCCGGGTCAGGGTGGAATTGCCGCTTTCGATCTCGCGCTGGGTGTTCTCGCGCTCGGCCTTCTGTTCGGCCTTGCGCTGTTCCTCGGCGCGTTGCTCCTCGCTGAGCACCTCGTCGACGAGGGGCCGCGAGGCCACGCCGTCCGTTTCGCCCGCCGTATCGATCACCTGCTCGGTCTCCTTGAAGATCAGGGACCTTTCAACTCGCGAAACCGGGCGCGGTTGCCGCCGGGCGCCTTCCCCGCCTAGTCCTGCACCGCCTCACGCACCCGCGCCTTGCCCTGTTCGCGTTGACGGGCCAGTTCGCGTTTCAGTTTCGCCGGATCGCGCGCGATCACGAAACCGAAGCTCACCCCGCCTTCCTTGCCGATCGTCGCGTGGTGCAGCTTGTGCGCCTGGACCAGCCGCTTGGCGTAGCCGCGCTTGGGCACCCAGCGGAAATAGCGCTGATGGACCAGCCCATCGTGGACGAGGGTATAGACGATACCGTAGACCAGGATGCCGAGCCCGATCCAGGTGCCCGGCCACCAGGCGCTCGCGCCCAGCACCAGCGGGGAACCCAGCGCGAACATGGAAACGCTCATCGCCGCCCCGACCAGCGCAAAGAGATCGTTCTTTTCAAGCACCCTGTCGTGCGGCTCATGGTGGTCGCGGTGCCAGGCCCAGCCAAAGCCATGCATGACGTACTTGTGGCTCGACCAGGCGACCAGCTCCATCGCGGCCGCGCTGGCAAAAACGATCAGGAAGGGGATGAACAGGCTCACCGCCCCGTCTTAGCGTGCATGCCCGCCGCTGTCAGCGCTCGATCGCGCGTCCTTGGCGGGGGGCCCGCACCCACTCCGGGCGCTTGCTACAACATGTTACAAAGAAACAAGATCGTGCGACTTATGATTTCACCCGCGTTCATCTAGAGCGGCCTAGTTCTGAACGCACGGGAACCCCTCCCAACGTCACGCAACTTGTAGAAGAAACAGGACCTTATCATGAAGACTCTCGCCCGCATCCTCGCCCCCGCGCTGGCTCTCTCGCTCGGCCTTGGCGCCACGCTGCCCGCGATGGCCGCGCCCACCCCGACTCACTCGGCAAGCGCGCACGCCACGACCCCGGCCAAGAAGACCGTCACCAAGAAGGTCGTGAAGAAGACTCCGGCCAAGAAGACGACCACCAAGAAGGCCGTGGCCAAGAAGACCGTCACGAAGAAGACTGGCACCAAGCCGAGCGCGAAGCCCACCCAGCACAAGCGCTGAGCGGATAACCATCGGGCAGGCGACACAAAATATCGCGTATCGCGCACCCGTTGGACGAAACAGACCGAACGGCGCGCTCGAACGGCTTGAATTGCCCGCCGAGCGCGCCTAATCGCGTCGCATCATGACCAAACAGCCGCGCACGCTCTACCAGAAGATCTGGGACGCCCACGTCGTCGACACCCGCGACGACGGCACCTGCCTCATCTACATCGACCGTCACATCGTCCACGAAGTGACCAGCCCGCAGGCCTTCGAAGCCCTGCGCGTGAGCGGTCGCAAGGTGCGCCGGCCCGACCTTCACATCGCCGTGCCCGACCACAACGTGCCCACCACCGCGCGGCGCGACGCCAACGGCAAGCGCATTCCCATCGCCGACCCACAGAGCGCGCAGCAACTCGACATGCTCGAGCGCAACGCCCCCGAATTCGGCATCCGCTACATCGGCGACGCCGACCGCGAGCAGGGCATCGTCCACGTCATCGGCCCCGAACAGGGCTTCTCGCTGCCCGGCGCGACGATCGTGTGCGGTGACAGCCACACCGCCTGCAACGGCGGGCTGGGCGCGCTGGCCTTCGGCATCGGCACCAGCGAGGTCGAGCATGTCATGGCGACGCAGACCCTGCTGCTCAAGCAGTCCAAGACCTTCCAGGTCAACGTCGAGGGTACGCTGGGCGCGGGCGTCTCGCCCAAGGACGTGATCCTGCACATCATCGGCGTGATCGGCACCGCGGGCGGCACCGGCTACGTCATCGAATACACCGGCAACGTGTTCCGCGAAATGTCGATCGAAGGCCGCCTGACGGTGTGCAACATGTCGATCGAGGGCGGTGCGCGCGCGGGTCTCGTCGCGCCCGACGAGACCACCTTCGCCTACGTCAAGGGCCGCCCCTACGCGCCCGTAGGCGCCGATTGGGACAAGGCCGTCGCCTGGTGGCAGAGCCTCGCCAGCGATCCGGGCGCGACCTATGACAAGAGCGTCCACATCCGCGCCGAGGACATCCAGCCCACCGTCACCTGGGGCACCAGCCCCGAGGACACCGCCCCGATCGGCGGCGTGGTTCCCGCGCCCGAGGACTTTGCCGACGCCTCCAAGCGCGACGCGGTAAAGCACAGCCTTGACTATATGGGCCTGACCCCGGGCACCCGGCTCACCGACATCGCGGTGGAGAACGTGTTCATCGGCTCGTGCACCAACAGCCGCATCGAGGACATCCGCGCCGCCGCCGCGATTCTCAAGGGCCGCAAGAAGGCGCCGGGCGTCAAGTGGGCGATCGTCGTGCCCGGCTCGGGTCTGGTCAAGGAACAGGCCGAGGCCGAAGGGCTCGACAAGATCATCATTGAGGCGGGCCTCGAATGGCGCGAGCCGGGCTGCTCGGCGTGCCTGGCGATGAACCCCGACAAGGTTCCCTCGGGCGAACGCTGCGCCTCGACCAGCAACCGCAACTTCACCGGCCGCCAGGGTCCGGGCGCGCGCACCCACCTCGTCAGCCCGGCGATGGCCGCCGCCGCCGCAGTGACCGGCCACCTGACCGACGTGCGCACGCTTTCCGAAAATTCCTGATCCCGGGCCTGACACAAGAGAGACGACCATGACCGACGACAAGGACACCTCGCTGGCCGGACGCGCGGCTCTCGCCGCCGGCGCCGCCATCGGCTCGGCCGCGATCGCCGCAGCGCTGCTCTTCGTCAAGCGCCGCAAGTCGCGCGCCGAGAAGAACGCCCCGACGCGCCCCGAACGCGCGCACGAGACCGACTGAGAAGAAGACCCGACATGACCCCGATTTCGCAAGTTTCCGGCAAGGCCTATCCCTTCGGCCGCAAGAACGTCGACACCGACGTCATCATCCCGGCGCACTGGCTCAAGACGGTGACGCGCGACGGGCTGGGCAAGGGGTGCCTCGAATCGGTCAAGAAGGAGCCGGGCAACGTCTTCACCGACCCCGCCTTCGCAGGCGCCCCGATCCTTATCGCTGGCGACAACTTCGGCTGTGGGTCGAGCCGCGAACACGCCGCCTGGGCCTTGCTCGACATGGGTGTGACCTGCGTGATCGCACCCAGCTTCTCGGACATCTTCTCAGGCAACGCGTTCAAGAACGGCATCCTGACCGTGGCCCTGCCCCAGGACGCGATCGATCGGCTGCTGGAAGTCGCGAAAACCGACCCGATCAGTATCGACCTTGAACATCAAACGGTTACGACCCCGTTCCAGGACCGTTTCCTGTTCGAGATCGATCCTTTCCGCAAGCATTGCCTGCTCAACGGGCTCGACGAGGTGGGCCTCACACTGGCGCAGGACGCCACCATTTCGGCCTACGAAGCGCGCACCGGCGAGACCATGCCTTTCCTTGCGCATCCCACGCGCCACACCGCCTGATCCCGCCCTCGCGCGGGGGCATCGCCCTTGCGCGCGGAGGCCGCAGCGCGCAAACGGGATTGAACACCGGGCCAGCCCGGCTTATCGGCTATGGCAACAGCCCATGGCGCCGCCCCTTCGCGGTCGGCCCCGCAGGCTCCATTTTTCCGGGGTTAGGCAATGAAGAGTTTCAACGATCCGGGGTCCGCGCCCAAGACCCAGGCCGAACAGGAAGCCGAAACGCAGTTTCGCATCCAGGCCCGCCGCAACCGCCTCGTCGGCGAATGGGCCGCCGCGCGCATGGGCCTGTCCGATGCCGAGACCGAGGCTTACGCCAAGTCCGTGGTCCAGGCCGACTTCGAGGAAGCCGGTGACGAAGACGTCATCCGCAAGCTCCTTGGCGACATCACCGCCGCTGGTGTCGACACCAGCGAGGGCGAAGTGCGCGCCGCGCTCGACGCCAAGCAGGTCGAGGCCCGCCGCGCCTTCCTCGGCACCGCCTGAGCCGCACCCCGGCCAGCGCCCTTTCAGGCCGACCGGACGTTCAAGTCCGGCGGCCCCATGACCTTCAGGAGAAGCAAGAATGGCGATGCCCGCCAGCGAGATCGAGCGCCTCATCAAGGACGCCCTGCCCGGCAGCGAGGTGACCATCACCGACCTTGCCGGTGACGGCGACCACTACGCCGCGCATGTCGTCGCCCCGCAGTTCGCGGGCAAGATGCGCGTGGCCCAGCACAAGATGGTCTACGAAGCGCTCGGCGGGCGCATGGGCGGCGAACTCCATGCCTTGCAACTGACCACCGCCATTCCCAACTGACGCCCATACGCATTTAAGGATCAGCAAATGTCCGACGTTAACGCCCGCATTGGCGAACTTGTGAAGTCCAACGACGTGGTCCTCTTCATGAAGGGCACCCCGCTTTTCCCGCAGTGCGGCTTTTCGAGCCGTGCGGTGGCCATTCTCGACCATCTGGGCGTGGCTTACGAATCGGTCGATGTGCTGCAGGACCAGGAAATCCGTCAGGGCATCAAGGCCTTCTCCGACTGGCCCACGATCCCCCAGCTCTACATCAAGGGTGAGTTCGTCGGCGGCAGCGACATCATGATGGAAATGTACGAGGCCGGTGAGCTTCAGCAGCTCGTCACCGAAGCGGGAATCGCGCCGCAGGCCTGATCCGGCCTGCCCATCGCAGTCCCTTGCAAAGGGCCCCGACCGGCAACGATCGCGGGCCCTTTTTGCCGTTCTGCCCGCCAGACAGCCGCCACAACCCGCGATGCGCACAAACGCGATGCGGCGCAGCGCACGGCAGAACGATGGATTGAGGGAGCGGTGCGCCGATGCGCTCAGGGCTTACCGGGCCGGTCTCGGGGAGGCAGGACCGGAACGCCTTGGCGCGCAGGTCCTGCCTCTAACGAGACTGCTCTCAGGTACGCGAGAGAGTAAGCATGGAGCGTGCCAGATCGCTCAAACCCTGCAAAATTCGTGAATCGTCCGGCGCAAGTGATACCCTTGGCGACACCATGTGTAAGCTCTGCCGACACCCTGACCCGATCCGCCCCTGACCTCCCAACCCCTGTCCCGCGCGCCATTGTCTCTTGCCTGCCGCTGCCGCGCCGCGCAAACAGGCCCCCACGATGACCAGGCCCACTTTCCCGATCTCCCCGCCCAGCGACGAAGCCATGGCCGACGATGGCCCCCAGGTCATCCCTGCGGCGACCGTCGTGGTCTTTCGGGACAACCCCCGGCCCGGCGCGCCCCCGCAACTCCTCCTGCTCGAACGCGCCGCAACGATGCGCTTTGCCGCAGGCGCTGCGGTCTTTCCCGGTGGCCGGGTCGATCCCGCCGATCGCGCGCTTGCCGCCCACCTCTTGCCCGACATGCCGATCGAGATGAGCGCCGCGCGCATCGCCGCGATCCGCGAGACGCTCGAGGAGACCGGGCTGCTCGTCGCGGGCTGCGCCCCGCTCGATCCGCAGGCGGTGCGCGAGGGGCGCGCGCGACTGCTCGAAACCGGCGCGCTGGCCCCGGTGCTCGAGTGCATGGGCTGGCAACTCGCACCCGAACGCCTGGCCTTCTTCGCGCACTGGTGCCCGTGGCAGGACAAGGCTTTCGACACGCGCTTCTTCCTTGCCAACCTGGGCACCGGGCAGGTCGAGATCGCGGTCGATGCGACCGAGAACACGCGGCTGTTCTGGGCCAGCGCGTCCGAGGCGCTGGCCATGGCCGAACGCGGGGAGATCGCGGTGATCTTTCCCACCTTGCGCAATCTGGAGCGCCTGGCGCGTTTTGCCAGCCATGAAGAGGCGCTGGCGGACCTGGCAAGGCGTGCCGTGCGCCGCATCCACCCGGTGATCGACAAGCGCGCCGACGGGCCCTGGCTGACGATCCCCGACGACCAGGGGTATCCGGTCACCGCACAACCGCTCGCCACCGCGCGGCGCGGCTGATCGCGCGGAATTCGGGTTCAGGCCCGGCGGTATTCGATGCGCGCGGCGTGTTGCAGCGCCAGATGGTCGACGACCGGGCCGTACATCGGGCGGTCGAACTCGATCCCGGCAAAGTCACCGCTGATCCAGCGCACCACCCCGCTGAAGGCTTCGAGCCCGCTCGGCCGCAGAATCAGCCGCGCGCCGACCTTGAGGAACAGCCCGGCCAGCTGCAGGCAGCACCCTTCGGCTGAAATGTCGAAGATCTCGCCCGAATCGCGCAGGCCACTCTGGGTGCGGCACTGCACCGCCATCGAGACCGGCTTGCGCACCGAGCGACGGGGGATGATCGGGCGGTTCATGCGCGCAAATCTACCGGGCATTGTTTGAAGGTTTGTTAACCCCACGCGCGCGCGCCGGCGCCGGAACAGATCGCCCCGGCGCCGCGGCCGTCACCGGCCGGCCCGTTCAGGCCGGCTTGCGCGCGTAGAGCCCGAAGCCCGCGATCACCGCGTAGCACAGCGCGGGCAGCGCCAGCGCGATCGACAGGTTGCCCCCGGTGGCATCGGCCAGCGCCCCGGTCGCCACCGGAATGATCGCCCCGCCGCAGATCGCCACGTTGATGATCCCCGAGCCATCGGCCGCGCGCGTCCCCAGCTTTTCACACGCAAGGCTGAAGATGGTCGGGAACATCACCGAGTTCATCAGGCCCACCGCGAGCAGGCTGTAGGCCGCGACAGGCCCGCCCGAATGGGTCGACACCGCAATCAGCACCAGCGCGGCCAGCGCGTTGAAGGTCAGCACCTTGCCCGGACTGAACATCCGCAGCACCGCCGAGCCGATGAACCGGCCGACCATCGCCCCGCCCCAGTAGACGCTGATGAGCTTGCCCGCGCTCGCCTCGGGCAGCGCGAGGACGTGATCCTGCATGACGTAGCTTACGATCAACGAACCGATCGTCACCTCGGCCCCGACGTAAAGGAAGATGCACAACGCGCCATAGCCAAAGCGCATGCGCCTCAGCAGGTCGAGCCCGAGGCGTTCGAACAGACTGTGGTGCCCGCGCGTCTCGTGCCGCTCGGCGGGCAGACGGTTGCGGAACAGCCAGACCGCCAGCGCAACGAACGCCAGCGCCACCGCGACGCCGAGATAGCCGTGGACGATCGCCCGGCTTTCCTCGCGCCGGTAGGTGTCAAGCGCCACGCCGCTCAACTCGCTTGCCGAAACATGCGCGAGACTGCCCAGGATGAGGATCGAGCCGCCCATCGGAAACAGCGTGGTGCCCAGCGAATTGAAGGCCTGCGCGAAGGTCAGGCGCGAGCTGGTGGTCTTGCGCGGGCCGAGCAGGCTGATCAGCGGGTTGGAGACCACCTGGACGATCACCACGCCCGCCGCGAGCACGAAATAAGCAGCGAGGAACAGCGGGTAATAGGCCGTCTGCGAGGCCGGGATGAAGGCCAGGCAGCCCACGATCATGACCACGAGCCCCGCCACCGCGCCGCGCATGTAGCCCAGCTTGCGCACCAGCATCGCGCCGGGAATGCCGATCACCGCATAGGCGGTGAAGAAGCAGAACTGCACCAGCATCGCCTCGGTGTAGCTGAGCGTGAACAGCTCCTTGAGCTTGGGAATGATGACGTCGTTGAGGCTGGTGATGCCGCCGAAGATGAAGAACAGCGCGAACACGAAGTAGCGCAGCTCGGGCGCGTCGACGTGGCCGCCGGGCACTTCCTCGCCGTTCCCGTCCGGATCGGTGCTGCTGGTCGTATCGATCATTGCGGCCATTGGCGTTGCTCTCCCCGGTCATGGCTTTTCGTATGGCCAGCCGTGTGCTGGATTTCGTGCCAAAGAGCAAGGCGGCGCGGCGCCAAACGGTTCACCGCGCGGGCAAAATTTCACGCCGACAGATCAGTCCTGCGCGCCCGCCTCCCGCCCGAGCACGATCGCGACGCGCAAGCCCGGCGCGGCGTCGGCGAGTTCGACCCGCCCCTCGTGCAGGTGCGCGACGGCCTGGACGAGCGAAAGCCCCAGCCCCGC
>NZ_JALHLF010000061.1 GCF_022832435.1 Novosphingobium organovorum | reverse complement strand
CGCCCAGCAGGATCGCGGGCGTCGCGCCGGGCGGCGGGGCCTCCAGCCGGGCGGCAAGGCCAGCCTGCGCGAGCAGGTGGTGGCAGCAATGCGCACCAACGCCTCCCCCGCGGATCGCTATGGCGGCGATCGCGGAGGAGGGCGCGTCTGGAGCAGGCGCGGGTGCAGGGGACGGTTCGGCGGCCCCGGATGCAATGCGGCCTGCTATCGTCACGGCAGGTGGAGAAGGCCCGCCATGGTGATGTCGTTGCGCAGTTCCCAGTCGGTCAGCGGCTTCATCGTCTTGGCGTCGTAGACGGCCACGTCGTAGCCCGCGCCGTAGATGTAGAGCTTCTGCCCGTCGGCCGACATGGCGAAGTAGAACCGGCGGCGGCATTCGAACGGCACGGTGCCGACCGAATGGTTGGTGGTGAGATCGAAGTGCCAGAATTCGCAGCGCTGGTTGCCCAGGTTGCTGCTGACCGCCACGGTATAGCCATCCTTGCCATCGGGCGTGACCTGAAGCCCGTGCAACTGGTCGGGCGCGGGACCGATCGGATCGAAGGTATAGGTCCGCTTCGAGAGGTCGAAGCGCGCGATGCCGAACACCTTGTTGTTGGTGTAGGGGTTTTGGGCCGTGAACAGCGAAACGTACTTGCCCGGATCATCGAGCAGCGAAAGCGTGCTGTCGAAGCTCGCGTCCTGAACGTTGCCGGTGTCGGGCTTGGCAAGGTCGATGCGATCGACGACCTTGAGCGTCTTGGCGTCGATCACCAGGACTTTCTCGCCAAACTGGTAGAGTGTCTTGCCGTCGGGCGAGATCGCCATGCTCGCCGACCACACGGGTGCCTTGTCCTTGGGATCGAGGTCCACGGCCTTGGCGATCTCGTGCGTCTTGAGGTCGATCATCAGGTACTGCGGCTTGTTGACGCGGTACATGTCGACTTCCTTGTCGAAGCGCTGGGCGATCGCGTAGAAGTAGCGCCCCGTGGGATCGGGCACGCCGCCCTTCATGCGGTAGCGCTGCGTGGGCGTGTTGAGGCTGAAGGAGATCAGTACCTTGTGCGTCGCCGCATCGAGCACTTCGATACCCGAGGTGGTCAGCGTGGTGACGTAGATCTTCTTGTGATCGGTCGAAAGCTGGATGTTGTCGGGAAGTCCGGTGTCCAGCTTGACCAGATCGGTGACCTTGCCCGAGGCATCGTCGATGAACTGGATCTGGTCGGGGTAGCCGCCCAGCACGATGCTGCCCGCATGGGCTGGCTGGGCAAGAGTGAGAGCGCAAAGGGCGCCGGCCATCAGGGGCCGCGCGAGACCGGTACGGAAGCTTTTCATGGTGTCAGGCTCTTCCTCGAAAGGAGTGGGCGCCCAAGGGCGCAACGGGCCGAAAAATATGGCGGCGACGCGGGCTTGGCCGGCGCGTCGCCGGTGCCATCACGGGAAGACCAGATCGAGGTTGCGCCAGTCCTTGGCGGCCGACGAACAGTTGCTGGCCCAATCCGGGGAATAGTTCACGTGGTCGGGGACCTGGACCGGCCAGAAGCACGTGACGTAGCAGTCGTAGATGTCGCGCTCGACCGGCTGGCACAGGCCTGCCGTGCCGCCGCCCGCATCGACTTCCCAGCCGGGCGAGAAGGCGAGCGTGCAGCCCATCGGGATATGCGGCTTCTGCTGCTTTTGCTGGAGGGCGACGACATCCTCCTCGGTGCTCGCATCGAGTGCGGGGGCGCCGTTGGCGGCAGGAGCGGGCGAGGCCAGATCGTCGATCTTCTGGGCCTTGCGGTTGATCGGCTTGAGATGCTTCATGACTGGCCTTTCCGCGTTGCGAAACGTTCAAGGAATTGGGGGTTCTGCGCGGCGACCGCGCCGTAGACGCGAAGGCACGTGTCGGTCCATTCGCGGATCCAGTCGCAGTAGTGAAGGTTGGCGTGGCCGGTATCGCCATAGCGCACGAAAGCTTCGTGGTGGCAGCCACCCGCGCACAGCGGGCGGGCCCAGCAGCTCTGGCATTCGTACTTGGCGCTGACGTGCCCGCGCGAGAGGAAATCCTCGCGCTTGGCGCTGTCGATGCCGGTCTCGATATTGCCCAGGGTATGGGTGTCGGCATCGGTGAAGCGGTGACAGGGCGACAGGTCGCCCGACGGGCTGACGCCCAGCAGACCAAGCCCGGCGCCGCACGGATGCGACTTGTTGACGCCCTGCATCAGTTCGGCGATCGTCTCGGAAACGTTCGAGAAGCCGTGCATGCGGTTGCTGAGCGCGTAGTCCAGCCATTCCTGCGCGAGCGCGTGGAAATCGGCGAGGACCCGGCTCATCCCATCGCCGTTGATCGCGTAATCCTGCTCGCCCGAGTTGGTGACGGGCGCAAAGCCCACTTCGTGGAAGCCCAGTTCGTCCTTGAGGTGGCGGTAGATGCGAAGGACGTCGGTGACGCCTTCGCTCAGCGTCACGCGCGCGGTGATCGCGCGGCTGCGGTGGCGGGCGATGAGCTTCTTGAGGCGCGGTTCGATCACCTCGTAGGAGCCCTTGCCGCTCTTGTAGACGCGGCGCGCGTCCTGCAGTTCGGCCGGACCATCGATGCTGACCGTGACGCCCACGTCGTTGTCGGCGAGGAACTCGATGATCGGGTCGGTGAGCAGCGTGGCGTTGGTGGTCAGGCTGTAGGTCATCGACCGGCCCTGCGCTGCCGCCGCCTCGTTGGCGTAGAGGACGACTTCGCGCAGCAGCTTGAAGTTCATCAGCGTCTCGCCGCCGAAGAAGGTGACGTGCACGTTCTCGCGCGTGCCCGACTGGGCCAGCAGGAAGTCGATCGAGCTCTTGGCCGTCTCGAGCGTCATGAACTTGGGCTTGCCCTGGGGGGTGGCGATCTTGTCGGCGCCGAACTCGTAGCAGTAGGTGCAGGCCAGGTTGCACTGGTTGGTGATGTTGAGCACCAGCGCCTGGAGCGGGAAATCGGCTGGAGGCGCGGTTGGCTGCGGATCGATCGCAGGAGCGATGCGATCCGAGACGATGCCGCGCACGAAGACGAGTTCGCGGATGAGATCCTCGGCGTCCGCGCTCGAATGGCCGTGGCCGACGAGCGCGGTGACGATGTCCTCGTGGGTCATGTCGCGTTCGCGCAGTTCGGCAAGAACCGCGCGGGCGCCTTCGTCGAGCGCGAAGATCGCACCCGCCCCGACGAGATAGACATAGTGTTGATCGGCCGCTTCGAACGGGTGCAGCTCACCGATCGAATAGCGCGCGGTACGAAAGTCCGCGACGGGGCTGGTCATGGTGTTCATTCGGAGACCTCCGGCTGGTCCCAGCGCTTGTAGGTCGGAACGGTGGTGACGAGGTACGAGCGGCCGATCAGCGGCTTGCCATCGGCGCCCTTGAGATCCTTGGCGGTCGCCACGACCCAGACTTCGCCGTAGTTGTTGCGGCCGAAGCGGCGCGCCGGGTCAGGACCTTCGACGTTGGGCGTGAACAGGCCCTTGGCCGGATCGATCGTACCGACGAACTTGACGTCGTTGTCGTAAGTGGTGGTGGTGAATTCGGCAAGCGACCAGGTCACGTCGATCGGACGGATCGCGAAGTCGTCGTCGGTGCCGCGCTTGCCGTCGGGGCCGTTCGAATAGGCATAGGCGGCGAACTGCTCGTAGCCCTTGGCGAACTTGATCCCGCCCAGGTGCGCCAGCGCCGTCTCGGGCGTGACCTTGACGTAGTCGACACTGGCGTAGACCGGCAGCGCCTTGGCGAGCACCGCGCCGCCGACCGACAGGTCGCGCAGGCCCGGCACCGCGTTGGCCGCAACATCGAGCGTGACGACCGCCTCGTTCGGGGTGGCCGAGACCACCTTGCTCACGGTCACGCCGCTGCCGAAGTCGACGTCGGTGGGGGTGAGGCTGGTGGGCAGGTTGGCGCCGTAGATGTGGACCTGCGTCCCCTTGCTGCCGATCTTGAGCGCATCGCTCGACACCGCGGCGACGGCGGGCGCGCCCGCTTCGCGGCGCAGCGTCACGTCGAAGCCGAATTCGTGGTATTCACCCCAGTACCAGCGGCCCATGGCCAGGGCCTGGTCGGGCGCGAACCACATCGTCTCGCGCAGCTTGCTGTCAAGATCGTCGGGTGCGGTGGTCTTGGCCGCGCCGTCCGAGGTGCCGCGCCAGGAGAAGCCGGTGTAGATCAGCGCCGAGCCCTTGCGGGTGTGGACCGAGCCATCCTCGAGCGAGCGCAGCACGGTCGAGGTCACGAATTCGTTCGAGCCGGGCGCCTTGGGCGCGACGGTCATCTCGCCCACGAAGCGGCCACGACCGGGCAGGTCGGCGCTCACCAGCCACTTGCCGGCCAGCTGCGGGGTCTTGATGCGCGGGCGCCAGGCGGCCCATTCGGGGGTGTGCAGCGGCGCGTTCTTGCTCAGCCATTCGAGCGCGGCGGTGGCCTGCTTGACGGGGGGCTTGCCGTCCTCGGGGGCGGAGCCGCCGTCCTCGTCGTAGCCCGAGCCGACCGGGGTGTCGTAGATGAAGTCGGCGGTCGAATAGAGCGCGCGGTGCATGTTCTGCAAGAGCGCCCATTCGCGGTGGCTGCGGCGCGAGGACATCGGCTGCGCAAAGGCGTGGCAGCTCGCGCAGGTCTCGCGCAGGGTGTCGTTGGGGACGATCGCCTCGGACTGGAGGATGCGCTTTTCGGCGAGATACATCACCGGTTTGGCTTCCTCGGGGGCAAGGCCGTGGTAGGTCGACAGGTAGGTCGTCACCGCGCGTGCTTCCTGCGGCGTGATGTCGAGCCCGTTGAGCTTGACCATGCGCTTGATCGTCTGCGCCCAGCCTTCGGGCGTGCTGCGGATCCACGAAATGCGCGACAGGTTCCCCTTGTCGTCGGCGGTGTGGCAGGTGCCGCACTTTTCGCGGGTCAGCGGATCGGTGACCGGGATGCCCGCTTCGTGCTCGACCCAGGTCGAGGCATCGGTATCAGGGGTATCCGTCTCGTCGGTCTGGGCGACGACGACCGAAGTGGTCAGGGCGCCGGCGGCGAGCAGCGCGGCCACGGGCAGGCGATGCCAGCCAAGGCGCGGGCGGGCGGTCGAGGTCATGGGCAAAGCGAGTGTTTCCTTGGTCCTGGAAGAAACAGCCTGTGAGCTTTTGTCGGCTTTGCTGCGAGCGGTTCGCGAAAAGCGCATTATTTGTTTTACCCCCCTGATTACACGAAGAATTCCACGATTCTTCGTTTGGGTTTGGGAAAACTGGACAATCATCAAGAGTTGGTCAAGGCGCTTTTTTGTGTTGCAGCATTTTTGTGCGCTGCACGATGAAATGGCGTTCCGCGCGCGGCCCGGACGCATGCCGGAAACGGCCTTTGAACGGGGGTTTTACACGGCTTCCCAGCGCACCTGGAAGGCGCGCGTCGGGCGCGTTCGCCGTGTGGTTGCGCCGGGATGCCGCGAGCCGTACGGGTGTCAGGCGGCCTGGCGGCGTTCGACCGCGCGCGCGGCGGTGGCGCTCGTGCTCGCGACGAGCCGCAGGTTCTGGCGGCGCTGGCGATAGTGCCAGGCCCAGAGCGTCAGGCAGCCCAGGGCAAGCGCCAGGGCGGCCGGGTAGAGCGGACCCTGCGGGCCGGCGAGCGTCGTCGCGCTCGACCCGATGGCGGGACCGGCGATCATCCCGGCGGTGTTCGCGCAGGACACGAAGCGAAGGGCGCCCGAGGTCCGGCACGCCCTTGCGGCAAAGCCCGAGCAGCGAATGAAGATGGCGGTGTTGCCCACGTTGAAGGCGACGATCGCGGCAATGAACAGCGTCTCGTTCGCCAGCCGGGCGCCGAGCACCGGGGTGAGCATCGCGATGCCGCAGGCCAGGGCGGTGATCCTGGGGTCGACCCGGACCCTCTCGCGCAGCACCGCCAGCGAGGTGATCGCCCCGGCGAGCGATCCCACGGCGACCGCGGTCCCCAGGACATGGGGAGGGAAGCGCGCCGCGATGGCCATCGCGCCGGTCAGCGACCAGACGATCATCGAGGCGCAGACATAGCAGAACAGGGCGCTCGCCAGCAGCGCGACCGGCGGCGTGATGCTCTCGCGAAAGCGTTGCGCGGTGCGCTCCGCCTGCTGGCCCGCACGCGCGTGGGGGCTGGCGTCAGGCGCATCGCGCTCGTCCTGAAGGCCGAGCGTACCGCGCTCCTCCTCAACACCGAGTGGGTCGCGCGCGCGCGCCAGCAGCGCGAGCGCGCCGAGCGGGGCGAGCGCGAGCAGCGCCAGCGCCAGTGCGGGACGATCCGTGCCGATCACCGGCAGGCCCAGCGCGACGAACGTCGAGAGGAGGAGTTGCAGCAGCAGCACGAGCGCGAAGGACGCAGTGGGGCTGTGGCGGGCGGCGTGGGTCATGGCCTGGGTGTAGAGCACGCCCATCGCCAGTCCGAACAGCGCGCGCACCGCCAGCAGCGCGGCGAAGCTGGCGGTCCACGCGGTGGCGGCCGCGGCGCCGAGCGCGAGGAGCGCGCACAGGGTGCACAGGCGGGCCGCAGCGCGCGGTGCGAGGCGTGATCCGGCGACGAGATTGGTGAGCGAACCGGCCGCCAGTCCGGCCTGGGTGGCGCTCACGATCCAGCCGTGCAGGTGCGGTGAAAGCCCGTGGGCCTTGGTCAGCAGCGCGAGGAAGACCGGATCGATGCCGGGCTGCAGGATGGCCAGTGCGGCAATCACGATCGCCGGTGCGACCGCGAGAAGTCTCGAATCGTGGAACCGATCGTAAAACCGCAAGTGACCCCCCTGTATCGCTCTGCAAGGGTGCGCGGCCCTGACGCGCACCCTTTCGATTTCGATCAGGCCATCACTCTCCCGTCCCCGACCGGCGCTTGCCCACGCCAGCCTGCGACCAGGCGGTTATTCGAATTCGATTGCCTTGGTCAGTTCGGCAATCTCACCGGGTTTGAGCGACTTTGCAAGGCGTATAAAAAATTCGACACTCAGCGCGGTTACCTGCGGCATTTTCGCGCGCCAGGGCTTTTCGAAGCCAAGGAAGGGGGTCGTTCCCTCCATCGAGGAACTGATGAACAGCGCCAGGGTGTGGACCTCGTCATCGTCGAGCGCGCCGTTCAGGCGCTTGATCTGTTCGCCGATCACCTCGTGCACGTCGCTGTAGAACAGTTCGACGCGTTCGGCGATGTAGGCGCTCTGGTTGCCCAGCGACCACAGTTCGGTGAACAGGCGCGTGGTGCGCTTGGTGCAGATATCTTCAAGGCACATCACGATCACCCGGCGCAGGCGGTCCTCGTCGGAGACCTCGGCCTGGCGCACGTCGTCGTCGAGCTTGACCTGATAACCCGCCATCAGCTCGTCGAGCATGACCTTTACGAGCAATTCCTTGCGCGGGAAGTGGTAGCTCACGTTGCCCACGCGAAGCCCGCATTCAGCGCCGATGCGGCGGATCGAGAAAGCGGCGGCGCCTTCGTCGATGATCACCTTGAGCGCCGCCTTGATGATCGCATCGACGGTCTCGCTGCCGCGCGCGTAGACGCCCGGGCGCTGGTGATCGTTGTTCGCTCCTGTCTGGGGCATAGGGTCCTTTCCGGCGGTCGGCGGCATGCGGTTGCGCTTTCGACAATTGCGGAGTGCGTCCGCGTTGTTGCGCAGTCGCTCTCCCTTGGTGTTGCTTTATTTCGCGCGCCCTAGCTCTCTTTTTGCGAACGGTAAACCGTTGAACGGGGCTGGTGCGACGAGCGGAGTGGCGCGCGGTCGGGTGGGGGATGGGCGCGGGCCGGAGGGGTGTCCGGCCCGCGTTGGAGTGGCGCGCAAGCGGTGCGAGAGCGGCGTGGTCAGGCCGGGCGCAAGGCCGGCGTGCGCGCGGCGTGGCCGGGATAGAGCGCTTCGATCGGGCCGAGCGCGTCGCGCAAGGGGCCCAGCCATTGCGCGTAGTTCGTCCAGGCCTCAATCCCGTCGCGAAAGATCGGCTGGCGCACCTGCTCGGAACTCGCCGTGCGCACCGCGCGCCGGTTGGCGTGGAATTCGAGGCAGGCGGGCTCGAAGGGAAGGCCGAGATACGCGAGCAGCGCGCGGATCTCGCGCTCGGTATGCTCGACCATGTCCTCGTAGACCACCCGGTGCACCGCGCCCGGTGCGGCCGCGTCGAACGCGGCCATCAGCGCGGCGTAGTCGCGATAATAGCGGGCGATGTCGGTGAGGTCGTAGGAGAAGGTCTGGCCGCGCGCGAAGTGTTGCTTCCAGCCCGAAAAGCAGCACGCCATCGGGTGGCGGCGCGCATCGATGATCCGCGCGTGGGGCAGGATCATGCGGATGAGGCCGACATGCTGCCAGTTGTTGGGCATCTTGTCGAGGAACAGCGGCGCATCGCTCTTGCGGTGGACGCGCGTCTTCTCGATGTATTCCTCGCCCAGCCGCAGCCGGTCGCGCGGGGTGAGCGAGGCGGCCATCGCCGCGAAATCGGTGAATTCGCCCTCGTCGACGCGCGCCTGCAGGCGGCTGGCGATGATCATCATCTCGGGCAGTTCCATCGTGCCTTCGATCAGGCTGTGGCTGGCGAGGATCTGCTCGACCAGCGTCGAGCCCGAGCGGGGCAGGCCGACGATGAAGATCGGGTCGTGGGCAAGGCATCCCCCCGCGCCCATGCCGCTCAGGAACGCGGCGTCGAAGGTGCGTGCGGTGGCCTCTACCTCGGCGGAAAAGCTGTCCGGGTCGTGCGGGACGAGCGCGCGGCGCAGGCGGTTCCCTTCGCGGTAGTGGTCGAATGAGGCGGCGTACTCACGCGCATCCTCGAGCGCCTTGCCGAGCGCGAAGTGGAGGTGGAAGCGGTCTTCCGCATGCGCGTCGGGCGCGTCGGGTACGCCGGGCGTGTCGGCGATCGAGGCGAGCGCGGCGCGCATCGCCGCGATGTCCGCGTCGACGAGGCGCGCGGTCTTGAGATTGGCGAGACTCCACCAGGCCTCACCCATCGTGGGTTGGCGGGCGACGGCCTCGCGATAGGCGGCGATCGCCTCGGTCTGCTGGCCGGTGGTCTTGAGCACGTGGCCCAGGTTCTGCCAGACCTGCGGCTGGTCGGGGCGTCTGGCGAGGATGTCGCGGTAAAGCGCCTCGGCGCGGGCATGTTCGCCCAGCTTGACCAAGACCGAGGCCAGGATCAACGCATGGCCCGGATTGTCGAGCGGCGAGCGGATGAGCACTTCGGCCTGTTCCAGCGCTTCGTCGAGCCGGTTGTTCTGGAGCAGCAGGCGGATCAGGAAATCGCGTGCGAGATCGAAGCCGGGGGCGATCTCGACCGCGCGCGCGGCGTATTCGAGCGCTTCGCTCATGGCCCCGCTGCGCCAGTGGATTTCGCCCAGCAGGCGCATCGCGGGGGCATCCTCGCCGCGCTGCTCCAGCCGGGTCTCGAGCAGCGCGCGTGCGTCCGCCAGGCGTTCCTGGTTCATCGCCAGCGCGGCCTTTACCAGTTCGGGATCGTGCGAGGAGGCGTGGACGCCCGAAAGGTCCGCGCGCCAGGCGTCGTCCGGGCGCCCCAGCTTGCGCAGTTCCCCAGCGAGCGCGAACCAGCCGGTGCTGACCGTGGGTTGCTGGCGGGTGAGGCGTTCGAGCGCGGCGATCGCCTTGGCGCTTTCCCCCAGTTCGCGCGCGGCTTGCGCCAGTTCCCAGGCCACGGCGGGCACGCGCGTCTCGCGCCGGGCGAGCGCTTCGAGCCGGGGCAGGGCGCTGGCGCTTTTGCCCAGGCGCCGCAGCGCCTGGCAGGCGAGCAGTTCGGCCGGGGCGAATCCGGGCCGGCGGCGCAGCAGCGCCTCGGCCTGCTTGAGCGCGCTGCGCGGCTGGGTGTCGAGCAGCGCGGCGATCTGCGCCAGTTCGTTCGAACCGGGACCACCCGACTGGGGCGGTGCGGCGCGCAGCAGGGGGCTCATCGGGCGCTGGGGCGGGAAACTGGGGCCGGTCATGGTCTGTATTCTGCTTCCCTTCGCGAAAGGTGGATGGCCGGGATGGTGGGGCCCGGCCCCGATCGGGGCCAGTCGGGCGGCCCGTTTGCGCGGCTTTGACTTGGGCCATGCGAACGGGCGTCCCGATCCCCGGCAATGTGCACTTGCACAGGGACGATGTGCATTTGCACAGTATCAAGATCATCATTTCGGGTCTTTGGGCAAGCCCGAAATAAACTTACAAATTTCGTGACGATAGGCGCTTGACAGAAGCGGAGTGGATGGGTTTATTCAATCTAGGACGACCGTTCGGGTTTGTGCAATAGCGAAGGCGTCCGCCCGATTCTGAATACGATGTTCTTCGTTGCCGGCAGTGTGGCAGCGAACTCGAGGGCTATCTTCGGGGCAGGAGATTTGCGTCTTGAGCAGGCCACAAAGGTCGCGAGGCGCGTTGTTCATGAGCAGGTGAAGACCCGTCGCAACGGGCGTTCTTCTTGAGGGAGAGGAGAACAGGACAAAACAGGGATCATAGGGGGCTCCATTAGATGAGTATTCGTACCCGATTGCGCCGGTGGAACGCAGTGTGTCTGCTGTCCACGTCGGCCATCGTCGTGCCGTTTGCAGCCGGCACCGCCCACGCTGAAGACGCCGCCGACGTTGCTGCCGCACCCGCGCCCGACGCCGCCGCTCCATCGGGCGGTATCGGCGAAATCGTCGTGACCGCGACGCGCAAGTCCGAGAGCGTGCAGAAGGTGCCGATCTCGATGCAGGCGCTGAGCAACGACGCGCTCGAAGTGCACCAGGTCAAGGGCCTCTCGGACATCACCGCGATGCTGCCCTCGGTCACCATCGCGGGCCTCGGGCCGGGCCGCCAGACCCCCTATTTCCGCGGTATCGTGCCCGCCGGCGGCAGCTACGCCTCGGTTGGCTACTACCTCGACGACATTCCCATCGCGGGCACCGATCTTCCCGACATCCACGTCTATGACATCGAGCGCGTCGAGGCGCTTTCGGGGCCGCAGGGCACGCTCTACGGCGCCGGGTCGCTGGCCGGGACGATCCGCTTCATCACCAACAAGCCCAAGCTCGACACGTTCGAATACGGTTACAACACCGAGATCAACAAGTACGGCGCGGGCGACGTGGGCCAGCAGTTCGAGGCCTACGTCAACGTTCCGATCGCCAGCAACCTGGCGGCGCGCGCGATGGGCTATTATCGCCACGACGGCGGTTATATCGACAACAAGGCCAACACCTCGGGCGTGCTCAACACCGGAGCCTCGAGCACGCTGCTGCTGGGCGACAACAACGACGCGACCTCCTACACGCTCGACAACAGCTCGATCGCCAAGGACAACTACAACCCGATCTACGAATATGGCGGCCGTCTCGAAGTCCTGTGGGAACCGGCGCCGGGCTGGGAAGTGCGCCCCGAGATCACCGCGCAGCGCCAGATTGCCTACGGGTACTTTGGCTACGACCCGCGCGTGGGCGATCTGGAGGTCCACGACTACGACCTCACCCGCCAGGACGACCAGTGGTACCAGGCCCAGCTTTCGATCCACGGCCACATCGGCGACTGGGATCTCGTCTCGGCGACCGGGTACTATCACCGCAAGGTTCACCTGCGCAACGACTACACCTACTACACCGTCACCTACGACAGTTTCGGCGCGGGCTACGAGAACTACCTGCAGTTCTGGAACGCCTCGAGCTGCACCGGCACCGGGTCGAGCGAAAGCTGCTCGAGCCTGATCAGCCCGCAGCAGTACTATGAAGGCCTGACCAAGGATAACCAGTTCACGCAGGAAGTGCGCCTGACGACGCCTTCGAGCTGGCCTTTCGACGTGACCATCGGCGGCTACTACCAGCACCGCAAGGAAGAGACCAACGACCAGTACGCCATCCACGGGCTGAGCAGCGTGGAAGGGTACACCGAATCGGGTGGCGGCGATGTGGCGGGCGGCCTGCTGGGCGTTCCGGCGATGTACGCGGTGGCCTACGACGATGACGGCAACGCCTATTTCGACACCAGCACGGTCATCAACGCCGACGGCAACCCCAACGGCACGATGATCCTGGGTTCGCCCGCGGTGAAGGGCGATGCCTATTACCTGAGCGAACGCAACAACGTGTGGAACGACGAGGCGATCTTCGCCGAAGGCCACTACAACATCACCCCCAAGCTCAAGCTGACGGGCGGTATCCGCGTGTTCTGGACCAGCTATCACTCGATCGGCTTCAGCGGCGTTGCCGCTTCGGCCGAAGCGGTGGGCTGCACGGTTCCCTTCCCCTCGACACGCCTGTCGTGCATCAACGCCAACGGGCGCTATTCGGAAAGCGGCGAGACGCACAAGATCGCGCTGGACTGGCAGGTCCAGCCCGACAAGATGATCTACGCCACGTACTCCACCGGCTTCCGTCCGGGCGGCTACAACCGCTCGCTGCGTGTGAGCGGGGTGGGTACGGTGACCGTGCAGCCTTACGAATCGGAAACGCTGTCGAACTACGAAATCGGCATCAAGACGATCTGGTCCAACATCTTCCGCTTCAACGCGGCGATGTACTACGAAACCTGGGACAACATGCAGTACAGTGTGGTCGTCGCGGGGACGCAGGGCGCGGGCATGACCGGCAACGCGGGCAAGGCCGTGGTCAAGGGCATCGAATACGACGCCGAACTCAAGCTGGGCAAGGTGACCTTCACCTCCTCGGGCGCGTTCAACGACGGCAAGCTGAAGGGCAACTTCTGCAACTTCGCGCTCGACGAAACGACGATGTCGATCTCGCAGCTCTCGTCCTGTTCGGCAGGAACCTATGTCGATGGCAACGTGTCGACCCCCTCGGTCGCCGCTGCCGACGGTACGCGATTGCCGCGCCAGCCGCGCTTCAAGGGAACCACTTCGGTTCGCTACGATACGCAAGTGGGGGACATGGACGGCTACCTGATGGGTTCGGCCAACTACCAGACCAGCGCAACGCAGGATCTCAACACCGACTACAACGAACTGCTCGGCACCACGCCCGGCTTTACCTCGTTCGATTTCTCTGCGGGGCTCAAGAAGGGCACCTGGACGCTGGATTTCTTCATCCAGAACGCGTTCGACAAGCGCGGGCAGCTGACCAAGAACACGTTCTGTTCGATCACCTTCTGCTCGAGCTCGTCGCGTACCTTCACGATCAAGCCGCGCTTCTTCGGCGTACGCTGGGGACAGGCGTTCTGAGCTAGGATATTTACGGCACCTTGAGCGGCTCCCCGTCCGGCGCAGGCTGGCCGGGGGGCCTTTTTTGCAAGGTGCACGTGCGTCGAAGGCACCTTGCCTGCGCCGGTGCGCTGGCGCATCTAGGACGGATGAGCGACATCGATTGCCCGACACCGGGCACACAGGACAAATTGCAGGGGAGTGACCATGAAGCTTGAGATCAACGGCGAGGTCCACGAGCTCGACGCCGAGCCCGACATGCCGCTGCTGTGGGCGCTGCGCGACGTATTGGGGATGACCGGCACCAAGTACGGCTGCGGCATTGCGCAGTGCGGGGCGTGCTCGGTGCTGGTGGACGGCGCGGTGACGCGCTCGTGCGTGCTTCCCGTCGGCAGCCTCGAAGGCAGCAAGGTGACCACGATCGAGGCGATGGAAGCCGATCCTGTCGGGGGCAAGGTCGTCGAAGCCTGGGTCAGGCATCAGGTTCCGCAGTGCGGTTACTGCCAGTCGGGCCAGGTCATGGCGGCGGTTTCGCTGCTCAAGAACACCGCGAAGCCGACGCAAGAGGACGTGCGCGCGGCGATGATCAACTTGTGCCGCTGCGGCACCTACAACGCGATCCACGCGGCGCTGAGCGATCTTGCTGAAAACGCGGGCAAGGAGAACGCATGATGGCCAGCCAGCACAGCGACGCGCCGCATTCGATGGCGGACGAGACTCTTTTCGCACCCGGAACCCAGCCGGTAAACCTGTCGCGCCGCCGCTTCCTGTTGGGTTCGGCGGGCGTGGCGAGCGGGGCGCTGGTGCTCGGCTTCGGCATTCCGCTGGGCGCCTCGCGCGTACAGGCCGTCGATGCGAGCGGGGGCATCGCGCTCGACGTTCCGGCCTTCCTTGAAATCCGGCCCGATAACACGGTGCGCTTCCTCAGCCCGTTCATGGAAGGCGGGCAGGGCACCTTCACCGCGATGGCCCAGCTCGTGGGCGAGGAAATGGACATGGACCCGGCGACCTTCGTGGTCGAGGCGGCGCCCGCGGGCAAGGTGTTCCAGATCATGCCCGGCGGCCGGCGCATGACCGGGGGCAGCAGCTCGGTACGCTCGAGCTACACCACGATGCGCCGTCTTGGCGCGCTTGCCCGTGCGATGCTCGTCGAGGCCGGGGCCCGCAAACTGGGCGTTCCCGCCGCGAGCCTGACCACCGAACCGGGCAAGATCGTCCACGCGGCCTCGGGCCGTTCGCTCAGCTACGGCGAGGTTGCGGGCGGCGCGCTGGACCTGCCGGTGCCCGATGGCGCGGGCATCGCGCTCAAGGACCCGGCGGTCTTTCGCTGGATCGGCAAGCCCGTCGCGCGGCTCGACATGCGCATGAAGTCGACCGGCAAGGCGGTCTATTCGATCGACTGCAAGGTCGATGGAATGCTGCAGGCGGCGGTGCAGCACGCGCCGCGCCTCGGCCTCCAGCCGGGCGCCATCCGCAACGAAGCGGCGATCAAGGCGATGACGGGCGTGCATTCGGTGCACACGCTCGAAGGTGCGGTCGCGGTGGTCGCGCCCTACTGGTGGCACGCGCGCCAGGCGGCCGATGCGCTCGAGGTCGATTGGGTCGAACCCGCCGATCCGGCATCGCTGCGCTACATGCCCGCCGATTTCGGGACCGAGGCGTTCACCAAGACGCTCGCCAGCCAGACCGGGCGCGGCGAGGAGGCCGAGAAGGCGGGCGATATCGACAGCGCCTTCGCTTCGGCCGCCAAGTCGTTCACCGCGACCTACAAGAGCCAGTACCTCCACCACGCCCAGCTCGAACCGCCCTCGACGCTGGCGCGCTTCAATACGGACGGCACGCTCGACCTGTGGTTGCCCAACCAGGTGCCCGAGATGTTCCAGGCGATCATCGCGGGCAAGGTGGGGTTGACGCCCGATCAGGTGCGCATCAACAGCCCCTTGCTCGGCGGCTTCTTCGGGCGCCACTTCCACTACAACGACGGCAATCCCTATCCCCACGCGATTGCGCTGGCCAAGGCGACGGGCAAGCCGGTCAAGGTGATCTGGAGCCGCGAGGAGGAAATGCTGCGCGATCCGCTGCGGCCGATGGCCGTGGTCCAGTTCCGCGGCGCGCTCGACGCGCAGGGCTGGCCGCTTGCGCTCGACGTGGTGAGCGCGACCGAGGGGCCAAGCGAAGGCATTGCCAACAAGCGCGGCAAGGAGCTTGACGATTCCGCGCTCGAAGGGATCACCGGCAAGGCTTACGCGATCCCCAACCGGCGCATCGCGCAGAACTTCGTCAAGAACGCGCCCACGCTCGCCTACTGGCGTTCGGTCGGCAATTCGATGAACGACTTCTTCTACGAGTGTTTCCTTGACGAAATGGCCGACCAGGGCGGCAAGGACCCCTATGCGCTGCGGCTCAAGCTGCTCGAAGGCAACGAAAGGCTGACCACACTGCTCAAGGCGGCGGTGGACCTTTCGGGCGGCTGGAAGCGCGGGCCGTACACGGCGAGCGACGGCACGCGGCGCGCGCGCGGCCTCGCCATGGCCTCGCCCTTCGGGACCGAGGCGGCGGCCGTCGCCGAAGTCTCGATCAAGGACGGCGAGGTCGTCGTCCACGAGGTGTGGGAAGCGCTCGACCCCGGTTCGATCGTCAACCCCGCGATCATCGCGGCGCAGGCCAATTCGGCCATTGCGCTGGGCCTCTCGCAAGTCCTCGTCGAGGCGGCGGAGTATGAGGACGGGATGCCCGTTGCGCGCAACTTCGATGCCTATTCGATCCTGCCGCCCGACCGCATGGCCAAGGTCAGCGTCAAGATCATCGAAAGCGGCGCCAAGATGGGCGGGATCGGCGAACCGCCGCTACCCGCGATCCCGCCCGCCGTGGTCAACGCGGTCTCGACGCTGACCGGAAAGCGCGTGCGCGCGATGCCGCTTTCGACGCAGAGCTTCGAGGCCTGATCGGATCAGGAGGAATCCGAGGGCCATCGCCCTCGGATTCCCGTACTGTCGACCTGACCTTTCTCGGCCTGTGGCGGCCGAGAAAGGTGAGGTCTGCAGTAATGGGCGCAAGTGGTATTAACCCCTTGAATCGGCTTCTTCTTTTGTCATATCCCCGTTGCCCCGGGGCGGCGTTCCCCAAGTTTTCGGACATCGCCCGACAAGTCAGCGCTCGGCTTGCGCTCTAGTCTGGACGGCAACGCACACACGCGCAGGAGCAAGGATTTCCTCATGGCCACCGACCCGTCCGCCTCGCTCGAGGCCATTCCCCCCGTCACCACCGCGGCCGCCTGGCGCGGCGACGAGCTGGCGAAGAGCGATGCGTGGATCTACCGGTTGAGCGAAGAGCAGGTCTTCGAGCTGGAGGCGTTGGGCAAGCGGTTCCTCGATGAAAACCCGGACCTGCGCACGGTCCAGGCCGAGGATTATCCGCTCGTCGCCTGCGCCGATGCGGTGAAGGAATGGGGCGCGGACGTCGACTACGGGCGCGGTTTCGTACTCGTGCGGGGCCTGCGCACCTATCTTTACTCGGACCCGCTTTCCTCTGCGATCTATTACATCCTGGGCCTGCATATGGGCGATCCGATCCGCCAGAACGAGATGGGGGACCTGCTCGATCACGTCTACGCGACCTCGGACAAGATGATGGATGATCCCACCGCGCTGTCCTCCAAAGTGCGCGACAAGCTGGTCTATCATTCGGACAGTTCGGACATCGTGGCGCTGATGTGCCTGCGGCCCGCCAAGGAGGGGGGCGCCTCGTGCCTCGTCTCGGGGGCTGAGATCTACAACGAGATTCTCAAGCGTCGTCCCGATCTGGCGCCCTTGCTGCTCGAACCGTTCCACTGGGACTGGCGCAAGCAGGACCACAGCGCGCCCGCCGACACGTATACCTCGCCCATCGTCAGCCTCGTCGACGGGGTCTTCTCGATGTACGCGGGCTCGCTCTACATCCTCACCGCGCAGGACTATGAAGGCGTGCCGCGCCTGACGCCCGAGCAGATCGAGGTGCTCGAACTCTTCGACACGATCACCTACGAAGAGGGCATGGCGATCGAGATGGATTTCCGCCCCGGCGATATCCAGTGGCTGTCGAACTACGCCGCGTTGCACGCCCGCACGACCTTCTGGGACTATCCTGAACCCCAGCGCAAGCGCCACCTGCTGCGCCTCTGGCTGAGCCGCGATGCCGGCCGTCCGGTGGTCGACGGGTTCGGCAAGAACGGCGTGGTCCAGGTCCGCTCGGCCCCGCGCGACGGCGCGCCCGAGCATCCCGAGGCGCATTTCGACATCTACGGCATGTCGGTGCCCCGCCTCATCAGCTGATCGGGGCGCTAGCCCGGTTTGACCGAGTGTGATTCAGGAAGAGGCGCTGTCCGAAAGGGGAGCGCCTCTTGCCATGGCGATTACCGCGTCGGCCAGCCGCACGTCGGCAAAGTTGAGCCGCAGGTTGAGCAGCGCCGCGCTGTGTTCGGCATCGCTGACCGCCGAACAGGCATCGGCGACGACGATCACCTTGAACCCACGCATGTTGGCTTCACGCGCGGTGCTTTCGACGCAGACGTTGGTGAGCGTGCCGGTGAGCACCAGCGTGTCGACCCCGCGCCGCTCCAGTTCGTGGGCGAGCGCACCGGCCGGGCAGGAAAAGGCGCCGTAGCGGTACTTGTTGAGCAGCGGTTCGCCGCAGCGCCAGTTCATCGCCGGGTCGAGCGCGTGGGTCGGCGCGCCGGGCGCGAGCGCGGCGATCGCGCGCGCGGTGACCGGGTCCGAACGGTCGTACTGCCAGGCGGGCATGGCGAGCGGGGGAGCCTCGCTCACGCTCTGGCGTGTCCACAGCACCGGCATCGCGGCGCGCCGGAAGGCCGCGCACAGCGCGTTGATCGCCGGGATCGTCGCGCGCGAACTGGCCTTGCCGTAAACCTCGCCTTCGCCCACGAAAGCGCGCTGCATGTCGATCACGACGAGCGCGCTTGTCGCGGGATCGAGCGTGGCGAAGGTGTTGAACGCGCGTCCGCGCTCCACCGCCCAGTCGGGCAGGTCGAAGGGGTGGGTCATGCCTCCTCGAAAGCGATCGAGCGCGACAGCGTTTCCCACTGCTCCATCTGGCGGGCCAGCAGGGCCTGCTGGTCGGCCGCGTAGTGCAGCGCGTCTTCGCCCAGCAAGAGGTGCAGCGGCGGTTCGGGCGCGTCGAGCGCGGTGAGGATGGCCTTGGCGGCGCGGACCGGATCGCCGCTCTCACGCCCGGCGTTCTGGGTCAGGCTGCGCCGCGCGAAATGGGCGCCGTCCTCGTAATCGGCAATGACGCGCGCGGCCACGGCAAGGCCGCTGGCGGCAAAGCCGGTGCGCATGCCGCCCGGCGCGACGTTGGTCACGCGAAGGCCGAGCGGCGCCACTTCTTGCGCCAGCGTCTGGCCGATGCATTCGAGCGCGTACTTGCTCGCCCCGTAAATCCCCGTGCCCGCCCAGGGGGCAAGCCCGCTGACCGAGGTGACGTTGACGATGTGCCCGGCGGCGCGTGCGCGCATCGCGGGCAGCACCGCGCGGATCATGCGCAGCGCGCCGAACAGGTTGATCTCGAACAGCGCGTGCGCTTCTTCGAGCGAGACTTCCTCGATCGCCCCGACAAGGCCGTAGCCTGCGTTGTTGACCAGCCGGTCGATCCCGCCGGTCAGGATTTCGGCGCGCGCGACCGCGTCGGCAACCGAGGCTTCGTCGCGCAGGTCCACGCCCAGCACGTGCGCGCGCTCCGGCGCCAGCGCGCGAAAGTCCGCGTCATCGGCGTTGCGGCTGAGGCCGACGACCCGGTCGCCCCGTGCCAGCGCGGCCTCGGCCAGCGCCCGGCCAAGCCCCGTACCCACTCCCGTTATCAACCAGTTCGTCATGTCCGATCCCCAAATGATGGCCTATATTGGCGGCTGCGAGAGTGTCCTGCGAGCGGTTTGTCCTCTTGGCGCTGGCGCCCGCAAATCTTGAGGATGGGCGCACCGGGCTTTCCCGCGCTTGACCCGGCCGGTGTGGTCATGCTGCACCCGGTCAGGACATTGGCCGCGAACCGTTTTGGGCTTTGCGAAATTTTTGGATGGGGCGCGCACTTGGCTGTTCACATCGTCGGATCGATTAACATTGACATCATTACCTCGCTCCAGCGCCTGCCGCTTCCGGGCGAGACCGTGCTGGCCGACGCGACGGCGCGGCTGCCGGGCGGCAAGGGCGCCAACCAGGGAGTGGCGGCGGCGCGCATGGGCGCGGCGGTGCGCTTCACCGGCGCTGTGGGGGAGGACGATTCGGGCGCCTGGATGCGCCAGCGGCTCGCTCGCGAAGGGATCGACATCGAAGGCATCCGCACGCTCCCCGGCGAGCCGACCGGGACCGCCTATATCGCGGTCGACGCGCAGGGCGAGAACCAGATCATCGTCGTCTCGGGCGCCAACGCGCGGTTGACCGGGTGCGAGCCCGTGGCCGATGGCGTCCTGCTTTCGCAGCTCGAAGTGCCGATCCCGACGCTGACCGGCCTGTTCGCCAAGTCGCGCGCGCTGCGCATCCTCAACACCGCGCCCGCGCTGATCGAGGCGAGGGCGTTGTTCGTGCATGTCGACATTCTCGTGCTCAACCGGCCCGAGCTCGACATCTACGCGCCCGATGGGGGGGACAGTGGCGGGGAAAACGAATACGAGGCCCTGGCGCGGCGCACGCGCGCGCTGTTCTGCCGCGAGGATCAGGCCGCGATCGTGACACTGGGCGCGGCGGGCGCGCTGGTGGTGCGGCCCGAGCGTTTCGTCCACGTCGCCTCGGTCCCGGTGCGCCCGGTCGACACGGTGGGGGCGGGGGACTGCTTCTGCGGCGCTCTGGCCGCCCTGCTCGACGAGGGGCGCAGCATCGAGGCGGCGGTGCCGTTCGCCTGCGCGGCGGCGGCGCTTTCCACGCTTTCGCACGGGGCAGCACCGTCGATGCCGACCCGCGCGGCGGTAGCCGATCTGTTGTGCGAACCGGCAACAGAACATGCGCTGCCAATCAAGAACCGGCCCGCCGCTCTTTTACCGTAAGGCGGGATGGAAAAATCGAGGTGATGGGGAAATCTGATGTCTGTACTTGAACCCACCCCGTTCGGGGTCCCGTCCGATACCGGCGGCAAGGATTTGGGAATCTTCCTGCCGATCGCGAACGGTGGCTGGATTCTCTCGAAGAACAAGCCCGAGATCGACGGTTCGTACGATTATTGCCGCCAGTGCGGCGTGCTGGCCGAGGAGGCCGGGTTCGACTTCATCATGGCGATGGCCAAGTACCGCGGTTACGGCGGTGAGACGCACCACTGGGACAGCTCGCTCGATTCGGTACTGACCATCGCGGCCCTCGCCGAAGCGACGAGCCGGGTGAAAACCTGGGGCACCGTCCATACGCTGCTGCAAAATCCGGGTGTGGTCGCCAAGATGATTGCGACGATCGATCAGATTTCGGGCGGGCGCGCCGGGCTCAACGTGGTGACCGGCTCCTACAAGGGCGAATTTTCGCAGATGGGGGCCTGGCCCGAAGGGGTCGACCACGACGCGCGCTACGATCTGGCGAAGGAGTGGGTCACCGCGATCAAGCGCCTGTGGAGCGAGGATTCGGTGACCATGGACGGTCAGTACGTCACGCTTGAGGATTGCCAGTCCTGGCCCAAGCCGCAAAAGCGCCCGTTCCTCGTCTGCGCGGGGTCTTCGAAGAAGGGGATGCGCTTTACCTCGGAGGAAATGGACGCGATCTTCCTGTCGGGCGGCGACAACGCGCAGCTCGCCAGGGCCAACGCCGAGGCCAAGGCGGATGCGGCGAGCATCGGGCGTTTCGTGCGCACCTATTCGATGATGACCATCGTTCTGGGCGAGACCGACGAAGAGGCCGAGGCCAAGGCGAAACTCTACGCCGAGGGGTTCGACGAAGGCGCGCTCGAGGGCATGATGCGCGCTTACGGTTTCCTCGATAGCGAGATCGGCAAGGAGAACGATTTTACCCGCAAGGCGCGCTCGAGCTTCATGTCGGCGCACATCGCGGGCTCGTCCGAAACCGTCGCGGCCCGGCTTTCGGCCCTGTTCGAGGAGGCGGGGACCGATGGCCTGATGCTGATCTTCGACGATTACATCACCGGCATTCCCAAGTTCGGCAAGGAAGTCCTGCCGATCCTGCGCGAGCGCTTTCCCGGCAAGCTCGCGGTTCCCTCGCATGGTTGAGGTTGCCGCGCTGCCGCACGTCGGGGCCGCCGATCTGGCGGGCATGATCGATCCTTCGAAGACGGCGCTCGTCGTCGTCGACATTCAGGTCGATTTCGCGTCGCGCGAGGGGCTTGCGGGCACGTTCTGCGAGGACCTTGCGGGCGTGGAGGCGGCGATCGACCGGATCGAGGAGCTGATCGCCACCGCGCGCGGCGCGGGCGTTACGATTGCCTTCATGCGCGTGGTGACGCGGCCCGAAACCGACAGTGCGGCGCTCAAGACCCTGATGGTCCGGCGCGGTATGCCCGGCGGCGAGGCGATCTGCCGCGTGGAAGGCGGCGGGGCGGACTACTACCGCGTCGCGCCCCAGCCGGGCGATATCGAGATCGAGAAGCTCCTGTTCGACAGCTTTCACGGTACCGACTTCGACGCGCAGTTGCGCGCGCGCGAGATCGATACCGTGCTGATGGCCGGGATCACCACCGAATGCTGCGTCGACAGCACGGCGCGCACGGCCTTTCACAACGGCTACAACGTGTTCCTCGTGTCCGATGCCTGCGCGGCTTACGACGATGCGATGCACGCCGGAACGCTTCAGGTGCTCTCGCAAAACCTGGCCCTGCTCACCACCAGCGCGGCGGTGCGCGCGGCGCTCGGCTGAGCGGGGCGGGCGGGCCGTGACCTCCCTTGCCCCCGCTCTCCCCGTTCTTCTCCCGCTTGCAAGAGGCGCCCAGCCATGACCCACAATGTTGCTTCGAGGACTGCGCCGCGCGCCAGTAAGGGCGGTGCCCTGTTTGCCTGTACGCTGGGCAATTCGGTCAGCGTAACGCCTGCGGTCCACGCTGTCTTCGGGTTGTTCCTGGTGCCGCTTTCGCAAGGGTTCGGCTGGTCGCGGGCGAGCGTTTCGGGCGTGCTCGGCGTGCTCGCGCTGGTCGGCGCGATCAGCTATCCGATCATCGGGCGCCACGTCGATCGCCACGGCGCGCGGCGTACCCTGCTGATCGGCGTGCTCGGCCTTGCCGCCTCGATCGGGGCGCTCGCGCTGACCAGCGGCAGCCTTGTCCAGTTCTACCTGACCTTCACCGTGCTTTCGCTGTTCGGGGCCATGGCGGGGACGCCGATCTTCCAGAAGGTGGTGGCGGACTGGTTCGATGAAAATCCGGGCACCGCGCTTGGCGTCAGCGCGGGCGGGGGCTGTGGCATCGGCTCGGTCATCATGCCAGTGCTGGCCGCGCTTCTCGTCGGCCAGTGGGGCTGGCGTGCAGGCTATCTGGGCATCGCGGGCTTTGTCCTGCTGGTGGCCTTTCCACTGCTTCTCGTGTTCCTGCACGACCGCAGCGGCGCGCCGAGCGCGGGCGGCGCGCCGCAACCCGCGCGCGAGGGGCTGACGCT
>NZ_JALHLF010000060.1 GCF_022832435.1 Novosphingobium organovorum | reverse complement strand
GGCCTCGGGGCCGGGCGCCGCGCTCGCGGCCGCCTGCGTCGCTTCGCCGCCGGGCGCCTCGTCCGGTTTGGACGAACACCCCGCCAGCGCAAGCGCGCCGCCAAAGGTCAGGGCAAGAACCGGGAGCCGGGAACAGCGAGCCATCGCGAAATCCTTCCTGTGGGATCTAGAAGCACAAGGCTAGCAACACCGCCCCTGCTGCGCTGTTCCCTTATGCGCCCTGCGCCCCGAAAACGCGATCGGCGATGCCCTTCACCCCATGGTCGGAATGATGAACGCGCTTACGTCCGCCGCGCCGCCATCGGGCCAGCGCTGGGTGACAAGCTTGGTCCGCGTCCAGAAACGCAGCCCTTCCATGCCGTACTGGTTGTGATCACCGAAGGCAGAGCGCTTCCACCCCCCGAAGCTGTGGTAGCTGACCGGCACCGGGATCGGCACGTTGATACCGACCATGCCGACTTCGACCCGCGCGGCAAATTCGCGCGCGGCGTGACCGTTGCGCGTAAAGATCGCGACGCCATTGCCGTACTGGTGGCGGCTGGGCAGCGCGATGGCCTCCTCGAAAGTCCTGGCGCGCACGATCTGGAGCACGGGGCCGAAGATTTCCTCGCGGTAGGCGCTCATCTCGGGCGTCACCCGGTCGAACAGCGTGGGGCCGATGAAGAAGCCCGCTTCGTAACCTTGCAAGGTGAAACCGCGCCCATCGGTGACGAGTTCCGCGCCCTCTTCCACGCCGGTCGCGATCCACTGCTCGACCCGCGCCTTGTGCTGCGCGGTGACAACCGGGCCGTACTGCGCCGCAGGATCGGTCGAAATGCCGGGTTTGAGCCCCTCGATCGCGCTAACGAGACGTTCGCGCAACGCATCGGCCGTCTCCTCGCCCACCGGCACGGCGACCGGCAGCGCCATGCAACGCTCCCCCGCCGAACCGAACGCGGCTCCGACGAGGTCGGCGACCGTCTGGTCCATGTCGGCATCGGGCATGATGATGGCGTGATTCTTCGCCCCGCCCATCGCCTGGACGCGCTTGCCCGCGCGGGTCCCACGCGAATAGACGTAGTGCGCAATGTCGGAGGAGCCCACGAAGCTGACCGCGGCGATCCCCGGATGATCGAGAATCGCATCGACCATGACCTTGTCACCGTGAACCACCTGAAGCACACCCTCGGGCGCGCCCGCCTCGAGGAACAGCTCGCACAGCCGGTTGGGCACCGAAGGATCCCGCTCGGACGGCTTGAGGATGAAGGTGTTGCCACAGGCCACGGCGGGCGCGAACATCCACATCGGGATCATTGCGGGAAAATTGAACGGGGTGATCCCTGCCCCGACGCCTAGCGGCTGGCGCATCGAATAGACGTCGATACCCGGCCCGGCACCATGGGTGTATTCGCCCTTGAGCGCCTGGGGCAGCCCGCAGCAGAACTCGACCACGTCGAGCCCGCGCTGGATGTCGCCCCTGGCATCCTCGATCACCTTGCCGTGCTCGCTGGACAGCAGCGCGGCAAGTTCGGCCATGTTGGCTTCGACCAAGGCTTTGAATTGGAACAGAACCCGTGCGCGGCGCTGGGGGTTCATCGCAGACCAGATCGGCTGCGCGGCCATTGCGGCCGTCACAGCCCGATCCAAAACGGCACCCTCTCCCAGGGCAACCTCTCCCTGCACGACGCCCCGGTTGGGGTCGTATACCGGGGCGGTGCGGGCGGCCGGAACCGCTTGCGCACCACCCACGATCACGTGGCCGATCCGTCGCATTCTCTCCACTTTCGATTATTGTATTCGTGTGCGTTCTTGTTTTTTTCGCATGCCGGCGATTGTTTTTTCAACGACCCCGGCGTTTGACCGTGTTTGTCGTTTTGTTTGCTCGGCTTGAGGGCCTGATAGGCCAGTACCGAATTGCAGGCAAGGATCGTTTTAGTGATGCAAACCTGCAAAAATGCAGCTACTGCAAAAATGCAGCACTTAGACATAGGCATCGAAAAATGAGCATTCCAACCGCCGACTGGAGCGATTACCAGGCCTTTCTCGCCATCGCGCGCGGCGGCCAGCTTTCGCGCGCCGCGCGCAGCCTGGGCATGAACCCGACCACCGTCGGACGCCGCCTGCGCAAGCTCGAGGCGGCGCTGGGCACCACGCTCTTCGAACAGACACGCACCGGACAGGCGCTTACCGAAGCGGGCGAAAACCTGCTCATGGCGGTCGAGAGCATGGATCGCGCCGCCGCCCGCATCGCCACCACGGCCGAGGAAGGCGAAGGCCTGAGCGGAACCTTGCGCATCAGCACGACCGAAGGCTTCGGCATCTGGTTCCTCAGCCCGCACCTGCAACGCTTCCAGGCCAAGCACCCGCGGCTCGGTATCGACCTCGTCCCATCGACCGGCGAGACGCTCAACCCCAGCCGACGCGAGGCGGACGTCGCGATCGCGCTCGCCCGGCCGCGCAAGGGGCCACTCGTGGCGCACAAGCTGGCCAACTACCAACTCGGCCTCTACGCCACCAAGAGCTACCTCGAAGCGCACGGCACCCCGCGCCGCGCCGCCGACCTCATCAAGGGCCACACGCTCGTTGGCTACATTCCCGACATGCTCCACGCCCCCGAACTGCGCTATCTCGACGAGATCCACCCCGGCCTCAAGGCCACGCTGCGCTCGCCCAGCGTCACCGCACAACACAGCTTCGTCGCGGCCGGGGCCGGGATCGGCGTGCTGCCCACCTTCATGGCCCGCGCCGATCCGCGCATCGTCAACGTGCTGCGCGAGGTGCGGCTGATGCGTGCGTTCTGGTTCGTCACTCACGAAGACATCCGCAGCCTACCGCGCATCACCGAATTCCGGCAATGGCTTGACGAAATCGTCCACGCACGCGAGGACGTTCTGACCCCTTGAACCACAGGGGGATTTCCCCTGACCGCCGGACCGGAAGGACTGCACCACGTGACCACGACGACCATCGACCCGGCCGAATTCCGCAAGGTGCTCGGCAGCTATCCGACGGGAGTCTGCGTCATCACCGCGCTCGATGGGGAACGGCCCGCCGGAATGGTCGTCGGCTCGTTCACCTCGGTCTCGCTTGATCCGCCGCTGGTCGGCTTCTTCCCCGACAAGTCCTCCTCATCCTGGCCGCTGATCGAGAAGCACGGGCACTTCTGCGTCAACGTCATGGGTGCGGACCAGCAGGGCGTGTGCCGCGCTGTCACCGCGCGCGGCGAGCAGAAGTTCGTCGGCGTCGACTATGCCCTGTCCGACCACAACCTGCCGATCATCGCCAACTCGATCGCCAGCATCGAATGCGAACTCTATTCGGTGACCGAGGCGGGCGACCACTGGTTCGTGCTGGGCAAGGTCCTGCGCATGGAGATTGTGCGCGAGGATGATCCCATGCTGTTTCACAAGGGCCGTTACGGCGGCTTCGCCGAACGGCTCTGATCGGCGCCCCGGACAACCCGATACGAAAGAGCCCGGCTTCGACCATGCGAGCCGGGCTCTTTCGTAACCCTCAGGGCGATACCGGGCGCGGCATGCGGTGCGTCTTGTGCCGTTTGAGCCCGATCAGCGGCCGCAGCGGACCGACTTCGCGCCCGATCAGGTAGAACAGCCAGGACCCGATCGCCACCGAACCGCACAGGATCAGGAATTCGGGCAAGGCGGTAAGCCCCCAGTTGCGGATCGGGTACATCACCAGCACCATGATTGTCTGGTGTGCGATATAGACCGGGAACACCGCCTCCGAAAGCGTCTGGCGCCAGGGGTGGTTGAAGTTCCAGTAGCGGTCCGCAATACCGAACAGCGCGATGACCGCGGCGAAGCTCTCGGCCGATTTGGCAAAGACCAGTGGCTGGCGCCAGGCGGGCGGCGTGGGCGTGTTGCCGGGGTAGAGCCACAGGTCGTAGGCCACCCAGCCAAAAGCGACGACCGCGACCAGCGCCGCCCACGGCCACTGGCGCGCGATCGTCACGCGCAGCGCCTCGGAATTGCGCAGCAGAAAGCCGAACAGGAACATCCCGCCATAGTGCAGGTGCGCCGCGCGGTCCTGCAGCAGGTCGTGCATGTCGGTCCAGCCGTAGGGAACCTTGCTGCGCACGAGGAAGACCAGCGCAATGCCCAGCGGAATGAGCGCGGGGCTGGCAAAAATCCGCTCGAACCCGCGCCGGAGCGCCGCGCGCGCACGCGCCGGGATCACCAGCAGCCCGAGGCACAATACCAGCGTATAGGCGAGCAGGTGGATGACGAACCACAGATGCATCACGCGCGGCACATACTCGTAACGGATCTGCCGGAACGAGAACGCATCGTGCACGAAGTAATAGAGGTAGCCATGCTCGTAACCGCTGTTGACCAGCCCCATGTAGGGCTGCGGCGGCACCACCACGATGAGCCCGAAGGCAAGCGGAATGCCCAGCCGCTTGAGCCGGCTCCAGCCGAACGCGGCGGTATCGCCCTTGTCGCGGTTGAGCAGCGCCGCGCTGGCGTACCCCGAAATCGCGAAGAGCAGCGCCAGGCGCCAAGCGCTCATGCCCAGAAGCGGGATTTCGGCCCACCACACCACCCCGCGCGTGGGCGTCTGGTAGCCCCAGGGCGTGAACGAATAGCCGACGTGGTAGAAGATCAGAAGGATGAACGCACCGATGCGCAGCCAGTCCATGCCGTAATGACGCTGTGAAGGGGCAGGGGTCATCCATTTACCATTAACGCGCCGCCCGAGCGGCAGGAAGCCGGTCCCTTAGGCCGGTTCGCATCCCGGCGCAATCGCGCGCCACGCGCAGCCCCCGCCGCACCCGCTTTCGCGCGCGACCGACCGGCCTGGCCTCCGGACGACCCGAGAGCCCAGCGCGCGCGGCGGCGGTGCGCCCCGAAGCGGCGCCCCGGCGATTGCTCCGCTTTCGATCCAGTCGCGTTGGCCAGCGCTGTCAGAGCACGCCACAGTCCCCGCCATGAATCGCCCCGCCCCCGACAGCGCGCCCCCGCCCGAAACCGAAGGATCGCCCGAAACCGATACCCTACCGGGCGCCGATACCCCGCCCGGCTCTGGTTGCGAAGGCGAGCCCCCGGCATCGCCCCCTGCGGCACCGGGTGCGCCCGCAGCGGCAACGGCGCTGCACCGCCGGCTCGACAGCCTGCGCCACTGGCCGGTGCGCGAACTGGCGCTGATCGCCGGTGTTTCCGCACGCACCATCAACCGCTTCTTCAAGGACCCCGCCCAGATCGGCGAACGGATGCGGCGTAAACTGGAAAGCGCGCTCGGCGAACTTCCCTTGCGCCAGCACGATGGTTCCCCCCCCACCCCAGCGCCCGGTGCGCCTGCGGCCGAAACCGGGCATGCCGCCTTGCCACAGGAGACCGACCGCACACCCGCCCTACCCGAACGGCGCCCCGAAGCGGAGCCCCTCCCGCCTTGCGAAGTCTACGAGTTGAACGAGCCCCTGATCGAGAATCAGGACCAGGTGACGTGCGCCGTCACGCCCGACAGTCCAGCCCGTCTCACCATCACCGAAATCGCGCAGTTGGCCGGAGTGTCGACCAAGACGATCAGCCGCTACCTCAACGATTCCCCTCTCCTGAGCACCGCCATGCGCGAGCGGGTCGAAGCCGTCGTCAGCCAGACCGGCTTCGTGCCCAACGCGCAGGCGCGCGCGCTGGCGCTGCGGCGCAATTTCCTGATCGCCCTGGTCCACGCCGGAGGGGATCGCGCGGTGCGCGACGCGGTCGAGGACGGGATGCTCGACGCCATGGCCGGCAGCGACCTCGCGCTCGTCGTCCACCGGCTCGATGGCGATCGAGCGCGGGACGCGGCGCGGGCGAACGGACCGACTGCCCACGACGAAGCAGAGGGCGCACCGGACGGCGCAGGCCGGATCAGCGCCTTGCAGGACTTTCTGGCACGCCACAGCCCGAGCGGAATCGTCGTCCTGCCTCCGCTGGCCGAACAGGCGATGATCGCGCAGGTTTGCGAACGCGCGCAGGTGCGCTGCGTGCGGTTGGGACGCAGCGCACCTGCACTGCTCCCGGCCGCGCAAGCGCCCCTTCCCCCCGGCGGCGGTATCGAGACGCTTGCGAGCAACGATCGCGCGGCGATGGCGCAGATCGTGCACTGGCTGGTCGAGCTCGGCCATCACCGCATCGGCCTCGTCGGCGGCCCGGAAAGCTCGCTCTGCGCACAAGAGCGCGAACTGGGCTATCTCGACGCCATGGCCGACCATGATCTCGATCGCGGCCCCGCGCTGATCGAGGCGGGGGACAATTCGTTCGCCTCGGGCATCGCCGCGGGCCACCTCCTCCTCGAGGTGAGCCCGCGCCCCAGCGCGATCGTCGCCGCGAACGACGCGATGGCCACAGGTGTCATCCACGCCGCCGCCGCAGCGGGGCTGGCCGTCCCCGACGATCTTTCGGTCGTCGGCTTCGACGACAGCCCGCTTGCCGCGATGACCTGCCCCCCGCTCACCTCGATGCAGGTCCCCTGGCGCGCGATGGGCCGCGAAGCCGTGCGTCGGCTGCGCCGCGAAAGCCCGGCGTCCCACGCCGTCACCTTAGACACGGACCGCAGCGCCCCCGCTGCCGAAAACGCCTTTGCCGCACGCCTTGTCGAACGGGGGTCGGTGCGCGCGCTCGTCCGTCCGGCGCCGGCACGCGCAATCCTGATCGATCCCGCCCCCTGAACGCCCTGCCCTGAACGCCCTGTCCTGAACGCCCTGCGCGGAACGCCCTGCGCTGAACGCCTTGCCCTGCGCCCCTCGCTCGGCACCTGCGCATCCCCGTCGTCTGTCCCGCTACCGGCCCTGTTACCCCCTCTTCCCCCGGCGATCTACGGAGGGTCAACCATACGCGTTTTTGCGTCGAAGCCGCTAAACGCCATGCCATCCAAGCCTGTTCGCGCTTCCTGAACCGGTTTCGATGCAAACGACAGCGCCCCTTCCCATGCCCCCTGACGTGGAGCCGATAATGCTCGACTGGTTTGAAAAACAGGCTCCGATACGCCTCAAGTTCACGACCTTGTTACTGATACTGACCGCACTTGCCGCCGTCGGGCTGGCCACCACGGCCCTCGCCGTTTTCGCGCTCTTGCCCGGCTTCGTCCTCCTCCCGGTTGCCGCGCTCGGCGTGGCGGGAACCGCGCTGACCGTCCGCCTCGCCTCCAGCTGCATTTGCCTCCCTTACGCCGACACCGTCGTGCGCATGGAGGCGCTCGCCGCGGGCGATACCGACAGTCCGTTAGCCTACACCGACCACACCGATTGCGTGGGCCGCATGACCGTGGCGATGGCGACCTTTCGCGACAACGCGCGGGCTATCCGGGACCTCAACGATGTGCAGAACAAGGTCGTCGAGGCGCTCAGTGACGCGCTCACCGCGCTGGCCTCCAAGCGCCTCGACTGCCGCATCGAGCAGACCTTCCCCGATCGCTACGAGCCCCTGCGCGCCGATTTCAACCGCGCGGTCGACGTGCTCGCCGGGGCGATCACCATCGTCGACCGTACCGCCGAATCGGTGCAGAACGGGTCCGATGAAATCCACTCGGCCACCAGCGACCTGTCGCAGCGCAACGAGAACCAGGCCGCCAGCCTGGAGGAAGCTTCGGCCGCGATGGATCAGGTAACGCAGACCGTCAACGTCGCCGCCAAGGCCGCGCAAGCCGCACGCGAACTGATCGCCACCGCCCACCAGGAAGCGCTCGAGGGCGACAGCGTGGTCGAAAACGCGATCAAGGCCATGGGCGCGATCGAAACCTCGGCCAGCGAGATCGGTACGATCGTCGACGTGATCGATTCGATCGCCTTCCAGACCAATCTCCTCGCGCTCAACGCCGGGGTCGAAGCCGCGCGCGCGGGCGATGCCGGCAAGGGCTTCGCGGTCGTCGCCAACGAAGTGCGCGCGCTTGCGCAACGTTCGGCGGACGCCGCGCGGGACATCGGCGCCTTGATCCAGGCTTCCTCGCTCCAGGTCGCTTCGGGCGTGCAGCTGGTGGGTGAGACCGGAATCCTGCTTTCCAACATCGTCACGCGCATCCGCGAGGTGAACACCCAGGTCTCGGGCATTGCCGAAAGCGCGCAAAAGCAGGCCGAGAACCTCATGCAGGTCAACGCCACCGTGGGCGATATCGATCGCGTCACCCAGCAGAACGCAGCGATGGTCGAACAGGCGAGCGCCGCCACCCGAACGCTCTCCGACGAGGCGCACCGCCTCTCGCAGATCGTCAAGAGCTTCCGGCTGGCGCCAGGCCGCGAGGTCGTCACCGCGCTGTCGGCACCCGCACCGCGCCCGGGGCCTCAGGCCACCGCCCCGCGCCCGCAGCCATTGGCCGCGCGGGCTGCAAACCACGCGCTCGCTCCGGCCGCTCTGGCCTACGAGGATGCTTGCGGGGATGATTGGGATGCCTTTTAGAGCATGCCCCAGTCAGGTGGAATCACCTGACGGTTCAGAAAATGCCTTAAAACAAAGGCTTCTAGCGGTAAATCTGATGTAATCGGATCGAAAACCGCTCCAAAACCAAGGCGCCAGGGCCCTTGCGCAGTACGCCCTGGCCTTGCGCAAGCCCCGCTCCATGAACACTTGCGCCGCCCCGCACGCAGGCGAGCGCTCCGGCAATTGAAACCCGCCCCGCCGTCCCTAAATCAACCAATGAAAAGATTTTTATCCGGAGTTTTGCCGACGTGAACGGCCTTAAGACCGTCCTGCTGCTCGCCGCGCTCAGCGCGCTGCTGATGAGCCTTGGCTACCTGTTCGGGGGCTTAGGCGGGGCCGGGATCGCCCTGCTGGTCGCCGCCGCGATGAACCTGTTCACGTTCTGGAACGCGGACAGCATCGTCCTTCGCCTGCACAACGCGCGCGAGGTGGACGCGCAGAGCGCGCCGCAGTTTCACGCCCTGGTCGCCGCCCTCGCCGCCCGCGCCGGTCTGCCGATGCCCCGCCTCTATCTGATCGACACCGAGGCCCCCAACGCCTTTGCCACCGGGCGCAACCCCGAACACGCCGCACTTGCGGCGACGACCGGGCTGCTACGCATGTTGACGAGTGAGGAAATCGGCGCGGTCATGGCGCATGAACTGGGCCATGTCCGCCATCGCGACACCCTGACGATGACCATGGTCGCCACGATCGCCGGGGCGATCTCGATGCTGGCCAACTTCGGGCTGTTCTTCGGCGGTCGCAGCGACCAGCGCAGCCACCCGCTCGCCGCGATCCTGGCCGTGTTCATGGCTCCGTTCGCGGCCATGATCGTGCAGATGGCAATCAGCCGGACGCGCGAATATTCGGCCGACAAGGCCTCTGCCGAGATCTGCGGCAACCCGCGTGCGCTGGCATCGGCGCTGGCCAAGATCGCAGGCCCCGCGACGCAGCTGCGCAACCCAGCAGTCGAACGCAACCCGGCGAGTGCACAGCTCTACATCGTACCGAGCGGCGTATCGGACCTCTTCGCGACCCACCCGCCGACCGAAAAGCGCATTGCCGCCCTGCTCGCCATGGACGAGAACGCCGCGCCGGAAAGACCGACCCGCGCCCCTGTGACGAGCGTGCCGCGCACCGCGCAGGGCCGACAGGCGCGCTCCGCGCTCGATCCCTATCGCAAATCGTGAAGAGGCGCGCTTCAAGGGGTTAAGACCCCGCCCCCGCACCCTCGACCGCACCTTTCGCCGTCAGCGCGGTGCGGCAGGAGTGCCCGAGGGTGGTGAAACCCTCGGGCCACTGTTGCGTCTCTTGTCGCGCGGACCTCAGTCCTTGCCCGGACCGCCCTCGATGCCGTTGCGCTTGAGGAAATTGAAGATCGTGTCCCACACCGAAACGCTGATCCTGGGCCCCTTCACCGAATGGGTGTGGCCGGGATAGAACATCATCTCGAAGGGCCGGGCGTTGCTCTGCAGCTTGGCGGCGAGCGCGGTGCTGTTCTCGAACACCACGTTGTCGTCCGCCATGCCGTGGATCAGCAGAAGTGGATCACTGATCTTGAGCGCATCGCCCAGCGCGTCGGACGCGGCGTAGGCCTCCGGCACCACGCGCGGATCGCCCATGTAGCGTTCGGTGTAGTGGGTGTCGTAAAGCTCCCACTTGGTCACCGGCGCCCCCGAGATACCGGCGGCGTACAGCCCCTGGTCGGCCTCGAGCATCTTGAGCGTCATGTAACCGCCATAGGACCAGCCATAGGTCACGATGCGCTTGGGATCGACGTAGGGAAGCGACTTGAGGTAGCGCGCCCCGGCCCGCTGGTCGGCCACTTCGACCGTGCCCATCGCCTCGCGGATCTGCTTTTCGAATTCCACGCCGCGATGCGCGCTGCCACGGTTGTCGAGACGGAAGTAGATGAAACCCTTGGCGACGATCGCCTGCGGCAAACCGCCGAGCCAGGCGCGCGACACGGTCTGCACGTGCGGGCCGCCGTAGTGTTCGAAGAACACCGGGTAGTGTTCGCCCGGCTTCATGTCCGCCGGCGTCATCATCATCCAATGCAGGTCCGAGCCATCGTCGGCCTTGACCGTGCCGAAGCTCGGTTCGCGGTGGCTCGCAAGGTAGGGCGCGTAGGGGTGCGCGGCATCGAGGCGGTTCTCCTCGACCCAGGCCAGGCGCTTGCCCGTACCATCGGCAAGATAGCTTTGCGGGGGCTGATCGGGCGAGGACCGGCTGATGACCAGCGTGCTCGCATCCTTGCTGGCGACCGCCGAATTGGCCCAGCCCAGCTCGGTCAGGCGCCGGGGCGTGCCGGGGTGCTTGAGATCGACCGAGTAGACCTGCGGCGCAAGCACATCGTCCATCGTTCCGGTAAAGTAGACCCGGCCCGCCTTCTCATCGACGCCGACCAGATCGGACACTTCCCAGTCGCCTTTGGTCAGCGCGCTCCACTGGCCGTCGGTGAACCGGTAGAGATGGCCAAAACCGCTGCGCTCAGACCACCACACGAGGCTGCCGTCCTTGAGGAAGCGGTAGTTGTTGGTGAGGTTGATCCACGCTCCCTTGGCCGCGTGTTCGCTGAACAGGACCTTGGACGCCCCGGTCGCGGGGTCCACGCCAAGCATGTCGAGCTGGTCCTGCACGCGGTTTTCGCGCTGGACGTAGAGCGTCTTGCCATCGCGCGACCAGTTGACGCGCGCCAGGTAGATGTCGGCGTCTGTGCCCAGGTCCACCTTCACCCGGCCCGAACCGTCGGGCTTCATCACGTAGAGTTCAACCGCGACGTTGTTCGTGCCCGCCGCGGGATAGCGCTGGGCATAGATCTTGGTCCCTTCCGCGCCGATCGCCGCGCGCTGGACAACGCCCACCGGCGCCTCGTCATACCGCTCGACCGCAATGTGCGCCTCGTCGGGGGACCACCAGTAGCCCGTCAGGCGGTCCATTTCCTCCTGCGCGACGAATTCGGCCTCGCCCCAGTGGACGGTGTCCGAACTCTCCTCGGGGGTGATCGCCTGCTGCGCCTTGCCGGTGGCGCCAACCATCAGGCGCCCGCCGCGCACATAGGAGACGAAGGCGCCCTTGGGGCTGAGCGCCGGGTTCAATTCGTCACCATCGTCGTTGGTGAGCCGGGTGACCTTGCCGTTCAACCCGGCGAGGTAGAGGTCGCCGTCCAGCGGCACCAGCAAGGAGGCCGAATCCTCGTTCCAACCGTAGTCGACGATCCCCTTGAGATCGCCGATGCGCTGGCGTTCGCGCTGCATTTTCTCGGCTTCGCTGAGTTCGCGGCCCGCGCCCAGAGCAGTCGAATCGACCAGCATACGCCACTTGCCCGTCTCACGGTCGTAGCCCCACAGGTCGTAGCGCTCCCGATCGTCGTCACGGTTGCGCAGCAGCGTGAGATAGCGGCCATCGGGCGAGATACGCACCAGGCGCGGGCTCGGGCCGTTGAGCGAAGGGCTGGCGAAAACCCGCTCGAAGTCGAGCGCGGTGGCGGAGGAAGCGGGCATGGCGGTCTTTCCGGCCGCATCGGCCTTGGCAAGAGCGGGGATCGGCAGCGACAAGGGGAGCGTGGCGCAGAGGCTGGCCATCAGCAGGGAACGAAGTTTCATGGCCGCCGGGATAGCAGACTGGCGCGCGGACGCCAGACGGTGCGTGGCTTCGGACAGACAGCGCCTGGCGGGTCCAGTCGCGCCGTTCACCCCTGCACGGTAAGCGCGGTGACCAGATCGCGAACCTTTTTCTGGCGCCACTGCGGACGCGGCGCGACAAGCCAGTAGGCGCGTCGGCACGCCGTGGCGCGGGCGCCCAGATCGTCCTGCCCGGTACGGGCCAACCCGTCGGCGAGCAGCGCGGGAACCCGCACACGGCCAAGCCCGGCGTTGGCGGCGGCGACCGCCTGCCCGGCGTCGCTCACGATGATCGGCGGCTTGGCGTCCTCGCGCGCGGGTTCATCCGCAGCGGCTTGCCCACACGGGTCCGGATCGCCCGGCCAGCCGATCCAGTCGCCCTCGCCGATCTCGACCCATTGCGCTTCGCCCAGTTGCACGCCTTCCAGATCGCCGGGCCCCTCGGTCCAGCGCACCGCGAGATCGAGATTGGCCTCGGTGAAATCGGTCATCTCGCCATCGACGAGAACGTAGCGAACCTTGGGATTGGCGACGCGGAACGCGGCAAGGCGCGGCGCCAGCCAGGCGGCGAAGAATTCGCGCGGCGCCGCGATCGTGTAGACCAGGCTCGACTGGCCCGCCTGCATCGACTGCACCGCATCCTCGAACTGGAGAAAACCGCTGCGCAGCGCGGCGAGCCCCGCGCCCGCCTCCTCGGTCAGTTCGAGGCCTTTGCTGGTGCGGCGAAACAGCACGACGCCCAGTACGTCCTCAAGCGCACGGATCTGCTGGCCGACCGCAGCCGGGGTCACGGCCAGTTCGTCGGCGGCGCGGGTAAAGGAGAGATGACGCGCGGCCGCGTCAAAGACGCGCAGCGCGTTGAGAGGCAGGTGCGATCGCTTCATGGCGCCTTCCTAGGCCCCCGCCGCGCCCTCGACAAGCGCTGGCCGACACGCCTGATAGCCCGATCGGGAAGTTCGGCACCGGCCGAACCCCTTGCGCGGCACGCTCCGGTGCTGGCCGCCCGGCGCGCTCAGCCCGCAGTGGCCGGCGCGGCCAGCGGAAAGAAGGGAATCTGCGCCTGCATCTCGGTCCCGTCCTCCAGCCGGAAGACGTAATAGCCCTCCATACTGCCGTTCGGAGTGGGCAGCGGACAGCCCGAGACATAATCGTGCGAGGCGCCGGGCCGCAGCACCGGCTGCTCGCCCACGACGCCATCGCCATCGACGATGCCGACTTCGCCATTGCCATCGGTGATGCGCCAGTGGCGGGTCATCAGCTTGATGGTGGAGCCGGTCTCGTTCTCGATGCGGATGTGGTACACCCAGAACCACTTGCCCGCCTCGATCCGAGATTGTTCGGGCAGGAAATTCACCGCGACGCGAACTGTCACGCCTTCGGTGACGGCGGCATGCTGGAACAGTTCTTTCATGCCTTTAACCTAACCACGAAATGGCATCGGTACAACCTCGTTACCGTGCAATTTGCGCCGGACCCGAGCCACTTGCCAGAGGACTTGCCGGCGAAGCAGGCGCGATCAGCCCAGTGCGCTTGCCGGGCAGTCCAGTTCCCACGCGAAGCCCTCCGGGTCGAACCGTACCGTCACCTCGGCGCGCAACTTGACGCGCGGCACGTCGACCAGGATGCGGGTGCCAAATCCCTTGTGCTCGGGCGCGGCGACCGGCGGCCCGCCGCGCTCGATCCAGCGGATGCGAAAGCGGGCCGTCCCGTCCGCCGCTTGGGGATCGAGCGACCAGCCGATCGCGACGCGACCATCCGGCACCGAAAGCGCGCCGTACTTGAGCGCGTTGGTCCCCATTTCGTGCAGCGCCATGGCCAGCGCCTCGGCCGCACCGGGCGACAGCACGATGGCTGGCCCTTCGCAATGGACCTGATCGCGCGATTCGCCCAGCGATCGCAGTTGCGCCTCGATCATCTCCATCACCGGAATGTCCGACCACGCGCGGCGCACGAGCACGTCCTGGTTGGCGGCCAGCCCCCGGATGCGCTGTTCGAGCCGCTCGATGAAATCGGGGCGGGCGACGTCGCTGCGCCGCGCGAGCGACTGGACGATCGCCAGCATGTTCTTGGAGCGGTGGTTGACCTCCTGCAGCAAGAGTTCGATCCGCTCCTCGGCGTCGCGCATTTCGGTCACGTCGGTGTTGGTGCCGAACCAGCACAGGACCTCGCCCGCCGCGTCGCGAATGGTCTTGGCGCGCGACAGAAACCAGCGCCACTCGCCATCGGCCGAACGCAACGGAAAGGTGTCTTCCCAGTCTTCGCCCGACTGGAAATGCGCGCTGACCTTGGTAACCACGCGCTCCAGGTGATCGGGATGGTGGACCGCCTTCCAGCCCCAGCCCTGCATCTCCTCAAGCGTAGTTCCGGTATAATCGAACCAGCGCTGGTTGTACCAGAAGATCCCCCCCTCGCGGTCGGCGATCCAAGCCAGCTGGCTGATGTTGTCGGCAAGCAGACGGAAGCGGTGTTCGCTTTCCTCGAGCCGCAGCAAGGTTGCCTTCTTGGCGGAAATGTCGCGCGCGATCTTGCTCGCCGCCACCACGTTGCCATGGCGGTCAAGCACGGGCGAGACCGTCACCGCGACGTGAACCTCGCTGCCGTCCTTGCGGATGCGCACGGTCTCGAAGGTCGGCATGCGCAGACCTTGCGAGATCCGTGCGATGATCGCGTCCTCCTCGCTCTGGCGATCGGACGGGATCAACTCGCGGATATTGCGGCCCACGATTTCGTCATGGGTCCAGCCGAACACCCGCTCGGCCGCAGCATTCCAGCTCAGGATCTCTCCGGCGAGAGTCTTGCCGACAATCGCATCGTCGCTCGATTCGACGATGGCGGCCAGGAAGGCCGCCGGATCGGTTCCCTGAGCCAGGGCGATCAGATACCGGCCTTGTCGAGGGCCTGATCCATGTCCGCAATCAGGTCGTCGATGTCTTCGAGGCCCACGTTGATACGCAGCATGCCCTCGGAAATTCCCATATCCGCGCGCCCTTCCGGTCCCATGTTGTGATGGGTGGTCGAGGCAGGATGACACATCAGCGAACGCGCGTCGCCAATATTGTTGGAAATATCGATGAGCTCAAGCGCGTTGAGCAGCGCGTGCGCCTTCTCGCGGCCGCCCTCGACCTCGAAGCTGAAGATCGGACCACAGGCGTCCATCTGCTTTTGCGCGAGCGCCTTGGCCGGGTGGCTGTCGAGCCAGGGGTGCATCACGCGCTTGACGCGGCCTTCGATGAACTGGCCCATCTTGAGCGCGTTCTCACTCTGGCGCTTGGCGCGAAGGTCGAGCGTCTCGAGCCCGTGCATCACCACCCAGGCGTTGAACGGCGAGAGGTTGGGCCCCGTATTGCGCTGGAAGGGCAGCAGCACCTCGTTGATGAATTCTTCCGAACCGCACACCGCGCCCGCGAGCACGCGGCCCTGCCCGTCCATCATCTTGGTTGCCGAATAGGCCACCACGTCGATCCCGAACTCGAGCGGGCGCTGCAGGATGGGGGTGCAGAACGCGTTGTCGACCACGGTGCGGATACCGTGCGCCCTGGCCAGCTCGGCGATCGCGGCCATGTCGGCCACGTCCATCGTCGGGTTGGCCGGGGTCTCGAAGAAGAACACCTTGGTGTTGGGGCGGATCGCCGCCTCCCAGGCGGTGATGTCGGTCGCATCCACGACGGTCACCTCGACCCCGAAGCGGGGCAGCAGGCTGTCGCCAAGCCAGCGACACGACCCGAACGCGGCGCGCGCGGAAACCATGTGGTCGCCCGCCGAAAGCTGGCTGAGCAGCGCGGTGGTCATCGCCGACATGCCCGAGGCCTGGACGCGGCACGCCTCGGCGCCTTCGAGCAGCGCGATGCGTTCCTCGAGCATCTGCACCGTCGGGTTCTGCAGGCGCGAATAGGTCATGCCATCGTCTTCGCCGTTGAAACGGGCGGCGGCCGTCTCGGCGTTGTCGTAGCAATAGCCCGAGGTGAGAAACAGCGCTTCGCTGGTCTCACCCATCTCGGAGCGCCAGGTGCCGCCACGAATGGCTCGGGTGGCGGGGCGCCAGTTGCGGGTCTGGGTGCGGTCCTGTCCGGTGGTGCGTTTCATGGCGCCTGCTCTAGAAGTCTCGGCGAGTCGGTGCAAGCGACGCGCAAACCGGGGCGACACACCCACAAGGCTCGCCCGCCAATCCGCTTGTGCTGCCCGTGAACAGCGCCTATTCGGCTGACCCGATGCCGTTCAACGCCCGCACCGACCGCGACCCCATCCAATGGTGCATCGCGCTCTCGCTCGCCTTCCTCGCCCTCCTGCTCTGGCGGATCGGATTCCCGTCCGCCTTCTACTTCGACGAGGTCCACTACGTACCCGCGGCGCGCGACCTGTTGAAGCTGGTCCCGGCCAACCGCGAGCACCCGATGTTCGCCAAGGAAGTCATCGCGGGGTTCATCGCCGCGATGGGCGACACCCCGCTCGCCTGGCGGCTGGGTCCGGCGCTGGTGGGCGCGGCCGGGCTGTTCGGCTTTTCGCGCTTCGTCTGGCACATTTCGGGACGCGAGCGCGCCACGATCCTCGCGCTCGTCCTGCTCGCCACCAACTTCATGTGGTTCGTCCAGAGCCGCATCGCGATGCTCGACATGATCGAGGCGGGGATGTGCATGATCGGCCTGTGGCAGTTTGCCGCCGCCCTGCGCGCGCGCCGCAATGGCGCCGCGCGGCTCCATCTGGCTGGCTGCGCGCTCGCGCTCGGGCTCGCGCTCGGCGCGAAGTGGAGCTGCGCGCCCGCGCTGGTGGTGCCCGGCCTTGCCTTCTTCGCGGTGCGTGTGGCGCAGGGAGGCCCTTTCCTTGCCAGCGCCCCGCCGCGCCGCAACGCGCTGTTCGGCGGGATCGCGGTGTCCGAAGCCGTAGTCTGGCTCGGCCTGCTGCCGCTCGTGGTCTACTGGCTGACCTATCTTCCCGCGATGTTCTACGCCGATCGCCCGGTCCACCCGCTGGGCTTCATCGAGCAGCACGAATTCATGATCCTGCTTCAGGACAGCGTGAAGAAACCCCACCCCTACCAGAGCCTGTGGTACATGTGGGTCGCCGACTGGAGGGACATCTGGTATCTTTTCAAGGTCATCGGCGGCTACCAGCGCGGCATCGTGATGCTGGGCAATCCGGTCTCGATGATCGCCGGGCTCGGCGCGCTGGTGTGGAGCCTGTGGGCCGTGGTACGCCATCGCCGGTGGGACGCGCTGCTGCTGGTCGTGCTTTACGCGGCAACGCTGGGCGTGTGGGCGGTCAACGGCAAGCCGGTGCAGTTCTACTACCATTACCTCCTGCCCGGCGCCTTCCTGATGGGCCTGCTCGCGCTGGCGCTCGACCCGCTCTTCGCCCGGCGCGACCGCCTGCGCTGGCTGGGACTTGGCATCCCCGGGCTTGCGGTGCTGGCCTTCGCGGGTTTCTTCCCGATCCTCTCGGGGCTCCCGCTACCCTCCGAACAGTTCTACAACGTGTGGATCTGGCTGCCGAGCTGGCGCTGAGCCACGTCACGCAAAGGCCCATGAAAAAAGCCAGGCAGGGCCTTTGGCCGCCTGGCTTTTTTCATGTCAATTCAGGGAAGGCGACCCGCCGCGCGGAGCACCTCCCAAACGATCAGTACTTGCCCCAGACGAACTTGGACGACAGCGCGAAGTTGAACACCGCGGCCAGCACGATCCCGGTCATCACCGCCAGAACGTCGTGCACGCCGATGTTCTTGAGCACATAGGCCGCGCCGACGTTGGCGAGCAGGCCGAGCGAACAGGTGATCGCAAACTGCGCCCAGCCCTTCAGCAACGGCCCAAACCCGCGCAGGCGCTTGTCCGAATAGGTCAGCTCGTTGTTGAGCACGAAGTTGAAGGTCATCGCGACCGCTGCCGCAATGGTGTTCGCGGTCATGAAGGTCAGGCGCCCGGTTTCCCAGTGCCCATAGACGAAGCGCTCGCCCAGGATGACGCTGAGCACCAGCCACAGCGCCGCGAACTGGACGACGACGCCCATCGCGCCCACCGTGCCGAACAGCGCAAAACGGGTCGGGATGATCCGCCCCAGCCACTTGTCGTAAAGGCCCACGAGGAATTCGAACACGACGGTCTGATCCAGCTTGCTTTCGCCTTCCGCACGGGCGGCGAAGTTGAGAGGAAATTCCTTGACCCGAAGGCGGGTCTCGGACGTGGCGAGAATGTCGAGCAGGATCTTGAAGCCGACGCCCGAAAGCCGGTGCGCGTCCTTGCGCAGCGTTTCGGTGGGCAGCATGAAGAAGCCGCTCATCGGGTCGGTCAGCTCGACACCGGTGACCTTGTTGGCGATCTTGTTGGCGAGGCCGGAAACCTTGACGCGGTCGGGCCGCCCCCAGGCTTCGGTGCTCGCCCCTTCGGCAAAGCGCGAGGCGTAGGCGAGATCGTAGTCACCCGACCTCAGCGCGGCGAGCATGCCCACCAGCAGCGCGGGATCGTGCTGGTGGTCGGCGTCCATCACCGCGACATAGGGCGCCGAGGTCGAACACATACCCTCGATTGCCGCACTGGCCAGGCCGCGCCGCCCGATGCGCTGGATGCAGCGCACGCGCGGGTTGGCCTGCGCGATCATGCGCACTTCGTCCGAGGTCCCGTCGGGGCTGTTGTCATCGACATAGATCGCCTCCCAGGCAATGCCCTGGAGTTCGCGATCGATCCGCTCAACCATCGTGGCGATGTTGCGGCGCTCGTTGTAGGTCGGCAGGACGATGGCCACTTCGAGCGGGCGCAGGGGCGCGCGCGAAGAGCCATCGGGGGTTTCCGCCAGATCCGAACCGGTCAATTTCATCTGTGCAAGTCTGCTTCGTAAAAATCCAAGTGCGACCCCGCCGTCCTTACAGGCGTGCGAGCACCGCGTCACCGATTTCCTGCGTGCCGGCCTCGCCGCCCAGGTCACCGCCCTTGATGCCATCGGCGAGCGCCGCCGCCACGGCGTCCTCGATGCGCACCGCCTCAGCCTCCAGGCCGAACGAATGACGCAGCATCATCGCCGCGGACAGGATCGTCGCCATCGGGTTGGCCAGCCCCTTGCCCGCGATGTCGGGCGCCGAACCGTGGATCGGCTCGTAGAGGCCATAGGTGCCTTCGGCGAGGCTTGCCGAAGCGAGCAGGCCGATCGAACCGACGCACATGCTGGCCTGGTCGGACAGGATGTCACCAAACAGGTTGCCGGTCACCACCACGTCGAACTGGCCGGGGTTCTTGACCAGCTGCATCGCCGCGTTGTCGACATACATGTGGGTGAGTTCAACCTCAGGATACTCGGCCGAGACCTCGATCATCACGTCGCGCCACAGCTGCGAGGTTTCCAGCACGTTGGCCTTGTCGACCGAACACAGCTTCTTGCCGCGGGTCATCGCCGCGCGGAAGCCCGAATGCGCGATGCGGCGCACTTCGTCCTCGGCGTAGGACATCATGTCCCAACCCTGGCGGCGCCCGTCGTCGAGCGTGCGCATCCCCTTCTCGCCGAAATAGACGTCGCCGTTCAGCTCACGCACGATCAGCAGGTCGATCTTCTGCGCGACTTCCGGGCGCAGCGAGGTGAGCCCTTCGAGCCCCTTGAACACGCGCGCGGGGCGCAGGTTGGCGAACAGGCCCAGTTCCTTGCGCAGGCCCAGCACGGCCTGTTCGGGGCGCAGCGCGCGTTCGAGATGGTCGAGCGTGAAATCGCCCACCGCACCGAACAGGATCGCCTCGCACGAACGCGCGATCTCGAGCGTTGCCTGCGGCAGCGGGTGGCCATGCTTGCGGTAGGCCGCGCCGCCCACGTCCCCTTCGACCAGTTCGAGACCGGGAAGATCCAGCGCCTCGAGGACGCGCACGGCCTGTGCCGTCACTTCGGGACCAATTCCGTCGCCTGCAAAAACCGCGATGCGCATGCCTGTTTTCCTGCTGCTGCCTAATCTGAAATCCGTCCCAGCCGCTCGCGCAGCAGGGTGCGGGCCGCCATAGCGTCTTTGCGCCGATCGGCAAGCGGGTAGCGTGCAAGTTCGCGCCCTATCCTGTCGAATGCATCGAGGATCGCGGGCCAATTTCCCTCGCCCGGCCGGGCCACGGGCACGCCATACCCCAGCTCGCGCAGCAACAGCACCTCGTAGGACAGCAAGGGCAAGGCCCAGCCGCGCGCCGAAGGCGCCATGCACACTGCCTCCAGCACCGCGCCCAGCGCCTCGTAGAGCGCGGGGAAAGGCTGGCGTTCGGGCAAGGCCGTCGCGGTCAGCGCGCCGAGCCAGGCCAGCGCGGCGGCGGGCAGCGGCTCACCCAGCCAGGCCCCTCGCGAACGCACGAGTTCGACCCGCGCGAAGGGCAACTGCCCCTCGGAACGGGCCCGGATCTGCGCATCGACGCGGTTTCCAGGGATCAGAACGGGGCGCAAGGCGCGCCCGCGCGCACCTGCGACATAAGCCCCGACAAGGCCCGCCTCCTCGGTCAGGAAGCGCACGATCGCGGCGTTCTCGCCATGCGAGGTCATCCCGCACACGATGGCCTCGGCCCGCAGGTTCATCAGGACACACCGCAGCAACCGGCGCGCCGTCGCGGCGCGTTACCGGTTCGCGGCAGGCGGCTTCCTCGCGGATCAGTCGCGCGCGGGCGTGTTCGCTTCGATTGCGTCCAGACGGGTCTTGAGCGCCTCGCACTCGGCACGCGCGGTCGCGGCCATTTCCTTGACCGCATCGAATTCCTCGCGGCTGACGAAGTCCATGTCACCCATGAGCTCCTTGATCCGCTCGCGCATCGAATCGCGTGCTTCGCGGCCCATTCCCGCGAAGGTGCCGGCGGCACTGTTCATCATCTTGACGAAGTCGGCGACAAAGGGGTTTTCGCTTTGCATGGAAGCCTAAATGGTACAGCCGCCGCGCTCGCGCAAGGGGGTTCGACGGCGTTGGTGGAGGCGCATCGCACGCCGGTCGATCGAGGCGCGCAAAACCGCGCCTTGAGCTTTTTTTTCGAAAACCGCCCCGACCCGCGAGGAGGCGCCGTCAGATCTCGTAGCGGATCGCCGCGCCGGACGGACGCGCGCCGTCCATTGCGCGGTTGGCATCGAGAAAGGCGTAGTTGAGATAGGTCGCAAAAAGCACCCACAACAGATAGGGCACCAGCAGCAGCGCGGCCCTCTGGCGCACCCGCCAGAACAGCGCGATGGTGACGATCACCGCCACGTCGAGCGCCCCGATCACGATCAGCGCGCCGGTGATCTGGTGCAGCCCGAAGAACACCGGCGACCAGGCCAGATTGAGCGCGAGCTGGACGCAGAACACCACGAAGGCCAGCCCCCGCCCCCCGGCACCGCGCGCCGCCAGCACCACCGCCAGCGCCAGGCCGATCATCACGTAGAGCGCGCTCCACACGATCGCGAAGGTGATCGGCGGCGGAAAGGCGGCCGGTTTGACCAGCGCGGCGAACCACGGATTGTCCGGCCCGCTCTGCGCCATCCGGCCTGACAGGAAGCCCAGCAGGATGATGACAGGCACGCACACCAGCGACCAGCGCAGGAAACTGGCGCGCAACTGACCGGAGGAGGCAAGCAGGTTCATGACCGGATCATCTCTCAAATTCTGCGGCTGTCAAAGCCCCTGGCGACCAGAGGCGAACCGCGTTCGCCCCGTTGCTTAACGCATTTTGCGGCATGGGAAAGCCAAACCCGCGAGGGCATCCCCCGTTCCCGCGAGAACGGATGCAATTCACGGCTCTTGCCCCGCGCTCTCGCCCGACGCCTGCCGCTCGGCCGAGACGAGGAACTCGACATTGCCTTCCGGGCCGGTGATCGGGCTTTCGACGATGCCCTGGATCGTCCAGCCCGAGGTTTCGAGCCAGTCGCGCACTTCCCCGCAGACACGGGCATGAAGCGCCGGGTCGCGCACCACCCCGCCCTTGCCCACTTCGCCGCGCCCGACTTCGAACTGCGGCTTGATCAACGCCACCAGACGACAGGCCGGAGCCGCGAGCAGCAAGGGCACTTCGAGCACTTTGGCCAGTCCGATGAAGCTCGCATCGCACACCACCCAGTTGCACGGCGCGGTGATGTGGTCCGTCGTCAGAATGCGCGCGCTGGTCTGTTCGAGGACGGTGACGCGCGGGTCCTGACGCAGCTTCCAGGCGAGCTGGTTGGTGCCCGAATCGATCGCGAACACATGCGCGGCGCCGTTGGTCAGCAGCACATCGGTAAAGCCGCCGGTGGACGAGCCCACGTCCATCGCCACCGCGCCCGCCGGATCAAGCCCGAAATGCGCGATCGCGTGCGCCAGCTTGATCCCCCCGCGCGAGACCCAGGGATGATCGCGCCCGCGCACTTCGAGCGGAGCATCGGCCTTCATCGCCTGCCCGGCCTTGGCAATCTTGGTTTCGCCCGAAAAGACATGCCCCGCCATGATCAGCGCCTGTGCGCGGGTGCGGCTTTCGGCCAGTCCGCGATCGACCAGCATCTGATCGACGCGCTGCTTGGCCCCGCCAGCCTTGCCGGGCGCCCTGGCCGCTCCTTTTTCCGCCGATTCGGCGCGCGCGCCTCCCTCGGCAGAGGCTGGCACTACGACAGGGCGAGACTTGGGTACGTCGGACATGGGGCACTGCACACTTGAGAAGAGCCTCGCCTCATTCCATACCAGAGGCATGAAGGCAAATCCGCACAGCCGCTCTCTCCCCATCCGCTTCCCCGTCCTGCCCGCGCTGCTTGGCGCGGCGCTGGTCTCGGGCTGCATCCCCGCGACCCGGCCACCGGCCACACCCCGCCCGCCCGTCAGCCGCCCTGCACCGACCCCGGCACCGACGAACCCACCG
>NZ_JALHLF010000006.1 GCF_022832435.1 Novosphingobium organovorum | reverse complement strand
GGTGGCCAAGGCAGATGCCGAAGATCGGCATGTCGGCCTCGAGCAGCGCCTTGATGACGGGCACCGCGTAAACGCCGGTCGCCGCCGGATCGCCCGGCCCGTTCGAGAGGAACACGCCCGCGGGCTTCAATTCGAGGATCTTCTCAAGGCTCGTCTCGGCGGGGACCACCGTCACGCGCGCACCGGCCTTGACCAGATTGCGGAAGATGTTGTCCTTGGCGCCGTAATCGATCGCCACGACGTGGGGCCGGGCATCGCCCTCACCAGCGCCGTAGCCCTGCCCCAGCGCCCAGACCGAACCGGCCCATTCCTCGTCCGCGGTGCGGGTGACGAGCTTGGCAAGGTCCATGCCTTCGAGGCCCGGCCATTCCTGGGCCTTCTTGAGAAGCGCGGCGACATCGAGGTCGCCTTCGGGATCGTGCGCGATCACCGCGTTGGGCGCGCCCGCCTTGCGGATCATGCGGGTCAGCGCGCGGGTATCGATCCCGGACAGGCCGATCTTGCCCTTTTCGGCGAGCCAGTCCCCGAATTCCTCCGACGAGCGGAAGTTCGACGAAAGCGTCACGTCTTCGCGCACGACGCAGCCGACCGCGCCGTCGACCTTCGATTCCAGGTCTTCCTCGTTCACGCCCACGTTGCCGATGTGGGGAAAGGTGAAGGTGACGATCTGGCCCGAGTAGGATGGATCGGTCATCACTTCCTGGTAGCCGGTCATCGAGGTGTTGAAGCAGACTTCGCCGACAGCATCGCCCACAGCGCCGAAACCTCGGCCCCACAGGACCTGGCCAGTGCTGAGGACGAGAACGCCGGTAGCCCCTTCCGGTTTGGGCGCAGGCGTATATGCGGCGTCGGCCATTATGGGTCGCTCCGTTGAAGGTGTTTGGGACATGTGTGCTAAGGCGCTCCCGCTAGAGAGGGTTGTGCATCACGTCAAGGCAGTAGGGTGCAAATTTGCCCGCACCTTGCTAGTTATGGCCCATTCCCCCCTTCACCACAACGTTAGCGACAGGAAAACAATGCTTCGTGATTCGATCAAGGCCGCCCAGATCGCAGCCATGAAGGCCGGCGACAAGCCGCGCCTTGCCACCGTCCGCCTGATCCTCGCCAAGATCAAGGACCGCGACATCGAGCTGCGCACCGGCGAACAGCCTGCAGATGACGACGCGATGGTCATCGAGGTGCTCCAGAAGATGGTCAAGCAGCGCCGCGAATCGATCAAGCTGTTCGAGGAAGGCGGCCGTCCCGAACGCGCAGCCGAGGAAGCCGCCGAAGTGGTGGTGATCGAGGATTTCCTCCCCGCCCAGATGAACGAGGCCGAGACCATGGCCGCGATCGAGGCGATCAAGGCCGAGACTTCGGCTTCGGGCATGAAGGACATGGGCAAGGTCATGGGCCTGCTCAAGGAGCGCCACGGCAGCCAGCTCGACATGGGCAAGGCGTCGGGCTGGGTGAAGGCCGCGCTCGCCTGAGCGCGCGCCTGAACGCCCAACTCCCGTGAACCTTCGGCAGCAGACCTGACCCGTGCTCACCCCGCAATGGCTCGACCAGCTTCGTTCGCGCACCACGCTTTCCGCGCTGGTCGGCCGTTCGGTGCGCCTCCAGAAGGCCGGGCGCGAGTTCAAGGCCTGCTGCCCGTTCCACGACGAGAAATCGCCCAGCTTCTACGTCAACGACGAAAAGGGCTTCTACCACTGCTTCGGCTGCGGCGCGCACGGCGATGCAATCCGCTGGATGACCGAACACCAGGGCCTGCCGTTCATGGACGCGGTCAAGGAACTGGCGGGCGAGGCCGGGATGGACGTCCCCCAGCCCGATCCGCGCGCCGCCAAGGCCGCGCAGAAGCGCGACACGCTCCATGACGTGACACAGGCCGCGCAGGACTGGTTCCGCCAGAACCTCTCCGCGCCCGAGGGCGAACCGGCGCGCCGCTACCTCGCCACGCGCGGGTTCGACGCGCACACCATCGAACGTTTCGGCTTCGGCTACGCGCCCGAGGATCGCCAGGCGTTGAAAGGCGCCCTCACCCGTTTCCCCGAACCCATGCTGATCGAGGCGGGCCTGAGGATCGAGGTCGAGGAACGCGACCCCTACGACCGTTTTCGCGGCCGCCTCATGCTGCCGATCTGCGACACGCGCGGCCGGGTCATTGCCTTTGGCGGGCGCATCCTCACCAAGGAAAAGACCAAGGCCCCCAAGTACCTCAACTCCCCCGACACCCCACTGTTCGACAAGGGGCGCACGCTCTACAACCTGCACCGCGCCGCGCCCGCCGCGCGCAATTCCGGGCGCATGGTGGTGGTCGAAGGCTACATGGATGTCATCGCGCTCGCCGCCGCAGGCATTGCCGAAGCGGTCGCCCCGCTCGGTACCGCGCTGACCGAACACCAGATCGAACTGCTCTGGCGCCATGTCGAAACCCCGGTGCTGTGCTTCGATGGCGACGCAGCGGGCCAGCGCGCGGCGATGCGCGCGATCACCCGTGCCCTGCCCCTGCTGCGCCCGGCGCATTCGCTGCGCATCGTACGCCTGCCCGAAGGGCTCGATCCTGACGATCTCATCAAGGCCAAGGGTCCGGCCGCGATCCAGCAGTTGCTGGGCGAGGCGCGCCCGCTGATCGACGTGCTGTGGGAGGTCGAGCGCGACGCGCAGCCGCTCGCCACGCCCGAAGACAAGGCCGGGCTCAAAGCCCGGCTGATGCAGCACGTCGAGACGATCGCCGATCCCGATATTGCCGGGCTCTACAAACGCGAGCTGATGGACCGCTATGGCGAATTCGCCTTCCCGCGTCGCGAAAATCGCTGGCAGGGGCAAGGTGATTCGCCAAGACGCGCCCCCGGCATGGGTACCGGGATGGGCGGCGGCGGGCCGCGCCGGGCGAACCAGGGCCGCTGGCAGGGTCGCAACGCGCCCGAACCCTCGCTTCCCGAATCGATCGAGAAGCTGCGCCGGGCGATGGAAGGCGGCTCGCGCGATGCGCTGGCGGCCGCCGTTATCGCCGGACTGATGCGCTGGCCCGACCTGCTTCCCCGCCACGCCGAAGCGCTCGCCCGCACGCCGGGACTCGATTCGCGCTTCGAGGCCCTAATCGATTGCTGCCACGCGTTGCCCCCGCTTGAAAGTGGCGCAATCTCCACCATATTGACGTCAAATGGCCTGGAAGTTCCAGGGACCGCCGACTACTCGGGGCTACGCTTCGGCTTTCTTGCCCCGGACGCAGACGCGCACAAGGCGGCCGAGGAATTGGCTCAGGCTATCGATCTCTTGATTGAGCGTCCGGTACTGGAGGCGGCATTGGCAGAAGCGACGAGCCGGTTCGAAAGTGAGCTTTCGGAGGAGTCTTTTGCCGAACAGCAGCGCTTGCTCAAGAGAAAGCTGGAATTTGACCAACGCCTCAGGCAAATGGCGACAAGACATGCATCTTCGTCGTAATTGTATAATTGTACGCTCAGGGGCGACGGTCAGCACGGGATAACGGCGGAAGAATGAGCAAGAACGAGACCAACGGCGGCGATAACGATGGAAACGACGCGCCGCTGATCGACCTCAACGAGGCCTCGATCAAGAAGCTGATCGCACGTGCCAAGCGTCGCGGCGTCATCACATATGACGAGCTGAACGAGGCTCTGCCCCAGGACATGTCTTCGGATCAGATCGAGGACATCACCTCCGCGCTCAACGAAATGGGCGTCAACATCGTCGAAAACGACGAGGACGCGCAGTCGGACGATGAGGAGGACGATGTCGACGACGTCGATTCGAACGACGATTCCTCGCCTCGCCCCGCCGTCGAGACCAAGAAGAAGGAAACGGTCGAGCGGACCGATGACCCCGTGCGCATGTACTTGCGCGAAATGGGCGCGGTCGAACTGCTCAGCCGCGAAGGCGAAATCGCCATCGCCAAGCGCATCGAGGCCGGCCGGGACATGATGATCCTGGGCCTGTGCGAGAGCCCGATCACCTTCCACGCCATCATCCAGTGGTCCGAGGCGCTCAACAACGAGGAAATGCAGCTGCGCGAGATCCTCGATCTCGACGCCATGCTGTCCAAGGAACCCGCGCCTGAAAGCCTCAACGAAGACGGCGAGAGCGACGACGACGGCGAAATTTCCGAAGCCACCGCCGGTCCCTCGTACAAGGAAGACGAGGACGAGGAAGACAACTCCGAGGAAGGCGAGGACGGCGAGGAAGGCGAAGGCCGCCGCAAGGAAGAGGACGACGAGGAGGACAACACTCTCAGCCTCGCGCAGATGGAGGCCGCGCTCAAGCCCGAGGCGCTCGAGAAGTTCGCCACCATCACCGAACTGTTCCAGACTTTCGAGAAGCTCCAGTCGGAGCGCCTCGAGGCGCTCGCGCTCGGCATCGATTTTCCGGCGGCCAAGGAAGACAAGTACAACCAGCTGCGCGAAGATCTCACCGCGCAGGTGGAATCGGTGCAGTTCCACGCCACCAAGATCGAATACCTGGTCGACAACCTCTACACCTTCAACCGCCGCCTCACCACGCTGGGTGGCCAGATGCTGCGCCTCGCCGAACGCCACAAGGTCAAGCGCGTCGATTTCCTCGGCAGCTATGTCGGGCGCGAGCTCGACGACACCTGGCTGGGCGAAGTCGCACGCAAGGACAAGAAGTGGGCGGCCTTCGCTTCGGAAGAAGCCGATGCCGTCGAACGCATCCGTCAGGAAGTCTCGGACATCGCCGCAGCCACCGGCATGGCGCTTCCCGAGTTCCGCCGCATCGTCAACATGGTCCAGAAGGGTNGAAGCCGATGCCGTCGAACGCATCCGTCAGGAAGTCTCGGACATCGCCGCAGCCACCGGCATGGCGCTTCCCGAGTTCCGCCGCATCGTCAACATGGTCCAGAAGGGTGAGCGCGAAGCGCGCATCGCCAAGAAGGAAATGGTCGAGGCGAACCTGCGTCTGGTGATCTCGATCGCCAAGAAGTACACCAACCGCGGCCTGCAGTTCCTCGACCTGATCCAGGAAGGCAACATCGGGCTAATGAAGGCGGTCGACAAGTTCGAGTACCGCCGCGGCTACAAGTTCTCGACGTACGCGACCTGGTGGATCCGTCAGGCGATCACCCGCTCGATCGCCGATCAGGCGCGCACGATCCGCATCCCGGTGCACATGATCGAGACGATCAACAAGCTCGTGCGCACGAGCCGCCAGTTCCTCCACGAGCAGGGCCGCGAGCCCACGCCCGAGGAAATGGCCGAACGCCTCTCGATGCCGCTCGAGAAGGTGCGCAAGGTCATGAAGATCGCCAAGGAGCCGATCAGCCTCGAAACGCCGATCGGCGACGAGGAAGATTCGCACCTGGGCGACTTCATCGAGGACAAGAACGCGATCATTCCGGTCGACGCGGCGATCCAGGCGAACCTCAAGGAAACGGTCACCCGCGTCCTCGCCTCGCTCACCCCGCGCGAAGAACGCGTGCTGCGCATGCGCTTTGGCATCGGCATGAACACCGACCACACGCTCGAGGAAGTGGGCCAGCAGTTCTCGGTCACCCGCGAACGTATCCGCCAGATCGAAGCGAAGGCGCTGCGCAAGCTCAAGCACCCGAGCCGTTCGCGCAAGATGCGCTCGTTCCTCGACCAGTAACGAATGCGGGGGAAGCGAACCGCAAGGACGCTCCTTCGAACAGGGAAAAGACGCCCGCAACCGTGGTTGCGGGCGTTTCCATTTGTCCGCAAGGGATGATCGGACTAATCGCACGTGCATGGTAACAAAGCCATGATCCTGAAGGACTTTCGCTCCATGATCCGTTCCAAGACCTGGCTCGCTGCGGCCACGCTCGCCCTTACCCTCCCCCTTGGTGCGCCGGGTGTCCTGGCCCAGACGGCGACCGAACCCGAGCCTTCTGGCGCGCCAGCGCCCGAGACGGCACTCGATCCGCAAAACCTCGCGCTGGCACGGCAGATCCTCACCATCGCCTTTCCGCCCGCCCAGCGCGAAGCCAAGATGCACGAACTGCTCACCACCATGACCAGCCAGTTCACCCAGTCGGTCGATCTGGACAAGGTCAGCGATCCGGGCCTGCGCGCCCTGTTCGAGAGCTACTTTGCCTCAATCCCCGAAGCGCTGCGCCCGGCCGTCGCCGCTTTCATCCCCAAGCAGATCGAGGCGATCTCGCACGCTTACGCGCGCCAGTTCACGCGCGCGCAGCTCACCGATACGCTTGCCTTCGCTCGCTCACCAAGCGGGGCGGCCTACCTCCAGCACGCGCTCGACGTGATGTCGGACCCCGAAGTCGCCGCGGCGAACACCGCCTACATGAAGGACGTCCTGGCGCTGGGCAAATCGATGGGGCAGGACCTCCAACTCAAGATCAACGCCTACATCAAGGCGCATCCCGAAGTGGCGAAGGAGGGCTGACCCAATAAACGGGCAGCCGCGTCCTTACTTGCCCCCGATCGCCGGACGCACGCCCGAATAAGGCGGCACGCTGGGCGCGAGCGGATCGAACCGCACCCACAGTGCGAGAGCCAATGCACCGAGCAACAGCGCGGCCGCAATGAGCCGGGGGCCGGTCTCGGGGCGCTTTCCGGTCGGGCGCAGCGCCGCGACAAACACCGCCACGATCATTGCCGGCAGCGCGGCGACCACCGCCAGCCCGGCTCCCACGGCCTGGAAGATGGAGTAGCCAATGGCCAGCGTGTAGCCGCTGGCCAGCGCCCCAATCACGGCGGCCACTGGATCGGCCAGCTTCGCTGGAACGAAGCGCCGTGTGGCCATGACCAGCCCCAGGCCCAGCATCGGGATAACCAGCACATAAGCGGCAACCGGCGCCAGGACCTGCACGATGAGCGCCAGCACGAAGGGCGGCAGGGCGAATCCGGCCACCCCCGAGGGGGACGCGGGGCGCCGCCCGAGCAGGGCGATGATGACCGCAAGGCCGGTGAGCAGCGCCATCACCTGAAGCCGGGGTGTCGCCGCCAGGCGATCGTAGTAATTGAGCGCCTGGCCACAGTGCGAAAGCCAATCGAGCCCGCTCAGCAGCACCACGCAGGCAAGGAGAAACGCCAGCATGCGCCCTGCTCCCGCCACCACTGCGCGGCCGTCGAATTCGCGCCCGGCGCCAAGGATCAGCCCGAAGGCGGCGAGCCCGAGCATCGCCCAGCCCCACACCGGCGCGTAGGACACGACGAAAAGGCCAAAGGCATCGAAGAACACCCGATCGGGGCTCGGCCGGGGAAGCGCAGGGGTCATGACCAGCGCCCGCGCGAGCCCCAGCGTCTGGTTGCCCATCTGCTGCAACGCGCCGCGGTCGAGGTTTTCCGGCGTTGCCAGTGGCGAATGGTAGAGACCGGGCCGCCCGATGAAGGCAAAGTTCCACGCCGGAACGCCCAGCGGCAGGCCGACGGTCAGATCGGTATCATTGGGCAGCAGCGAATAGATGTAGGTCGCCAGCGACGAGCCTGCCGGATGCGCCACCGAACGCGCCCAGAGCGCAGCGACCTCCCCGTTGTCGGGCGAGGTCTGGAACAGGTTGGCCTTGCCGCCCCCGCCGCGCGTCTCGAGATTGATGATCGCCCCGATCCGTTCGCGCTCGGGCGCTCTGGCAAAGAACAGCCTTGCCCCGACCAGCCCCGCCTCCTCGCCATCGGTGAACACGACATAGACGTCGCGACGACGACCCTGCATCCGGCTCAGCGTATCGACCACGCCCAGGATCGTCGCCACGCCCGCACCGTCGTCCGCCGCACCGGGCGAACCTTCGACACTGTCGTAATGCGCCATGAGAAGCAGCGCTGGAAGCGTTGGATCGCGCCCCGGCAGGCGCGCAATCACGTTGACGAGCGCAACACGCCCCGCCTTGCGCCCGCTGCGCTCCTCGAGCACCGCGCGTGCCTGCGGCGGAAAGACGCCTTCCTGTAGGCGCACGGCCAGCCCCGCATGCGCGAGGCGCGCGACCAGCGCGGCGCGCACGCGCGCGATTTCGACCGAGCCGCTGGGGTGCGGCGCCCTGGCGATCACCGCGATGTCGCGCATCGCGTGGCGCGCCGAGAAGCCGTCGGCCGCAGCGTATTCGGCGCGCGAGAGCGGAGGGGTGGTTCCCAGCACCGCGAAGCCCGCCGCCACTATCGCGAAAATCCAGAACGGTAACCAGCTTCGCATCGTCATTTCCCCCGCAGGCCCCCGACCGATCACGCCGAGGTTTCCGCTTGCCGACCGCTCCTGTCAACCGCCCCGAAAACCCCCATTTGTCCGTGAAAAGCGGCTCGGGTGTGGCCTCTTTGGCCGCAGAAGACTAAGGGGGGCGAATCGAATCCACTCCAGCAACGACAGGCCCTGCAAACATGCGCATTGCCATTGCTTCCGATCACGCCGCCGTCGACCTCAAGGCGAGCTTGCGCGAATACCTGATGGAACTCGGCCATGAGGTTGCCGACCTTGGTCCGGAAACCGCCGATCGCGTCGATTACCCCGATTACGGCTATCTGCTCGCTTCGGTCGTGGCCGATGGCACCGCCCAGTTCGGCGTGGCGCTGTGCGGTTCGGGTATTGGCATCTCGATCGCGGTCAATCGCAATCCGGCGCTGCGCTGCGCGCTCGTTTCCGAGCCGCTCTCGGCCGCTCTCGCGCGTGAGCACAACGATGCCAACTGCATCGCGATGGGCGCCCGCCTGACCGGGATCGACATGGCCAAGGCCTGCCTCGATGCCTTTCTTTCGACCGAATTCGGCGGTGGCCGCCACGCCGGCCGCGTCGACAAGCTCTCCAACCCTCCCGCCTGACACGAAGAGGCCCCCGCACATGACCGTCGAAACCGCAATCCGTTCTCCCGGCTTCTTCACCGACAGCGTGGCCACAAGCGATCCCGCCGTCGCGGCCGCGATCGGCAAGGAAATGAAGCGCGAGCGCAAGCAGATCGAGCTCATCGCCTCGGAAAACATCGTTTCCAAGGCGGTGCTCGAAGCGCAGGGCTCGGTGCTCACCAACAAGTACGCCGAAGGCTATCCCGGCAAGCGCTATTACCAGGGCTGCGAGCCTTCCGACGAAGTCGAGACGCTCGCCATCGAGCGCGCCAAGCAGCTGTTCGGCTGCGACTTCGCCAACGTCCAGCCCCACTCGGGCGCGCAGGCCAACGGCGCGGTGCTGCTCGCCACGGTCAAGCCCGGTGAGACCATCCTGGGCATGAGCCTGGACGCCGGTGGCCACCTCACCCACGGCGCGCGCGCCGCGCTGTCGGGCAAGTGGTTCAACGCGGTCCAGTACGGCGTGACCAAGGACACCCACCTCATCGACTACGACGAGGTCCAGAAGCTCGCCACCGAACACCAGCCCAAGCTCATCATCGCGGGCGGTTCGGCCTATCCGCGCGTGATCGACTTCCAGCGCATGCGCGAGATCGCCGACAACGTGGGCGCGCTGTTCCAGGTTGACATGGCGCACTTCGCCGGGCTCGTGGCCGCGGGCCTGCACCCCTCGCCCTTCCCCCACGCGCACATCGCCACCACCACCACCCACAAGACGCTGCGTGGGCCGCGTGGCGGCATGATCCTCACCAACGACGAGAAGCTCGCCAAGAAGATCAACTCGGCGGTCTTTCCCGGTCTCCAGGGCGGCCCGCTGATGCACGTCATTGCCGCCAAAGCCGTGGCCTTTGGTGAAGCGCTGCGTCCCGAGTTCAAGGACTACGCCGCCAAGGTGATCGAAAACGCCAAGGTGCTGGCCGACACGCTCAAGGCGCGCGGCGCGGCGATCGTTTCGGGCGGGACCGATACCCACGTCGCGCTGATCGATCTGTCGCCGCTGGGCGTGACCGGCAAGGACGCCGACGAGGCGCTCGAGCGGGCGGGCATCACCTGCAACAAGAACGGCATTCCGTTCGATCCGCTGCCGCCGATGAAGACCAGCGGCATCCGCGTGGGCACCCCGGCGGGCACCACCCGTGGTTTCGGCCCCGAGGAATTCCGCGAGATCGGCAACATGGTCGCCGACGTTCTCGATGGCCTGGCCAAGTGCGGCGAAGCCGGTGACGCGCAAGTGGAGCAGAATGTCCGCGCGCGCGTTGAAGCCTTGTGTGACCGTTTCCCGATCTACGAGGACTAAGACCATGACCGACCCCAAGCGCCCCCACGACACTGGCGATTTCGTCTTCGACGCCCGCCAGGAGCTTTCCGGAATGCTCGCCGATGGTCTCGACCATCCCTCGACCAAACCGGTGCTCGTGTGGGCGGCGCTGGGGGCGGTGGCCGGGGCCGCCCTGCCGTTCGTCTCGATCGGCATGGGGCTTGCTGCGGGAGCCGGATACAAGTTCTACAAGCGGGTGCGGCCCGACTGAGGCCGCGCCTGCCCGCACTTATTTGGAAATGACACGAGCGAATGCGCTGCCCTTTTTGCGCCCATGACGATTCCCAGGTGAAGGACAGCCGTCCCGCCGAGGACGGCTCCGCGATCCGCCGCCGGCGCCAGTGTTCGAGCTGCGGCGCGCGCTTCACCACGTTCGAGCGCGTCCAGCTGCGCGAGATCACCGTCATCAAGTCGGGTGAGGAAGGCGAGGAGCGGCGCGAACCGTTCGACCGCGCCAAGATCGAGAAATCGGTCGCGCTCGCCTGCCGCAAGCGCCGCATCGATCGCGAGCGGATCGACCAACTCGTCTCGGGCGTGCAGCGCCAGATCGAGACCATGGGCGAGTCCGAAGTGCCCTCGCGCGCGATCGGCGAGATGGTGATGGAAGGGCTGCGCCAGCTCGATTCGGTGGCCTACATCCGCTTCGCCTCGGTCTACCGCGCCTTCGACGAGGCGCGCGACTTCGAGGAATTCGCTGGAACCGTGCGCGACGTCGCGGTGGGCGACCGCAACAAGGACTGACCGACCCCGTGCCCGAAACCCAAAAACCCGTCATCGTCCTCGTGCGCCCGCAATTGGGCGAGAACATCGGCAAGGCCGCGCGCGCGATGCTCAACTTCGGGCTCGTCGAGATGCGCCTCGTCACCCCGCGCGACGGCTGGCCCAATCCCTCCGCCGGCCCCGCGGCTGCCGGTGCCGACTTCATCCTTGAACAGGCCGAAGTTTTCGAGAGCCTCGCCGATGCGGTGGCGGACTGCGCCAACGTTTACGCCACCACCGTGCGCAAGCGCGGCGTGACCAAGCGCGTCGTCACCCCCGAGGAAGCCTCGCGCGAAATCCACGCCGAACAAGGCCGCTCGGCCTTCGTGTTCGGCCCCGAGCGTTCGGGTCTGGAAACCGAGGACGTGGCGCTGTGCCGCACGATCCTGACGGTGCCGATCAACCCCGAGTTCGGTTCGCTCAACCTCGCCCAGGCGGTGATCCTGTGCGCCTACGAATGGTCCAAGGGCGCCACGCTCGTCCAGCCCACGCAGGAAGAGGCGCTGCCCCCGGCGCCGCAGGACCAGCTCGAAGGGCTGATCGCGCACTTCGAGCGTCTGCTTGAGGCCAAGAACTACTTCTGGCCCGAGACCCGTGCCGAAGCCAACCGGCTGACCTTGCGCAACCTCCTCACCAAGCCCGCGTGGAACCACCTCGAAGTGCGCACCCTGCGCGGCGTGCTCTCCACGCTCGAAAAGGAACGCCGCCCGCGCGACAGCTGAGCGCTGCGCCAGGCCGTGCACGCCCTGCGCCGTGCGCGCAGGGCTTTTGGCGCATCACCTGCTAGACCCTCGGCTCGGGACAACCGCAAAGGGGCAAGACGAGGGTGCTATACGCCAGGCGAAACGTCGTGATGATCGGATTGGGCGGGCTTGCTGGCAGCGTGGCGCCCCCGCTTCTTGCAACGTCCCAGCGCGATCCCTCTGCGGCGCTCGCCGCGCTCGAAGGGCGCGCCAAGGGGCGGCTTGGCGCCTTCGTCCTCGACACCGCCAGCGGCCACAGCTTCGGCTGGCGCGCAAACGAGCGCTTTACCCAATGCAGTTCGTTCAAGCTCTCGCTCGGCGCGATGCTGTTGGCGCGTGGCGACGCCGGCACGCTCGACCTGTCGCACCGGCTGCGCTGGACCAAGGCCGACCTGCTCGATTACAGCCCGGTGACCAGCCAGCATGTCGCGCAAGGCATGACGCTCTTCAACCTCGCGCGCGCGGCGGTGGTCACCAGCGACAACACCGCCGCCAACCTCCTTCTTCACGCCAGCGGCGGACCGCAAGCGCTGACCCGCTTCTGGCGCGCGATCGGCGACACGGTGAGCCGGCTCGACCGTTTCGAACCCGAACTCAACCGCACCCCGCCCGGAACCGAACTCGACACGACGAGCCCTGCCGCGATGGGCCAGACGCTGCGCACGCTGCTGCTGGGCACGGCGCTGTCCTCTGCCAGTCGCCGCACGCTCACCGCCTGGATGACCGCGGTCGAAACCGGCACCGATCGCCTGCGCGCGGGCTTTCCCAAGGACTGGGTGAGCGGTGACAAGACCGGAACGGGCGCCACGACCTATATCGACCTCGCTTTCGGCGCGCCTGTGGGCAAGGCCCCGCTCCTCGTCACCGCCTATTTCGAACCGGCCGTCCGCCGCCCGCTGATCGACCCGGCGGCGACGGCGGTTCTCGCCGAAGTGGCGCGCATCGCGGTGCGGTTTACGAAAGCCTAGCCTGGGCGGACAAATTCGGGGGGATCGGAACGGCAGGATAGGGTGGGAAGCCGCCGGGCGGGAGTGTAAAAGAACAGACAAGATTTTCCGGGGGATGATCCCCCGGACCCTCGAAATGTCGATGTTTGGGCACGCCCCATCCGTCCGGCACGATTGGCGCCGCTGGCTCTAAAAGGTCTCCCGACGAACCCGAGCGCAGCGTTGCGGTGAAGCGCACCGCCGCCAGGTTTCGGGGGTGCAGGAGGCGATGGCCCCCTGCTTCAACCCCTTCCTTCTTCGTCTGCCATGGGGCAAAACCGGAAGTTTGAGTTTTTCCACGCCGCGTAGGCGGCGTGGGCGGTTTGGGGGCAAGGGGGGGACCCCTTCGATAAAAGCCTTCTTCCCCGTCCCTTCCGCAAATCCCCTTCCCCATGTGAAAACGCCGTTTTGATTTCTCGCGCAATAGGTGTATGAGCGCGCTCAGCATCAAGAGTTGGGACGACGCCCAACGCCAACCTGCCGCTCCGGGCAAGGTGGCACTCCCTTGCGGGAGGATGTGGCCGGCCCGGCAATCAAGCGGACAAGCCACGGATACGCGTCGCCTCCCTCAGGAGTACGACGTTACAATGCCGATCAAGATTCCCGATGACCTGCCCGCCCGCCAGACGCTCGAGAGCGAAGGCGTGGTGGTGATGAGCGAGGCCGACGCGGGGCGTCAGGACATTCGCCCGCTGCAGATCGGGCTGCTCAACCTCATGCCCGACAAGATCAGCGCCGAGACGCAGCTCGCGCGGCTGCTGGGCGCAACGCCGCTGCAGATCGAACTTTCGCTGGTGCGCATCAGCGACCATGTCGCACGCAACGCCTCGCACGACCACATGGCCGCGTTCTACCGGCCCTGGGAAGCGGTGCGCGCGCATCGCTTCGACGGCTTCATCATCACCGGCGCGCCGCTCGAACGCATGGCCTACGAGGATGTCGCCTACTGGGACGAGATGCAGCGAATCTTCGACTGGACGCAGACCAACGTGCACCGCACGCTGACCATCTGCTGGGCCGCGCAGGCTGCGCTCTACCACTTCCACAAGGTCGACAAGCGCCCGCTCGAGGCCAAGGCCTTCGGCGTCTTCGCGCACACCTCGCGCGATCAGACCTCGCCGTACCTGCGCGGCTTCGCCGATCGCTTCCCGGTCCCGGTCTCGCGCTGGAGCGAAGTCGCCGAAGAAGACATCGCGCGCGTTCCCGCGCTCGACGTGCTGGCGCGCAGCGATGCGAGCGGCGCGTGCCTGGTGGACGATCCGCAGCACCGCGCGCTGCACATGTTCAACCACCTCGAGTACGACACCAACACGCTGGGCGACGAATACCGCCGCGACGGCGCGGTCCAGCTCCCGCTCGGTTATTTCCCCGAGGACGATCCCACCCGCGCCCCCGAAAACGCCTGGCGCGGCGCGGCGCACCTGCTGTTCGGCAACTGGATCAACGAGATCTACCAGACCACGCCGTTCGACATCGAGGCCATCGGCGCCCCCGCCGTTCCGGCCTGACCGCTCGCTTGAAGATCAGGCCCGAAGCCAGTGCACAAACGCTTCGGGCTTGACTTTGCGCCCCTCTCGCGTATGGGCCAGCGCTTCACAGGACGCCCGCCGTTTGACGGCAGGTGTCTCCTTCGGCCCCGCACCCCGGTGAAGCGGCGGCCGCATCCGGCACATTACGGCCGGATGGTGCGCCTCCGGGACCTCATGGATCGCCTTGCCACGGTGGCACGGGCGACAGCAGAATGGAAAGAAAGCGTTATGTCGAAGCGTAAGAGCGCTAAGTACAAACTCGATCGCCGCATGGGCGAGAACATCTGGGGCCGTCCCAAGAGCTCGGTTAACCGCCGCTCTTACGGTCCGGGCCAGCACGGCCAGCGTCGCAAGGGCAAGCTGTCGGACTACGGTCTGCAGCTGCGCGCCAAGCAGAAGCTCAAGGGCTACTACGGCGACGTCACCGAGAAGCAGTTCAAGGCAACCTACCAGGAAGCCAGCCGCATGAAGGGCGACACCGGTCAGAACCTGATCGGCCTGCTCGAGCAGCGCCTGGACATGGTGGTGTACCGCGCCAAGTTCGCGCCGACCATCTTTGCTGCCCGCCAGATCGTTTCGCACGGCCACATCCGCGTCAATGGCGTGAAGTGCAACATCGCTTCGCGTCGCATCCGCGTGGGTGACGTGATTTCGCTCGGTGACAAGGCCAAGGAAATGGCTCTGGTCATCGAAGCTCAGGCTCTGCCCGAGCGCGAAGTTCCTGACTATGTCTCCTCCGAAGGCGACAAGGTCACTTTCGTCCGCGTTCCCTCGCTCGACGAAGTGCCCTACCCGGTGAAGATGGAACCCAACCTGGTCGTCGAGTTCTACTCGCGCTAAGATTGGTTTCCTTCGGGAACGAAATTCTTTCGGGAAAAGGGTGGCCCTCGCAAGGGGCCACCCTTTTTTTGCGCCTTTTTCGCGCCGGGCGTGACCCACGACACGGCACACGATGCCCAGCTGTCGCAAAAGTGACGGAATGGTCGCCTATGGGCGGGCCATGGACGCAACCCTTGGACAGGGGAAGCATTGCTCAGGCACGATGACCCGCTACCGATACGTCACCCCTCACCGCACCGGGAAATGGTATCCCGACCTCGCCACCGCGCAGCGCCACGCCGCCGCGATCGGGGCTGGCTTTCGCGACACGCGCACCGGGGCCTTTATCGCCTATGTCGGAACCTTGCTCGAAAAGGCCGAGAACGAGCGCCTCGACCCCGCATGATCGGCCCGCTTAGCCCGCCCGGCTGACGCCGGGCGTTGTTTCGGGGTGCCGTTTGCAGCCCCCCAATCGCCCAGCCGCCTTACTGCATTCCCATCGTCCGGCGCAGGAACGCATTGCTTTGCGAAAGCAGCGTGCGCCGGGCCACGCTGTCGTCAAGGCTATGGGCAAGGCCTTCGAACTCGACCACGTCGACCGTTTTGCTCGCGCTTTGCAGGCGCCGCTGCATCAGACGGGTCTGCTCGATATCGACGTTCTGGTCCAGCGTGCCATGAAACATCAACACCGGGACCGCGATCGCCCCGGCGTGTTGCGCCGGTGAGCCCGCCGCGACCTGCGGCCCATCCCCGATCTGACGATCGACGAAGCGGAAATTCGTGAAATCGCGGCTCTCTTCGCGCAGGAGAGCAAGATCGGTGACCGGCGCTATCGCAACGATCGCCTTGAACAGCCCCGGCTCCGTCACACCCGACTGAAGCGCCGCATAGCCGCCATAGGACCAGCCCACGATGGCCAGCTTGTCGGGCGCGGCGATGCCTTGCGAAACCAGCCAGCGGCCCGCATCGTCGATATCGCCGATCGCGCTGCGCCAGGACTTAAAACCGTTCTGCATCAGCCAGTTCTCACCATAACCTGCCGATCCACGGTAGTTCGGCTGCAACACCGCGAAACCACGCTGAGCGTAGTATTGCACGAGCCAGTCGAAACCCCATTCGTCCCGCGCGCTCGGCCCGCCATGCGGCATGACGATGGCCGGCAGGCCCTTGGCATTTTCCTTCCCCGGCGGCAGGGTAAGATAAGCGGGGATCTTCGTGCCGTCCGCCGCCGCGTAGGTCACCGGCTTCATCTTCGCCAGCGTGAGGTTCGCCAGCTGGGGACGGACCAGCAGCAGGTCGCGCAGTTCGCGGGTCTTGCGGTCGAACAGATAGATCGTGCCTGGATCATCGTCGGCCGTTACTTCGACGAGGAACTTGCTCTCATCCGCGCTCGCATCGAGCAGTTGGAGCTGGCGATCGGCCGGAAAGGACTTGTGCAGCATCGCCAGCATGGACTTTATGTCGGGATCGAAGATGTCGACCACGCGGTATTCCTGCGCGTAGCTCACCCCGACCACCCGGCGCGAGCGACCGATCCGGACGAGACCATCGACATCGACACCGGGACGCCCGGCCACCAACCGGCTCGCCCCGCTCCCGTCCAGCGCGATGCTGTAGAGCGCCGAATAGCCATCGTGGTCCTGAAAGCCATAGACCACGTCAAGTCCGCGATCGACCGCCGAAGGGTTGAAGCCGCTCCAGCCAGCCCCGTTGAATTCGATCCGTGACAGCGGCTTCCAGCCATCCCCTCCCTGTGCCGGGCGGTACATGTAGTCGATGAAGGTCGCCGCGTAGCCGCCCGATGCGGGCGGCTGCAGGCCCATCACGCGAATGGCGCCGTGTCCATCTGAAATGTATTCCACCGCCGTGCGCTTGGGCTGCTCGATCGGACGGCGGCGCAGCGTGGTCGTATCGAGCCGGTCCACCCCCAGCCCATCGCGATCCTCGGCAAGGCGGGTGCCGATCGTGCGCTCCTTGGCGTATTCCCGGCTGACCAGAACCGACCCCGGCTCGCCGCCGTCGAAGTCGATCAGGTCACCGCCCGACTGGCGCAGCGAGAGCTGGCGAAACGGCGACTGGTTCTGGAACAGAACCTTGAGCCTGGAACCATCGGCATCGACCGCCAACATCCGCGAGAAGCCCAGGAGTTGGCCTGCGATGTTCTTGATGGCGCGATAATCGCACAGCAGCCTGTCGTTGGTAATCCACGAACAACGCGAGATATGCTCGTCCCCACCCGCGGCGTTGAGAATGGCCTTGGTGTGCCCATCAGCCACGTTGGCAACGCTGAGCACCTCGCCGCGTGGATTGCCTGAGGACAGGAACGCCACCTGCTGCCCATCGGGCGAAAGCGTGATCTGGCGGACATCGGCCCGCGCACCGAACTTCGCGGCAAGATCGGACACGGGCGCTGGCTGCGCGATCGCTCCGCACGCCAGCGTTTGCGCCGCCAGCGCGCCCGAAACGGCCGCCGCCGTTCGCTTGAAAATCATGTTGCCCCGTCTCCACCAAATCAAAAACCCATCAGTAATCGATTGATAAGGCGCATATAAGTTAACTAGACGCAAGGATAAAAGCGCCCCCCTGAACAGCAAAACGCCGCCAATGCGCCAGCCCCTTCTCCCCGCAGACTGGTCCGAACGGAACGTCCGAACCGCGCTCAGGCGGGAAGGACGGTCTGAACCCAGGCCCACAGCGCCGCGACTTCGCCCGCCGCCTTTCCGTCAGGCTCGATTTCGGTCGCCACTTCGCCAGTGCCCGAGGAACGGTGGAAGGCCGCCCGTTCGCCGAAATGAATCGGGCAGACCTTGAGCCCGAGGCTCTGCGCCGACCTGGCCGCCTCCTCCAGCATCCGGCTCGCCCGAGCGGGAACCGCGTTGAACACCACGTAGGCGGGTTTCGAGGCATAGGCCATGAGCCCGGCGGTCGCCTCGAGCGCGTGCAGGTCAAAGGCGCGCGCCTTGGTCGGGATCAGCACCAGATCGGCGAGACGCACCGCCTCGCGCGAGGCCGTATCGCCGTGCGGGGGGGTGTCGATCACGACGACTTCGGCGCCGCCACGCCGCGCCCGCTCGACCGTGCTGAACAGGCGAACCGGTGGGCACGTGACGACTTCGGGCAGGAATTCCCCGCGCCAGTCGCCCCAGGCCGCCGCGGTCGCCTGCGGATCGGTGTCGATGATCGTCGCCTGCTTTCCGGCGTAGACGGCACTGGTAGCCAGATGAAGCGTGAGCGTGGTCTTGCCCGAGCCCCCCTTCTGACTGACGATCGCGATAGTGGGCATGCAGGCGCTCTCCAGACCGGGGCAGCAAGGCGGGCACACGATGCGAATCGCGCACCGCAGCGTGATCGAGCTGGGAATGTCGAAGGCTTCGCCGCGCATGTCCAGTCTCGCGCGCAAAGACGGCGCACAGCCTTCGGGTTCGCCCTTGCGATGCCATCGCCTCGGGCATTGCATTTCCCTGAAGGGCTTCGCATAGTGCTTAGACAAACATTCGGGTCGTTGTTTCGCCATGCAGTTCCATCGTCGCCATGTCCTTGGCGCGCTCGTTTCGGGCGTGGCCAGTCTTGCTTCGCCCAAGGTTTTTGCCGCCCCGCTCAGCCAGGCCGCGCCCGAAGGCCTGGCACAGGCCAAGGCCGCGCTCGATACCCACGCGATGCGCGTGCGCCAGCGCGACCTCATCGGCCTGGTCGATTTCGGAGCGCCTTCCGCCAGTGCCCGCTTCCAGCTCGTCGATCTTGGCAACGCGCGCGTGCTGTCCGACCTGCTGGTCGCGCATGGGCGCGGGTCCGATCCGGGCAACACCGGGATGGTGCACAGTTTTTCCAACCGGCCCGGCTCGAACGCGTCTTCCCAAGGCAGCTTCCTGGTGGGCGAGACCTATTTCGGGCAGCACGGCCACTCGCGCCGCCTGCACGGGCTCGATCCCGACAATTCGCTGGCCTACCAGCGCGCCATCGTGATCCACGGCGCTCCTTACGTCTCGCCCGACATGGCGCGCCACACCGGGCGGATCGGGCGCAGCCTGGGCTGCTTCGCAGTTTCGCTCGGCGACATCCGCCCGCTGCTGGCCCAGCTCGGACCCGGCACCCTGCTTTTCGCGCACAAGTAGATCGGCGCGCACTATCGCGCCGGGCCAGGCGTGCTATGCGCTCGGACGCCCCGGCATCGACGGGGGCGCGAGGCGGGAGAGGACGTGCAGGCACAGACGGCAAGCGATGCGGTGCAGATCGCGCTGGGCCTCCAGCTTCTGGCAGCCCTTGGCGCGGGACTGCTGATCGGTATCGAACGCGGCTGGCGCCAGCGCGCGGCCGCCGACGGTACGCGTGTCGCGGGCGTGCGGACCTTCACCCTGATCGGCGGCGCGGGCGGACTGGCCGCCGTGCTGGCGCTTCAGCTTTCGCAGGCCCTGGGCGCAGTGTTCCTGGCCGCAATGGCCGCCCTGCTGCTCGCCGTGTTCCTGCGCCCACGCGCGTGCAGCGATCCGCGCGACGCGACGAGCCTTGTCGCCGCGCTGCTCACCCTGGGGCTCGGCGCGCTCGCCGGTGGCGGCTATACCGCGCTGGCCCTCGCGCTCGCCGCGCTCGCCACGCTGCTGCTCTCGGCCCGCCAGCAGGCCCATTCGCTGCTGGCCGCGCTTACGCAGGAGGAGCTGCGCGCGCTGGTGCGTTACGCCGTGCTGGCGGTGGGCGTGCTGCCCTTCCTGCCCAACCGCGACATGGGCCCCTACCTCGCGTGGAACCCGTTCAAGTTGTGGCTGGTGGTCCTGCTCATCACCGGCTTCTCCATCGCGGGCTACATTGCGCGGCGCCTTATCGGCCCGGCCCGTGGCACGCTGGCCACGGCGGCCATCGGCGGAGCCTATTCCTCGACCGCGGTGACCACGGCCTTTTCCAGCCAGCTGCGCGAAGGCGGCAATGGCCCGCTGGCGACCGGCATCGCGCTGGCCAGCACGATCATGTACGCGCGGGTGCTGATCCTGGCGAGCCTGCTCGCTCCGGCAATCCTGCCGCGTCTTGCGCTGCTGCTCGGCCCGGCGCTGGCGAGCGCCGCGCTCGCCACGCTGCTGGTGTGGCGCCGCGAGGAGAACGGCGTGGCGCGCGCCTCGGCGCCCGAAAGCCGTCCGTTCGAGCTTGTCCCCGCGCTCGGCTTCCTGCTCGCGGTCGCGGGGGCGGCTCTGCTGGTGCGCTGGTCACAGGCCAATTTCGGCGGCGCGGGAGGCGGCCTGTCGCTGTTTCTGGCCGGAAGCGTCGACGTCGACGCGGCGATGGTCGCCTATTCGACACTGCCGAGCGGCGCGGTACCCGACGCGATCGCCGCGCTCGCGCTCGCCGGGACGGTGGCCAGCAACATGGCCTTCAAGGCAGGGATCGTATTCACCGCCGCAGGCCGGGCCGGAAACCGCGCCGGGCTGGCCCTTCTCTCCAGCCTCGGCGTGCTGCTGGCAAGCCTGGCTTTCGCGGCGTTTCGCTTGCTCTAGCTCTTTGTTTTAACGCATTTTCAGAACCGTCAGGTGACGGTTCAGAAAGCGCTCTAGCCCGAACGCGCGGCGAAGTAATCGCGTCGGAAATCGGCCGCAAAGGCCGCGAAGCGCTGCTCGGCGATGGCATCGCGCATCGCCTGCATGAGCTGCTGGTAGAACCAGATGTTGTGTTCGGTCAGCAGCATCGCCCCCAGCATTTCGCCCGCGCGGATGAGATGGTGGAGGTAGGCGCGCGAATAGGTCGTGCAGGTCGGGCACGGGCAGCGCGTATCGATCGGATCGCTATCCTCGGCATGGCGCGCGTTGCGCATGTTGAGCGGGCCGTTCCAGGTGAACGCCTGCCCGTTGCGGCCCGAACGGGTCGGCAGCACGCAGTCGAACATGTCGACCCCACGCTCGACCGCGCCGACAAGGTCGTCGGGCTTGCCCACGCCCATCAGGTAGCGCGGGCGATCGTCGGGCAGCTGGAGCGGGGCAAAGTCGAGCGTGGCGAACATCGCCTCCTGCCCTTCGCCCACCGCCAGGCCGCCAATCGCGTAACCATCGAAACCGATGTCGACCAGCGCGTCCGCGCTCGCCTTGCGCAAGCCTTCATCGAGCGCGCCCTGCTGGATCCCGAACAGCGCCGAACGCTCGGCGTGCTCCTCGCCGCTGTCGAACCCGTCGCGGCTGCGCTTGGCCCAGCGCATCGACATTTCCATCGAGCGCGCGATGACATCGCGCGGCTGGTCGATCTTGGGGCACTCGTCGAAGGCCATCACAATGTCCGAGCCGAGCAGGCGCTGGATTTCCATCGAACGTTCGGGGCTGAGCATGTGGCGCGAGCCATCGAGGTGGCTGGCGAACGTCACGCCCTCCTCGGTGATCTTGCGCAGTTCGGACAAGCTCATCACCTGATAGCCGCCGCTGTCGGTAAGGATCGGGCGGTCCCAGTTCATGAACCGGTGCAGACCGCCCAGGCGCGCCATGCGCTCGGCGCCCGGACGCAGCATGAGGTGATAGGTGTTGCCAAGGATGATGTCGGCCCCGGCGGCGCGCACGCCTTCGGGCTTCATCGCCTTGACCGTGGCGGCGGTGCCCACCGGCATGAAGGCGGGCGTGCGGATCTCGCCGCGGCGCATCTGGATGAGACCGGTGCGGGCCCGACCATCGCGGGCATGGATCGAAAACTGGAAACGGGGCTTCATGGCCAAGCCCGTTAGCGCTCCTAGAAGCCGTAGACCAGAGACAAGGCGGAAATCGTGTCGGTCTTGAGCGTGTCCGAGGCCGGATTGGTCTCGTGCTCGAACGAATAGGAGAGTTTGAGCTTGAGCTTCTTGGTCATGCTCGCCTCGAGCGCGGTGAGCGAGGTGAAGGTGCCGTTGTCCGTCCCTACGTAAGCGCTGGCGGTTTCGGTTACCTTCATCATGTCGTTGACCTTCCACGAAAAGTCAGTGGAAGTCAGCACCGACCAGGTGGTCTGGTTGGGATCGTCGACATAATCGACCTGGCGCAACGCCGGACCGATTTCGACCGACAGCGTCATGCGGTCGTTCTTGATGAGCCGCCGCCCCAGACCTCCCGAAGCCGTGTAGCGGTTGTAGTAGCCTGAAATCGGGTCCTTTTCATACTGCGCCCGGCCATAGACGAAGTAGCCTTCGTGGAGCGTGTAGCGCGGCTGGTAACCGATCAGGTACTTGTTGGTGGTGATCTCGTGATCGGTCTCCTGATAATTGGCGGTTGCGGTGATCGTGTGTTCCCACTTGATCCCCGTGCGCACCAGCTTGAGCGATCCGGTCACCCCGAAATTGTTGGTGTTGCCCGTGTTGCGGTAGCCGCCAAGATCGACCTCGCCGGTCCACAGCTGGAGGATACCCGCCGCGCGGATGCGCTTTTCCTTGGCGGCCTGCTTGTCGGCCGCTTCCTTGGCGAGGCGATCCTTCTGCTGCTTCTGCATCGCCTTGATTTCATCCTTGAACCAGGGCTGGGTCTTCATGGCGAACTTGGCGACGGCTTCCATCTCGTCCGACTTGTCCGAGGCCATGGCCTCGGCCAGCATCGCGCGCACGGTTTCGGGAAGCTTGGGCGGCTCGGCCTTGATGAAAGGCACGGGGGAAGGATAATCGGGCAGCAGAACCGCCACCGGACGCGGCGGGATCGGATCGGGCATCACGATCACCGGCCAGTCGTAGGCCGGCGGCAGAGGCTGCACCACCGGCACCGACCGGGCATGGGCCAGCGCGGGAAGAGGGGCAAGTGCGAGCGAGAGGACGAGGCTGGACCGCAGGATCGATGGCATGCCCAACGCCTACTTAATCAGGACCGCAAACGCCACCCCGTCGCAAAAATTCGCGCAATTATAACGACACAAATCGTCAAAAAGCCCAGCGCCATGGCCAGCGAGACGATGACCGGGAAATCCGCCTTGCCATAGAAACACCAGCGCAATCCGTTGACCAGGTAGACCATCGGATTGACCAGCGCGATCGAGCGCCAGGGCTCGGGCAGCACGTCGACCGAGTAGAACGTGCCGCCAAGGAAGGTCAGCGGCATCACGAACAGCGCAGGCACCATGCCCACCTGCTCGAAGCTCTTCGCCCATATCCCGAGAATGAACCCGAACAGCGAAAACGAGGAAGAAACGAGCAGGATGAAGCCCAGCACGAAGAAGGGATGCACCACCTGATAATCGACGAAGAAGCGTGCGGTCCCCATGATGATCGCGGCGAGCACCAGCGACTTGGTGGCCGCCGCGCCGACGAAGCCGGCCAGCGTCTCGCCAAAGCCGACGGGAGCCGACAGCAGCTCGTAGATCGCGCCGGTAAAGCGCGGCATGTAGATCCCGAAAGCCCCGTTCGAGGTGCTTTCGCTCAGCAGCGTGAGCATCAGCAGCCCCGGCACGATGAACGCTCCGTAATCGACCCCGTCGAGCCCCGAATTCATCCGACTGCCGACCGCAGCGCCGAACACCACGAAGTAGAGCATCGTCGACAGCAACGGCGCGACGATCGACTGCAGCGCGGTGCGCCGCGCCCGGTCCAGTTCGTGGAGGTAGATCGACCAGGCGCTGCGCGCGTTGAAATGGATCATGCCGCCTCTCCCTGTCCGGCCGGGCTGTCGAGCAGCGTCACGAAGATTTCCTCAAGGCTCGATTCGCGCATGTTGATCGCTGTGAATTCAACCCCGGCCAGCACCATCGCCTTGGCCAGCGCGGCGACCTGCGCCTTGCCCTGCCCGGCCCCGTCGCCGCCGCGATAGACCAGTTCGCGCCCATCCTCGGCCAGCTGGACCGGGAAGGCGGCAAGCGCCTCGGGCACTTCGGCGAGCGGGTATCCTAGCGTAAAATGCGCCTCGGTCCGCCCCAGGTGCGCCATGATCGTGCGGGTTTCCTCGACCACGCGGATCGTTCCGGCCTGGATGATGCCCACCCGGTCGGCCATTTCCTCGGCCTCCTCGATGTAGTGGGTGGTCAGGATGATGGTCGTCCCGCGATCGCGCAGCGCGGCGATCTGGCGCCACATGTCGCGGCGCAGCTCAACGTCGACCCCCGCGGTCGGCTCGTCGAGGAACAGCAGTTCGGGGTCGTGGGCAAGCGCCTTGGCGATCAGCACCCGGCGCTTCATGCCACCCGACAGCGCGCGCAGCGATTCGTGGCGCTTGTCCCACAGGCTGAGCGCGCGCAGCACATCCTCCACCTTGGCCGCATCGGGCGCGAGCCCGAACAGGCCGCGCGAATAGTTGACCGTCGCCAGCACCGTCTCGAACATGTCGGTGCTCAGTTCCTGCGGGACGAGGCCGATGCGCCGGCGCAAGGTGCGCCAGTGGCGCCCCATGTCCTCGCCAAAGGCGCGGATCGTCCCCGAACCGGGGCGAACCAGCCCGCAGACGGCTCCGATCAGCGTGGTCTTGCCCGCCCCGTTTGGCCCGAGCAGGGCGAAGATCTCCCCCTTGCGGATGGCCAGGTCGACCCCGGCGAGCGCGGTGAAGCCGCCCGCGTAGGTTTTCGTCAGGCCCTCGATTTCCAGAATGTTCTGCATGGCCACCAAGATGGGCAAGCCGCCTTGCGGTGCCAAGACGCATTTGCATTATCATCGTGAAAAGCGTCGCGCGGCGCTCCGCCCCCCGATTTTCGCAAGAGCGCTTCAACCACCGATGAGGACGGCAGGAAAGCCCCCCACGATCACGCCGCCATGCGCGGTGTTGTCCCCCATGCGGGCAGCGAGCCCACCAGCACCGTCGCCGAACCCTTGACGATGACATCGGGGGGGACGACGCAGGTCGCCATGTCGGTCACCCGCGCCTGCGGCAGCTTGCCGGTCGGCACGGTGACCATCGCGGGCGGCATAGGCATCCTCTCCGCATTTTCGGCCCCATCACGACCGACAGGCCCGATCAGCCTAAGCGACAAGATACTCCGAAGACAAACACCCTAATTCAGGCGAACCGTTACTTTTAATACGCCCCGTCAGCGCGCGGGCAAAAGCAGGCTGGAATCGCCGTAAGAATAGAACCGATACCCGTTCGCGATGGCGTGGGCATAGACCGCCTGCATCTTCTCCAGTCCCATGAGCGCGGACACCAGCATAAACAGCGTCGACTTGGGGAGGTGGAAGTTGGTCATGAGCCCATCGATCGCCTTGAAACGGTAGCCCGGCGTGATGAAGATCGCCGTATCGCCTTCGAACGGGCGAATGACGCCGTCCTCGCCGGTCGCGCTTTCAAGCAGGCGCAGGCTCGTCGTGCCCACCGCGATCAACCGCCCTCCCCGCGCGCGCACCGCGTTGAGGCGATCGGCCGTCTCGGCATCGATGCGGCCCCATTCGGAATGCATCTGGTGGTCGGTGGTGTCATCCGCCTTGACCGGCAGGAAAGTACCCGCGCCGACATGAAGCGTCAGCGTTTCGCGCCCGATCCCGGCGGCCGCCAGCCGATCAACCAGTTCGGGCGTGAAGTGGAGCGCCGCGGTCGGCGCCGCAACGGCGCCCTTCTCGCGCGCGAACATCGTCTGGTAGTCGCTCTGGTCGGCCTCGTCGGTGTCGCGCTTGCCCGCGATGTAGGGCGGCAGCGGCATACGTCCGGCGCGTTCGAGCAGGACCTCGACCGGCTCGTCGCCCTGGAAGGCGAGCGTCCAGCTGCCATCGGCCCAGCGTTCTTCGGCAATCGCTTCGACATCGGCGGAAAAGGCGATGCGGTCGCCCGCCTTGAGCCGCTTCGCGTTGCGCACGAACGCCTGCCAGCGCCTGAGGTCGAGCCGTTTGTGCAGCGTGGCGCCAATGCGCGCCTCGCCGCGACGGCCTTCGAGCTGCGCGGGGATCACGCGGGTGTCGTTGAACACCAGAACATCGCCGGGCGTAAGCACCTCGGGCAGATCGCGCACATGATGATCGGCCAGCGGGGCTGCGCCATCAGCAACGAGAAAGCGCGCCGCGTCGCGCGGGCGGGCCGGGCGCAGCGCGATGTTTTCGGTCGGAAGGTCGAAATCGAACAGGTCTACTCGCATGGTGGCCTGCCGCTAGCCCCTGTTGGCGCCAACGGCAAGCGCAGCCTTGCGCGCGGACCTCAACGCACGGATCAGTGCGAGCCGGGCGCGCGCGCCGGAGCCGGATTGCCATTGCCCAGCTGGTCGAGCGTCACCGGTGCATCGGTGCTCGGCGCGGGCATCGCGGGAGCGGGCTTGTTCTGCGAATAGAGCGAGGCCTGGAGGATCTTGGTCGGGTCCTTGGGCGGTTCGCCGCGGTGGATTTCGTCGACGAAATTCATCCCGGCGATCACGCGGCCGAACACGGTGTAGTTGTGGTCGAGCGAAAAGCGCGGATAGAAATCGATGAAGAACTGGCTGTTGGCGCTGTTCGGATCGTTGGTGCGCGCCATCGCCACGGTGCCGCGCACGTTGGGAATGTCGTTGAATTCGGCCTCGAGGTCGGGGAGCTTCGAGCCGCCCTGCCCGGTTCCCGTCGGATCGCCGGTCTGCGCCATGAAGTCATCGATCACGCGGTGGAAGATCACCCCGTCGTAGAACCCCTGGCGGGTCAGTGTCTGGATGCGCTCGACATGCTTGGGTGCCCACTGCGGCATGAGCCGGATAAGCACGCGGCCACCGTTGCTGAGATCGAGCACCAGCACGTCGTCAGGGTCATGCGTGGGGTCCATGTCGACCTTGGTCGGCAGCTTGGTCGGCGCTTCGGCCACGTCGGTCATCTTGGGCTTGGCCATCACGGGACCGGCAGAAACGACAGCGCCCAGCATCAGCGCAGCAACGGAAAGGCGAAATTTCATGGGTTACTCACAAGCTCGAAACCGGTCCAACGCATGGGGCGATAGAGCCCGCGCGCTGTCGGCACAATGAATGATTTGCAAAAACGCGGCGCCTCAATAGTCGCCCAGGCGCCCGCGCTGGGCGATCCGCTCGATCACGTCGGCGCAGACCGCAGGACTGACGAACTTGCTGATATCGCCGCCGAACAGCGCAATTTCCTTGACCAGCTTGGAGGCGATCGGCTGGAGGCTGACATCGGCCATGAGGAACACCGTCTCGATCTCGGGATCGAGCTGCTGGTTCATCCCCGCCATCTGGTATTCGTATTCGAAATCGGCCACCGCGCGCAGCCCCCGCAGGATCACGCTGGCGCCCTGGTGGCGCGCGAACTTCATCAGCAGCGCGTTGAACCCGACCACCGTGACGTTGGCCAGCCCTAGCGCAGCGACTTCGCGCTCAACCATCGCCATGCGTTCCTCGGGCGTGAACATCGGGTCCTTGGACGGATTGGTCGTCACCCCGATGATCAGCCGGTCGACCAGCTTCGCGCCGCGCCGGATGATGTCGGCATGCCCCAGCGTGATCGGATCGAACGTACCGGGATAGACCCCGATGCGCTGCGCCCCCATAGTGTCGGTCATTGAGCTTCCTCCATGCGGCCCATCGGCCGCCGCTCGCGATTGCGCCCGATTGCGCGGGAGTGACAATTGCACGGGAGTGGCAATTGCACAGGAGTGACACGGGCGTGCCCTAGCGATCCCGTTCGACGATGAAGCGCGCCAGGCTGCGCAGGAGATCCGCCTCGCCGCCATGCTGCGCGAGATGGCCGATCGCCTGCTCCACCAGCATCCGCGCCTGTTCGCGGGCCCGCTCGGCGCCCATCAGCGAAACGAACGTTGCCTTGCCCGCCTCGGCATCCTTGCCCACGGCCTTGCCGGCGACGTGCGCATCGCCTTCGTGGTCGATGAGATCGTCGGCGATCTGGAAGGCAAGGCCGATGTCGCGCGCGTAGCTGCGCAAGTGCGCACGCCCCTCGGGCGCGACACGGCCGAGCACGGCGCCCAGCTCCACCGCCGCGCCGAGCAGCGCGCCGGTCTTGAGCTGCTGCAGGCGGGTTACCGTATGCAGGTCGAATTCGGTGCTTTCGGCGACGAGGTCCATCATCTGACCACCCGCCATGCCTTGCGCCCCGCTTGCCAGCGCGAGCGTGCGGACAAGTTCGATCCTCGTGAAGGGATCGGCGCTCGTCGCGGGATCGGACAGGATCTCGAAGGCGAAGTCGTGCAGCGAATCGCCGGCCAGCACAGCCGTCGCCTCGTCGAAGGCCAGATGCACGGTCGGCTTGCCATGGCGCAGCGCGTCATCGTCCATGCACGGCAGATCGTCGTGGATGAGCGAATAGACGTGGATCGATTCGAGCGCGATCCCCGCGCGGATCGCGGCCTCGCGCTGGACGCCGTACATTTCCGCAACGGCGGCAACGAGCAGCGGCCGCAGCCGCTTGCCCCCGCCCATCGCGGCGTAGCGCATCGCCTCGAACAGCCGCGCGCGTGCGTCGTCGGGCACCGGCAGCAGTGCGTCGAAGGCGTTGTCGACCTCAAAGGCGATCTGGGCGAGCGCTTCGCCCAGCTGCGAATCAGGCGCGATCGCCTGGCTCACGGCTCAGCGCTCCTGCGCGTCGAAGGGCTGCACCCCTGCGGGTACGCCATCGGGACCGGTGACGATCTTCTCGATCCGGGCCTGCGCCGCATCGAGCCGCTTCTGGCAATGCGCGCGCAGCTTTTCGCCCTTTTCATAGAGCGTGATCGAATCCTCCAGCGCCACTTCGCCGCTTTCGAGCTGGCGCACGATCGTTTCCAGTTCACGCAGGGCCTGTTCGAAGCTGAGCGTGTCGAGTTCGGGTGTCTGGGCATCCATGCCCCAGCAATGACGCCCCCGGCAACACCGGTCAAGGTGCCTGACGCGCCTTTTCATCGCCCCCGCCAAAGGCCTGGCAGCGCCCTGGTTCATGCCCCCGGGCGCGCTCCGGCCCGGCGCGCGCCTTGCGCCCTCCCCCCAGGCAGCGCCACCGAACCGGTCAACAAGCTGACAAAGGAGACTAGCAAGCGCGCGAGGAGATGGCTAAGGGCCTCGCATGAGCGAAATCACCCCTGACGTCGTCGAGGCGCATGGCCTCAATCCCGAGGAATACCAGCGCGTCCTGAATGCGCTTGGCCGCGAGCCCAACCTCGTGGAACTGGGCATCTTCTCGGTCATGTGGTCCGAGCACTGCTCCTACAAGTCGAGCCGCTTCCACCTCAAGAAGCTGCCGACCGAGGCGCCCTGGGTCATCTGCGGCCCCGGCGAGAACGCGGGCGTGATCGACATCGGCGATGGCCAGGCCGCGATCTTCAAGATGGAAAGCCACAACCACCCCTCGTACATCGAGCCCTACCAGGGCGCGGCGACGGGCGTGGGCGGCATCCTGCGCGACGTCTTCACGATGGGCGCACGCCCCGTCGCGAACATGAACGCGCTGCGCTTCGGTCGCCCCGAGCACCCCAAGATGAAGCACCTCGTCCAGGGCGTGGTCGCGGGCATCGGCGGCTACGGTAACTGCGTGGGCGTGCCCACCGTGGGTGGCGAGACCAACTTCCACCAGGCCTACGACGGCAACATCCTCGTCAACGCGATGACCGTGGGCGTCGCCCAGACCGACAAGATCTTCTACTGCGCCGCGACCGGCCTTGGTAACCCCATCGTCTACGTCGGCTCGAAGACCGGACGGGACGGCATCCACGGCGCAACCATGGCCTCGGCCGACTTCGACGAGAAGTCGGAGGAAAAACGCCCGACCGTGCAGGTCGGCGATCCCTTCACCGAAAAGCTGCTGATCGAGGCCTGCCTCGAACTCATGGCGACCGACGCGATCGTCGCGATCCAGGACATGGGCGCGGCCGGCCTCACCTCCTCCTCGGTCGAGATGGCCAGCAAGGGCGGCGCGGGCATCCGGCTCGACATGAACAAGGTGCCGTGCCGCGAAGAGGCTATGACCCCTTACGAGATGATGCTCTCCGAATCGCAGGAGCGCATGCTGATGGTCCTCAAGCCGGGCAAGGAAGCCATGGCCGAGGCCATCTTCACCAAGTGGGAACTGGACTTCGCGGTGATCGGCGAAGTCACCGACACCGGGCACATGGTGCTCGAATTCAATGGCGAAGTGGTCTGCGACATTCCGCTCGGCCCGCTTGCCGACGATGCGCCCGAATACGAACGCCCCTATGTCAGCCCCGAGGAATACAAGGCCTGGGCCAGGGTGCCCGCGATGGGCGACGTGCCCGCGCAGACTGACCTCGGCGCCGACCTGCTTACCCTCATCGGCTCGCCCGATCTCGCCTCGCGCGCGTGGATCTGGCAGCAGTACGACAGCCAGGTTGGCGCGGACACGATGCAGAAATCGGGCGGCGACGCGGCCGTGGTGCGCGTCCACGGCACGAAGAAGGCGCTCGCGATCAGCACCGACTGTTCGCCGCGCTACTGCTACGCGGATCCCTATGAGGGCGGCAAGCAGGCGGTCGCGGAAACCTACCGCAACATCTGCGCTGTCGGCGGGCGGCCGCTGGCGATCACCAACTGCCTCAACTTCGCCAACCCGCAGCGCCCCGAGATCATGGCCCAGATCGTGGGCTGCCTTGGCGGCATGGGCGATGCCTGCCGGGCGCTCGATTACCCGATCGTCTCGGGCAACGTGTCGCTCTACAACGAATCGAAGGCCACCGGCGGCGGTTCGGCGATCCTGCCCACCCCCGCGATCGGCGGCGTGGGCATTCTTGCCGACCATGACGCCATGGCCACCATCGCCTTCAAGAACGAAGGCGAGGCGATCTGGCTCATCGGAGGCGAAGGCACCCACCTTGGCCAGTCGCTCTGGCTCAAGACCATTGCGGGCCGTGAAGCAGGCGATGCGCCCAAGGTCGACCTCGAGGCCGAAGCCGCCAACGGCGCCCTGGTGCGCGAACTGATCACCGCAGGTCGCGTCAGCGCCGTGCACGACGTAAGCGATGGCGGTCTCATCGTCGCGCTTGCCGAAATGGCGCTGGCTGGCAACCTTGGCTGCTCGCTCGACGCCCCACTGACCACCGCGCAGGCGTTCGGCGAAGACCAGTCGCGCTATGTCGTAACCGCCGCGCCGGGAACCGAAATCCCCGATGCGGTGCAGATCGGCACGGTTGGCGGATCGAGCGTCGCGGGCGTCGAAATCGCCAGCTTGCGCGCCGCGAACGACGCCTTCTTCAAGGACTGGATGGAAAGCTGATTGCAGCGCCCCGGCCCTGAAACCTCTCGACGCCCCCGACCCGCAAGGGTTCGGGGGCGTCTTGCGTCAGGCCAGCGCGCCGATGCCCTGCTCCACGTTGCGATCCACGCAGCACAGGCTCTGCGCGAAAGTCTCCAGCAGGACCTGATCGTACGCGGGCGAAGCGCGCAATTCGCCCAGTGCGCGCGCCGGGCTCCACGGCGCCTTGTACGTCCGGTTCGAAATCAGCGCATCGTACACATCGCACAAGGCTGCCATGCGCGCCTCGATGCGGATGGCGCCCCCGGTGAGCCCAAGCGGATAGCCACTGCCATCGATCCGCTCGTGATGCTGCGCACAGACGTCGACAATCAGTGGCGCCGTGATCCCGCAACGACGCAGCAGCGTGACCCCGTCCTCGGTATGCCCGCGCATGCGCGCCAGTTCGTGCGCATCAAGCAGGCCGGGCTTGTCGAGGATGGCATCGGGGACCAGAAGCTTGCCGATATCGTGAAACAGCCCGGCAATCCCCAACGCGCGGACCTCTTCTTCGGGCAGCTCCATGGTCCGCGCCAGGTTCATCATCAGCACCGCCACCGCGATCGCGTGCGAGCGGACACCGTCGCGCCCCGCATTGTCGTGCAGCGCGTGCAGCAGGTCGCAGCGGCTTTCATCGAGCCAGCGCTCCAGCGCGGCAACGAGCACGAGGCTCTGCGCATAGCCGGTCGACGCGCCCGCCAGCACCCCGGTCGAGATGCGCCGTACCTGCGCGCGCAAGGAAAGACGGATGCGCCCCGCCGACTGCGCGCTCCACGGCTCGTAGAGCGGGCCGCCGTCGGCAAGCGACGGCGCCTCGCGGGCCGGAGGAAATTCAGGCATGACAGGCGCGGGCTTTCATCACGAGGAACAACGCGCGACAAAAGCACACGCGCCTTGCCGGAGCGTTAACATTACTCCGACAAGGCCTCGTTCATCTCAAACAACCGATTGAAATGGCGTAAGATCGTGCGAGCAGGGGAAGCCCTCCCCTCCAGTCAGTCCAGCACCCAGTCCTGCTCGTCGATGCCAAGCAGCCGCAGCACGCTGGTCAGATCCCCGCGCTCGACCCAGCCATTGGCCGCCGCGCGCGCCTTGGGCTTGGCGTAGTAGGCCAGGCCATAGGTCGCCTCCACCAGCATGGGAATATCGTTGGCGCCATCGCCGGTGGCCAGGCTCGCGACGGGACGCTCCAGGCCCGCGCTCGCCGCCTCGACTTCGGCGATGAGCGTCGCCTTCTTCACCGAACTGTCGACCACCGGCCCCGCCAGCTCGCCGGTCAGCTTGCCATCGGCCACGCCCAGGCGATTGCCCACGACATGCTCAAAGCCGAGCATCGCCGCGATCGGATCGGCAAAATGGTGAAAACCGCCGGTCACCAGCACGGTGCGGCACCCCAGCTTGCGCAGCGTCTGCACCAGCACGCGCGCGCCCGGCATCGGGCGGATACGCTCGGCAAGGCAATCGTCGACCGCGCTCTCGCGCAGGCCCTTGAGCAGCCCGACGCGCTCGCGCAGCGCGGATTCGAAATCGAGCTCGCCCTGCATCGCGCGCTCGGTAATGTCGGCGATCTTTGCCTTGAGCCCGGCAAAATCGGCCAGCTCGTCGATGCATTCCTGCCCGATCATCGTCGAATCCATGTCCGAGATGAACACCTTGGGCAAGATCGGCTCGTGATCGCAGACGAGGCCATCGCTCGCGCCGAAATGCGCGTCGATCGCGCCGCGCAGCACCCCGGCGTCACTGTCTGGCGAGCCAAGCTGCACCGTCTGGGCGCCCGCATCGAGCAGCGCGGCCGAAGCAAGCTGCGTCCCGGCCTGTTCCATATCGGCTTTCGCCTTGTCGATTTTTGCCGAGAGATTTTCCGGGTCTGCTATCAGCCGAGCGATGAGCACTGCCAAATTCCTTGATGCGAACTACGATACGACGACCGGCGAGCGGCCACCGCTGGCGCTCATCGCAGGGCCGACCGCGAGCGGCAAGAGCGATTGTGCGCTCACGCTCGCGCAGCGGCTCGAGGCGATGGGCGGCAAGGCCGTCATCATCAACGCCGACGCCTCGCAGGTCTACGCCGACATTCCCATCCTCAGCGCCTGCCCCACGCCCGCCGAAATGGGCACGATCGAGCACCGCCTGTTCGGGGCCTGGGACGGCGCCGAGAGCTGTTCGGCCGCCGACTGGGCCAAGGCCGCCCGCACCACCATCGCCCAGGTTCACAGCGCCGGCGCCGTGCCGATCCTCGTGGGTGGCACCGGGCTCTATATCCGCACCCTGCTCGAAGGGATCGCGCCGGTCCCCGAAATCGATCCCGCGATCCGCGCCGCCGTGCGCGCGCTCACGGTCGCAGAGGCCTACCATGCGCTGTGCGCCGAAGACCCCGCCCGCGCCGCCGCGCTCGCACCGACCGACACCACCCGTATCGCGCGCGCGCTCGAAGTGGTGCGCTCGAGCGGCAAGCCGCTGGCCCACTGGCAGCAACACAAGGAAGGCGGGATCGGCGAAAGCGTCAGCCTGTTCCCCGCCATCCTGATGCCCGAACGCACCTGGCTCTACGCGCGCTGCGATACCCGCTTCGCGGCGATGATCGCCGCTGGCGCGCGCGCCGAGGTCGAGGCGCTGCTGGCGCGCGGGCTCGATCCGGCGCTTGCCGTGATGCGCGCGATCGGCGTGCCCGAAATCGCGGCGTGGATTGCCGGAGAATGCACGCAGGAAGACGCCCTGGCGCGCGCGGCACAGGCCACACGCAATTATGCGAAACGTCAGTTCACCTGGCTGCGGCATCAACCCCCCGCCGAATGGCCGCGAATTGCAGCAGAAAATTACACCGTGAATTCGATTTGCGATATTTTGTTTCGACACTATGGGTTGACGTGATATTTCGCGTCCCCTAAAGGCAGCCGGATAAAGCCCGTGGAAGTTGGGCTCGAAGAGAGGGTGGCCCGGTGTGACGTTCGCAGTCGCGCCGGGTCCGATTCTTTGGAGGAAATCCTCCGCCATTATCCAACTCGCGTAGCCCTATTCCGGGGGCCCGCGTGGCATGAAGGAACATGTTGTGAGTGACGAGCGCAGTGGCGCGAACATCCTGGTCGAAAGTCTGGTCCGACAGGGAGTCGAAGTCGTCTTCGGCTATCCCGGCGGCGCGGTACTACCGATCTACGATGCCCTATTCGGTGATGAGCGCCTGCGTCACATCCTCGTGCGGCACGAAGCCGGCGCGGCGCACGCCGCCGAAGGTTACGCGCGTTCGACCGGCAAGCCCGGCGTCGTGCTGGTCACCTCTGGTCCGGGCGCGACCAACGCGATCACCGGCATCGCCGATGCCTTTATGGATTCGATCCCGCTGGTCATCATTTCGGGCCAGGTCGCGACCAACCTGATCGGCTCGGACGGCTTCCAGGAAGCCGATACGGTCGGCATTTCCCGGCACTGCACAAAGCACAACTATCTGGTGAAAAACCCGGCCGACCTTGCCGCGGTGATCGACGAGGCGTTCCAGATCGCCACCACCGGCCGCCCCGGCCCGGTGCTGATCGACATCCCCAAGAACGTCCAGGTCGCGACCGCGACGTGGAGCGAGGCGCCGGTCCAGCGTCGCAACCGCTACGACCCGCGCCTGCGCGGCGAGCAGAGCGAGATCGACGAGGCCGTCGCCATGATCAAGGCGGCGAAGGCACCGATCCTCTACACCGGGGGCGGGGTCATCAACTCGGGCCCCGAGGCTACCGCGCTGCTGCGCGAGCTTCAGGCGAAAACCGGTGCGCCGGTCACCTCCACGCTGATGGGCCTTGGCGCCATCCCGGCCGACAGCCCGGCCTGGCTCGGCATGCTGGGGATGCACGGCACTTACGAGGCCAACCTGGCGATGAACCAGGCCGACCTCATCATCGCCGTCGGCTCGCGCTTCGATGACCGCGTCACCGGCCGCCTCGATGCCTTCGCGCCCAATTCGAAGAAGATCCACATCGACATCGACCGCGCCTCGATCAACAAGATCGTGCCCGTCGATCTCGGGATCGTCGGCGATTGCGCGCAGGTGCTCACCCAGATCCTCGAAGGCCTGGGTGACTTTGCCGGCAACGACCTGTCCGGCTGGATGGGCCGGATCGCGCAATGGCGCACCCGCAACAGCCTCGCCTACCCCGCGAACAGCAAGGCGATCATGCCCCAGCTGGCGATCGAGCGGCTCTTCGCGCTGACCCGCGACAAGGACCCGATCATCGCCACCGAAGTGGGCCAGCACCAGATGTGGGCGGCGCAGTACTTCCACTTCTTCGGCCCCAACAAGTGGCTGACCTCGGGCGGCCTTGGCACCATGGGCTATGGCCTGCCCGCCGCGATCGGCGCGCAGCTTGGCAACCCGGACAGCCTGGTCATCGACATCGCGGGCGACGCCTCGATCCAGATGAACATCCAGGAACTGGGCACCGCCACGCAGTACCGCCTGCCGGTCAAGGTGTTCATCCTCAACAACGAGTGGATGGGCATGGTGCGCCAGTGGCAGGAGCTGACCTACGAGAGCCGCTACTCGAACTCGTACTCGAGCAGCCTGCCCGACTTCGTGCGCCTTGCCGAGGCCTATGGCTGGAAGGGCCTGCGCATCGAGAACGAAAGCGAACTCGACGCCGGGATCGAGGCGATGATCGCCCACCCCGGCCCGGTCATCGTCGACTGCCGCGTGGCCAAGGAATCGAACTGCTTCCCGATGATCCCTTCGGGCGCGGCGCATACCGAAATGATCCTCTACGGCGACGATGTGGCCGGAACGCTCGACGACGCGGCCAAGGCGCTTGTCTGATTCAGGCGTCTGATCCAGGCGCCTGATCCAGGCGCCTGACCGGCTCAGCGAACCCAGGAATTTCCCAATGACGCATATCAAGCAAGAGGCCGAGGAACGCCACGTTCTGACCGTCACGGTCGACAACGAGGCTGGCATTCTCGCCAAGATCGCCGGGCTGTTCACCGCCCGCGGCTACAACATCGACAGCCTGACCGTGGCCGACATCACCGAGAACCACTCGGTGAGCCGGATCACCATCGTGACCCACGGCCCGCCCTCGCAGATCGACCAGATCCACGCCCAGCTCGAGCGCCTCGTGCCCGTGCACAAGGTGGTCGACCTCACCGAGGCCGGCCCCCACGTCCAGCGCGAACTGGCCCTCATCAAGGTCTCGGGCACCGGCGAGAAGCGCGTCGAAGCGCTGCGCGTGGCCGACGTGTTCCGCGCCAAGGCGGTCGACACGACGACCTCGAGCTTCATCTTCGAGCTGACCGGCTCGCCCGAGAAGATCGACAGCTTCGTGGCCATCATGCGCGAACTGGGCCTTGTCGAAGTGGGCCGCACCGGCATCGTCGCGATGATCCGCGGCGCCGAGGCGGCCTGAACAATTACGAAGAGTTTGCGCCCCGGCGCATGATCAAGAAAGCGAGCCCGCCCCGGTCGATCTCGGGACATTCGGGCGCACCAGAAGGAAAGCCAAGATGAAAGTCTATTACGACGCCGATTGCGACATCAACCTGATCACCACCAAGAAGGTCGCGATCCTGGGCTACGGCAGCCAGGGCCACGCCCACGCGCAGAACCTGCGCGACAGCGGCGTCAAGGACGTGGCCATCGCGCTGCGCCCCGGCTCGGCTTCGGCGGCCAAGGCCGAAGGCGCCGGCTTCAAGGTGATGGCGAACGCCGAAGCGGCTGCCTGGGCCGACGTTCTCATGATCCTCGCCCCCGACGAGCACCAGGCCGCGATCTACGCCGCCGACATCCACGAGAACCTCAAGCCCGGCGCGGCGCTCGCCTTCGCGCACGGCCTCAACGTCCACTTCGGCCTGATCGAGCCGCGCAAGGACATCGACGTCATCATGATCGCGCCCAAGGGTCCGGGCCACACCGTGCGCGGTGAATACCAGCGTGGCGGTGGCGTGCCCTGCCTCGTCGCGGTCGACCAGGACGTGTCGGGCAACGCCCACGACATCGCGCTGGCCTATGCCTCGGGCGTTGGCGGCGGCCGTTCGGGCATCATCGAGACCAACTTCCGCGAGGAATGCGAAACCGACCTGTTCGGTGAGCAGGCCGTGCTCTGCGGCGGCACCACCGCGCTCGTCCAGGCGGGCTTCGAGACGCTGGTCGAAGCCGGCTACGCTCCGGAAATGGCCTACTTCGAGTGCCTCCACGAGCTCAAGCTGATCGTCGACCTGATGTATGAAGGCGGCATCGCCAACATGCGCTACTCGATCTCGAACACCGCCGAATACGGCGACATCAAGACCGGTCCGCGCCTCATCACCGAAGAAACCAAGAAGGAAATGAAGCGCGTGCTGGAAGACATCCAGTCGGGCCGTTTCGTGAAGGACTTCGTGCTCGACAACCGCGCCGGCCAGCCCGAACTCAAGGCCTCGCGCAAGGCCGCGCAGCGCCACGCGATCGAGGAAACCGGCGCCAAGCTGCGCGCCATGATGCCCTGGATCGGCGCCAACGCGCTAGTCGACAAGACCAAGAACTGATCTCACCTTAGCCGGATCGGGCAAGCCGCTTGCCCGATCCGCGTGAGCAAAAGCCCCCGGCCGCGCCCGTGCGCAGCCGGGGGCTTTTGCGTTGGGACGCGGCGAATGGCGCAAACAGGCCCCGGCCGATCCGGCATCCGCCGGGAACGGATGCGACCACATTATATCCCCTCAGGGGGGATAGGATATGGCCGCAAAGAATGCTAGGGAATCGCGCATGACATCGCTTTCCCAGCTCCTCGAGCACAGCGCCGCGCACGCCTGGCTGTTCATCCCCAGCGCCATCCTGCTTGGCGCACTGCACGGCCTCGAACCGGGCCACTCCAAGACCATGATGGCCGCCTTCATCGTCGCGGTGCGCGGTACGGTGCGCCAGGCGGTACTACTCGGCCTCGCGGCCACGCTTTCGCATACCGCCGTGGTGTGGATCGTCGCGCTGGGCGGCGTCTATCTGTTCAAGGGCCTGAGCCCGGAGGGGATCGAGCCCTATTTCCAGTTCGGCTCGGGACTCGTCATCCTGGCCATGGCGGTGTGGATGCTCTGGCGCATTCGCCGCGAACAGTCGCACGGCCACCACCATGACCATCATCACGACCATCGACACGGGCACGGCGACACGGCGCTGGAGCACGCGCTCGATCTGACCGATGGCGGCTACCAGGACGCGCACGAGCGCGAGCACGCCGAAGACATCCGCCGCCGTTTCGCCGGGCGCACGGTCACCACCGGCCAGATCGTCCTGTTCGGCCTGACCGGCGGGCTGGTGCCCTGCCCCGGCGCGATCACCGTGCTCCTGCTGTGCCTCCAGCTCGATCGCGTCGCGCTCGGATCGGTCCTCGTGCTGTGCTTCAGCATCGGCCTGGCGCTGACCATGGTCTTGTCAGGCGTCATCGCCGCGCTTAGCGTGCGCTACGCCCAGAAGGCCTTTGGCGGGTTCGGTTCGCTGGTTCGCAAGGCGCCTTATCTCAGCGGCATCGTGATCCTGTGCCTTGGCCTCTACCTTGCGCTGCAGGGTTATCGCGCCCTTCCCTGAAACGGACACGCAATTCATGAGCCACGCCGCCAATCCCGACCTGATCAACCGCCTGCGCCGCGCCAACGGCCATCTGGCGAGCATCATCCGGATGGTCGAGGACGGCGAGGACGGGCTCAAGATCGCCCAGCAGATGCAGGCCGTGGTCGCCGCGCTCGAAAAGACCAAGACGCTGATCGTCACCGATCACATCGAACACCATATCGAGGACCTGATCGGCCCGCTGCCCAGCACCGTGCGCGACGATCTGGCCCGACTGGGCGAACTCGCCAGGTATCTCTAGCCCGGCGGGCAGAGCCAGGCCCGCGCCGACAAACCGTTCCCCTTGCCGCGTGATCTGCGCTAGGCTTGCACGCCCGACTATCCGGCCGACCGCTTCGCGCGGCCGCTTCGGACGACGCGCGCCAAGCAAGGACTCTCGCATGATCCGCCCCATTTCGACTGCCGGTCTTCTTCCGATCCTCGCGGCCAGCCTTCTGGCCGGGCTCGGCGGTTGCTCGGCGACTACCGAGCCCCCCACGTCGCCGCCACCTTCTCCCGCCCGGCCCGCCGATTGCGGCGCGGCGCAACTCGGCGCGTTTCTTGGCCGCGAGGCGAGCGAGACGGTCCTCACGGTCCTTCGCAGCTGGCGCGGCGACAAGCCGGTACGGGTCCTCAAGCCCGGCTCGGCAATGACCATGGACTACCACCCCGACCGGCTCAACGTCTTCCTTGACGACACCGGACATATCGACAAGTTCGCCTGCAACTGATCCCGTCAGGCTGGCCAACTTGGCCCTTTACTTTGCCGGCCCGAATGCCCATAGGCACAGCCATGACTCGTCGTCTTGGCCTTCTCCTGCGACTTACGCGCCCTTGGGCGTGAGCTTGCGTGCTGCCCCGGTGGTGCGCGCGGCGCTCAAGGGGACCTGAATACAAGCGCACCTGAACGGTTAGCGCCTGTCCTGCCGCAGTTGAGAAATTCCGAACGAGACCCATCCCATGACTATGCTCAAAGACCCCTCGGTCAAGTATCGCCCGTTCCCGCAGATCGACCTGCCCAACCGCCAGTGGCCGTCGAACACGATCACCAAGGCCCCGCGCTGGCTCTCGACGGACCTGCGCGACGGCAACCAGGCGCTGATCGACCCGATGGGTGCGGAAAAGAAGACCCGCTTCTTCGACCTGCTGGTCAAGGTCGGCCTCAAGGAGATCGAGGTCGGCTTCCCGAGCGCGGGCGCGACCGAGTACGATTTCATCCGCGGCCTGGTCGATGGCGAGCGTATCCCCGAAGACGTCCTGGTCCAGGTTCTCACCCAGTCGCGCCAGGACCTGATCGAAACCTCGTTCAAGAGCCTTGCCGGTGTTCATGAGGCGATCGTCCACGTCTACAACGCGGTCTCGCCGCTGTGGCGCAACGTGGTGTTCGGCATGGACCGCGCGCAGATCCGTGGCATCGCCGAGAACGGCGCGAAGATCATCCGCGACCAGATCGCGATGTACCCGCAGACCAAGTGGCACGTCGAATACAGCCCCGAGACGTTCTCGACGGCCGAACTCGATTTCTCGATCGAATGCTGCGAGGCGGTGATGGAGATTCTCCAGCCCACGCCCGAACATCCGATCATCCTCAATCTGCCCGCGACGGTGGAAGCGGCAACGCCCAACATCTACGCCGACCAGATCGAGTATTTCTGCAACAACCTGCCCAACCGGGCATCGGCGGTAATCTCGCTGCACACCCACAACGATCGCGGCACCGGTGTCGCGGCGGCGGAACTGGGACTGATGGCGGGTGCCGATCGCGTCGAAGGCTGCCTGTTCGGCAATGGCGAGCGCACCGGCAACTGCTGCCTGGTGACCGTTGCGATGAACATGTACACGCAGGGCGTCAGCCCCGAGCTGGACTTCTCGAACATCGACGACGTGATCCAGACGGTCGAGTACTGCAACCAGCTCAAGGTGCCCGAACGCCACCCCTACGGCGGCGAACTGGTCTTCACCGCGTTCTCCGGCTCGCATCAGGACGCGATCAAGAAGGGCTTCGCCGCGCAGGAAAGCCGCAACGACGAGCTCTGGGCGGTGCCTTACCTGCCGATCGATCCGGCGGACCTGGGCCGCGACTACGAAGCGGTGATCCGCGTCAACTCGCAGTCGGGCAAGGGTGGCTTTGCCTGGGTGATCGAGCAGGACCAGGGCCTCAAGCTGCCCAAGCGCATGCAGGCGCACTTCTCCAAGCACGTCCAGCAGCTGGCGGACGAGCTGGGCCGCGAACTCCAGGCGGGCGATATCTGGGACGTGTTCCGCAAGGCCTACCGCCTTGACGAGCCCCAGCGCTTCCACCTGATCGACTGGGACGAGGCGCGCAGCGCCGACGGCACGCGCGTTTTCGCCGGCAAGATCGGCGTCGACGGCAAGGAGCAGTCGGTCTCGGGTCGCGGCAAGGGGCTGATCTCCTCGATCGTCGCCACGCTCGATGAAGGTTTCGGCGTCAAGCTCGACGTGCGCGACTACGCCGAGCATTCGATGGGCAAGGATTCGAACGCCAAGGCGGCCTCCTATGTCGAATGCGTGACCCCCGACGGGCGCGTGATCTGGGGCGTGGGCATCGACGAGGACGTCGCCACCGCGAGCGTGCGCGCGCTGCTGAGCGCGGCCAACGCCGCCGCCTAGGCGCCGCAATGGCGCGCCGCGCCGCTGCCTGAAACGAAATGAAAAATAGGCCGTAGCCGCGCTGATCCACAGCGCCGCTGCGGCCCTTTTTTTTGCGCCCCGAAAACATCCCTATAGGTCAATAGCCTTCCCTATAGGGAAAGTTCGCTCGACACGCAGCTCCGCTCCGCTTATCGTCGCGGCAAAGCAAAACTGCCGTGGAAGAGAGAACCCTGTGACGCACCCCACCTCCCGCCCGCTGCCGGGCGCGCTTGGCGCCTCGCTGCGCCTGCCCGTCATCGCCGCACCGATGTTCATCGTCTCCTCGCCCGAACTGGTCATCGCGCAGGTCAAGGCCGGTATTATCGGCAGCTTTCCGGCGCTCAACGCCCGCCCGGCCAGCCAGCTCGACGATTGGCTGGCGCGCATCACCGACGAAACCCAAGGCTGCGCCGCCCCCTATGCTGTCAACCTGATCGTCCACAAATCGAACACCCGGCTCGAGCAAGACCTCGCCGTGCTTGCCCGGTGGAAGGTCCCGCTGGTCATCACCTCGCTCGGCGCCAAGGCCGAGGTGAACGCAGCGGTCCACGGTTGGGGCGGTGTCGTTTTGCATGATGTGATCGACGATTTCTTCGCGCACAAGGCGATCGACAAGGGCGCCGACGGCCTGATCGCCGTGGCGGCGGGCGCCGGAGGCCACGCCGGACGGCAATCGCCGTTCGCGCTCGTGCAGGAAATCCGCCGCTGGTTCGACGGCCCCTTGGCGCTCTCGGGGGCCATCGCCAACGGCGGCGCGGTGCTGGCCGCCCAGGCCATGGGGGCCGATTTCGCCTATATCGGCAGCCCATGGATCGCCACGCCCGAAGCGCAGGCGAGCGACACCTACAAGCAGGCGATCGTCGATGGGCACGCCGCCGATATCGTCAATTCGAGCCTGTTCACCGGGGTCCACGGCAACTACCTGCGCGCCTCGATCGTGGCCGCCGGGCTCGACCCCGACAATCTGCCCGAAGGCGAGCGGTCGGCCATGGACTTCGGCTCGGGCGGCAACACCGCGGCCAAGGCCTGGAAGGACATCTGGGGATCGGGCCAGGGGATCGGCGCGGTCGACGCGATCGAACCGGTCGCCACCCGCGTCGCCACGCTCGAACGCGACTACTGCGCCGCGCTCGAACGCCTCGCCCTGCGCTGAGGCATGGCGCCTAGCGCCTCCTCGGCCGCCAGCGCGCCGGACGGCGTGGCGCTCCACAGCGCCTCGGCCATCTGATCAAGTTCGGTGAAGTCGCGCAGGACCGGATCATAGCGGTTGAGAAGCGGCCGTTCGCCCCGCGGCGCGAGCAGCCGCCGCCGCAAGGCGCGTTGCAGCAGCGACAGGCGCATCTGGGCCTGAAGCGCGGCCGCGGCGGCGTCGGCCAGACGCTGGCGCGACCAGTCCGCCTCGATCTGCCCGACCCGCTGCGCCACAAGCTCGCTGTAGCGCCGGTGCGGCCCGCGATGCAGCGGCAGTCCAAGACGCAGCGCGGCAACCTCGCGGCAGGGCAGCAGGAGCCCGTTTTCGCGAAAGTCCTCGAACCGGAAACGGTGATCGCCCAATTCGTGGAACATGCGAGCCAGACCATCGTCGGTGAGCAACTGGCGCGGCAGGAGATGGTGGCGCTGAAGCCCCGGATCGTATCCCGGAGCGTTCAGGCGGTTGACGCTGCGAAACGAAAGATACGTGCGTTCGCGGCGCATGCCCCCGTCAATCGGCGCGCCAGACCCATACGCGTTTTCCCTGGCGAGAACGCTCAAGCACGAGCGCGTGATTATCGACCTGGATTTGCGCATCACCGGCCGGAACCCCGTTCGTGACGAGATAGTCGACGACGCGGATCGCCAGCTTGAAATCAGCCGCAGCGTCCCGATCGGGGCCCGCTTCAAGCTGCATTTCGACCCCGGTGAAAAAAGCCAGCCCGAGACTGGCCACGCTGCCGTCAGGCGCCGCCTCGAGCGCGGTCAGGCCAAGCGCCGGGAACGCGCCTCCGGCCAGCCAGTTGAGGACGATGCGCACGAAATAACCCGGTTCCATCGCGCTGCGTGCCGGGGGCCATAGCACCGCGCAGACCGGCAGGCGCGCGGCAAGATTAGCAGCGAGACCAGCCATCGTGCGAATCACCGGCGCCAGCGCGGCGCCTGCGGCGATATGGCCCGCAGGCCCGAGGCTGATGGCCCCGCCACGGCCGCCAAGCGCCTGCGCTACAGTGCCCGGCGCGAACCCGTAGTCATGCCGGGGCACGATACAAGCGGTCCCGCTGGCCGGGCTCAAGCCGCGCACGTCGAACGTCAGCCCGCTGGCCAGTATCTCGACCCACCCTTCCGCTTCGCCTGGCACATGGCTGAGGCTAGCGGGCAAGCCCTCCAGGCCGGTGCCATCGAACAGCGCGGCAAGGCCCGCCTGATCGGGGCGCGCACCACTGGCGAAGACGAACGAAAAGGCCTGATCGTCTGCCGTGAGGTCATGAAGTGGACTGGACTGCGTCACGTCTTGCTATTTCCCGCTCATGACTGCCGATGCGCTGACCAGCAACTAGGCACAATTAAATAGTGTTCGTCGAGTCCTTCGCGTCACCTTTCCCCGTCACAGGATCAAAAGATGCCCAGCGCGAGCCCTTCGGCCATCGCCCTGCCCAATGCAGCGGCCTCATCGAGTACCGCGCGATCAAGCCGCTTGGGTGCCGCAATCTCGGCGGCAGTCTGTGCGCCGGTCACCACGATCATCCTCTCGGCGACACGGCGAAGCCGCCATCCGGTGACGATCCGATCGACTTGCCCCGCTGCGCCCGTGCCGTCCGACCCTGCCGCGATCACGCTGGCATAGGGACGTCCCTCGATCTGGCCAAGCAGCGGGTAGTAGGTGCGATCGAACATGTCCTTCATCACCCCACTGAGCGTGCCCAGGTTTTCCGGCGCGACGAAAACGTACCCCTGCGCACCAAGCAGATCCCCCGGCTCCACCTGCTCCGCCGCGATTCGGCGCACCGCGGTTGCGCGAGAGCCAGCCTCGCCCTGCCCCTGTTCGCCCGCCCCCGCGTCGCTCGCATCCGCCTCGATCGCCCCCGTCTCGACCGCCTCGGCCAGCGCGCGCGACGCACCGGTGCGGCTGTGCCAGATGATCGCGAGATAGCCCATGTACGTCACACCTCCTGCCATCGCGCCCGCGCGGCCCCTTTCCGTGGCGCCGCAGGTAGTCTAACCGCTGCGCCATGGCATCGCGATCCGCAACCGTATTCGGCATCGAACGCTCGCTGACCGGCAAGTCCTGGCTCTGGCGCGGCGGCAACATGGACATCTCGCAAGGGGGCTTTGGGCAAGGCAGCGCGGACGGTCCCGGCGGGCTGGAAGACGACATCGTCACCCAGCTGCTGCTCTCGCGCGGGGTTGCGCGTGAGGATCTGGAACGCCACCGCAGCCCCAAACTCGCCACGTTCCTGCCCGATCCATCGGCCTTCCAGGACATGGACCGCGCCGCCGAGCGGCTCGCCCGCGCGGTCGAGACCGGCGAATCGATCACCGTCTACGGCGACTACGACGTCGATGGCGCGACCAGCGCGGCCCTGCTGATCCTGCTCCTGCGCAGTCTGGGCGTCTCGGCGCGGTACTACATTCCCGACCGTCTGCTCGAAGGTTACGGCCCATCCGGCGAGGCGCTGGTGCGGTTGGCAAAGGAAGGGTCCAGCCTCATCGTCACCGTCGACTGCGGAGCGATGGCCTACGAAGCACTCGACATGGCGCGCGAGGCCGGGGTCGACGTGGTCGTCGTCGACCATCACAAGTGCGCGCCCCAGCTTCCCTGGGCGACCGCGCTGGTCAACCCCAACCGGCTCGACGAAAGCGACACCGCGGCCGCGCACGGCAACCTCGCCGCCGTCGGCGTCGCCTTCCTGCTGGCCATTGCCACCAACCGCACCTTGCGCCAGCGCGGCTATTTCAGGACCCGCCCCGAGCCCGACCTCAGGGGCCTGCTCGATCTCGTCGCGCTGGGCACGGTGGCCGACGTTGCTTCGCTCCACGGGCTCAACCGCGCGCTTGTCGCACAGGGGCTCAAGGTCATGGCCCGGCGCGAGCACATCGGCATGGCCGCGCTGATCGATGCGAGCCGCCTCAGCCGCGCGCCGACCTGCTCGGACCTCGGCTTCGCGCTTGGCCCCAGGATCAACGCGGGTGGACGCGTGGGCGAATCGACCCTCGGCGTGCGCCTGCTCACCACCACCGACCCGGCCGAGGCCGAGGCCATCGCCGCCCAGCTTTCGCGCCTCAACGACGAGCGCCGCGCGATCGAACAGGCCGTGCAGGAAGCCGCCGAGGAACAGCTCGCGCGGCAGGACAACCGCTCGGTGCTGGTGCTCGCGGGGGCCGGCTGGCATCCCGGCGTCATCGGCATCGTCGCCGGTCGGATCAAGGAGAAGACCGGCAAGCCCGCGCTGGTCATCGCGCTTGAGGCCGACGAGGCGGGCCATGGCAAGGGCTCTGGCCGCTCGATCGCGGGGGTGGACCTGGGCGCTGCAATCATCGCCGCGCGCGAAGCCGGGCTGCTCGTCGCGGGCGGTGGGCACGCGATGGCCTGCGGCCTCACCATCGCGCCCGACAAGCTCGATACGCTGGCCGACTGGCTCGACGAGCGCCTCGCCGCCGACGTCGCGCGCGCGGGCGCCAGCCAGACGATCCGGCTCGACCTTGCCCTGGCACCGGCCGGGCTCACCCCCTCACTCGTCGAGACGCTCGAAGGCGCCGGGCCCTACGGCATGGGCTGGCCGGGGCCGCGCGTCGCGGTAGGGCCGGTGCGCGTTCTCAAGGCCGATGTGGTAGGCACCGATCATGTCCGCCTGATCGTGGGTGGGCAGGATGGCGGGCGGTTCAAGGCCATGGCCTTCCGCAGCGCCGAGACCGATCTTGGCCAGGCGCTGCTCCACGCCAGCCAGGGCCGCCGCCTGTGGCTGGCCGGGCGCACCAAGATCGACGACTGGGGTGCGCGTCCGCAAGCCGAACTGCACCTCGAGGACGCCGCTTTCGCCGACTGAAAATCCACAAAAAGCGGGTTTTCGCGAGGGTTTTGACGTGATCCGTCCCCCCTTGTGACCTGGCAATGTCATTTTTCTTCAAGCCGGGGCTTGACCCCCCACCGCACCCCCGCTAGAGGGCCGGTCCTGCCTCCGGCGCAGCTCGGAATGGCCCCTTCGTCTAGCGGTCTAGGACGCGGCCCTTTCACGGCTGAAACACGGGTTCGAGTCCCGTAGGGGTCACCATCCGGTGCGGCGCCTGGCAGGCAGAAAAATGGCTTTTCGGCCCCTTCGTCTAGCGGTCTAGGACGCGGCCCTCTCACGGCTGAAACACGGGTTCGAGTCCCGTAGGGGTCACCATCTCTCGTTCGCGAGGCGGTGTTTCGAAAAGTTCGTTGAAAATGGCTTTTGGCCCCTTCGTCTAGCGGTCTAGGACGCGGCCCTTTCACGGCTGAAACACGGGTTCGAGTCCCGTAGGGGTCACCATCCGGTGCGGCGCCTGGCAGGCAGAAAAATGGCTTTTCGGCCCCTTCGTCTAGCGGTCTAGGACGCGGCCCTCTCACGGCTGAAACACGGGTTCGAGTCCCGTAGGGGTCACCATCTCTCGTTCGCGAGGCGGTGTTTCGAAAAGTTCGTTGAAAATGGCTTTTGGCCCCTTCGTCTAGCGGTCTAGGACGCGGCCCTTTCACGGCTGAAACACGGGTTCGAGTCCCGTAGGGGTCACCATTTCCGGCGCCAGAAAGCGCCTCTCCCCTGATCCATCATCAGACATTTACGTAGCGCTCCCGCGCGTGCTAGCGCGGCACGGCCGCTCATCCTGAGCGCGCCCGGAGACAGGCTGTTGAGCGAACGCGAATTTTCCCGCCTGCGCGCGGTCAGCGATGCGAATCACTTTCCCGCGCTGGACCCGCGCTATCTGCACGAACGTCCGGCTACCGGGCTCGGTCCGCTCGCCCCCGCGCCGCGCATCCTGCTGCTTTACGGTTCGTTGCGCGAACGCTCCTATTCGCGTCTCGTGGTCGAGGAGTGCGCCCGGCTGCTCCAGCTCATGGGCTGCGAAACCCGCATCTTCGATCCCAGCGACCTGCCCTTGCCCGATCAGGTGGCCAGCGACGACCACCCCGCCGTTCACGAACTGCGCGAACACGCGCTGTGGTCCGAAGGGCAGGTCTGGTGCAGCCCCGAGCGGCACGGCCAGATCACCGGCATCATGAAGACCCAGGTCGACCACCTGCCGCTCGCTTACAAGGGCCTTCGCCCCACGCAAGGGCGCACGCTGGCCGTCATGCAGGTTTCGGCCGGGTCGCAATCGTTCAACTCGGTCAACACCTTGCGCATCCTGGGGCGCTGGATGCGGATGGTCACCATCCCCAACCAGTCGAGCGTCGCCAAGGCCTACGAGGAATTCGACGAGGCCGGGCGGATGAAGCCATCGTCCTATTACGATCGCATCGTCGACGTGATGGAGGAACTGGTGCGCTTTACCGTGCTGGTTCGCCCGCACGCCGACCAGCTCGTCGATCGCTATTCCGAGCGCCGCGAGCGCGACCGGCCTGTTGCCACCCCGGCCGACGCTGCAGGCCTCACCCGGCCCTGAGCGCACGGCGACGCGTTTGTCGCATCACCGCTCGGAGGTCAGCGCGAACATCGCCCACGCCAGCCCCGTGCCCAGCAGGAACAACGGCCAGGACCAGAAGAACGGATGGGTGTCGATCGTAGCTTCGTGCAGCTGGAGTATCCCTCCCCGCACGCCTTGCGAGCCAAGCACGCCCGCCACCAGCCAGGTCAGGATAAAACCGGGAAACAGGGCCTTGATGAACGCCATTTCTCACGTCCTTGCAAAACGATAGCGACGCACCCTCATGCCCTCGTACTACACCCCCTTTCCGGTTAAATTACGGCAAAAGCGATCGCGCCCTGTCGGTGCATTTCGCCGTTTCAAAGGAAGCCATCATGCGCCACGTCCTGCGCCAACACCGTGCTCTTCGCGATGACATCGCCGATCTGACCACGCGGCGCCCCCTGCCCAACCCCGCGCTGCCGCAGCTCGATCCGTTTCTTTTCCTCAACCACCATGGGCCCCAGGTCTATCCCCCGCACAACCGCGGCCTTCCCTTTGGCCCACACCCCCATCGTGGGTTCGAAACGGTAAGCTTCATCCTCAAGGGCGAAATGGCCCACCGCGACAGCGGCGGCCATGAAAGCGTGATCGGGGAAGGCGGGATTCAATGGATGACCGCCGGTTCGGGGCTCGTCCACGCCGAAATCTCGCCCGCCAGCTTCAAGCAGACGGGTGGTCCGCTCGAGATCCTCCAGCTGTGGGTCAATCTGCCCGCGCGCCTCAAGTTCACAGCGCCCGCCTATACCGGCCTGCAGCGCGAAGACATCCCGGCGATCGCGGTGCCCGGCGGGACGGTCAATCTCATTTCGGGCACCTTCGGCGGCGACGAGGGGCCGTTCCACTCGCTCACAGGGGTCGCAATGATGACCGTGACGCTTGATGCGGGCGCGCAGCTCACGCTGCCAGCCCCAAGGGGACGCACGGTGTTCCTCTACGTCGTCGCGGGCAATCCGAGTGTCGCGGGCACGCCCGTGCGCGAGGCGCACCTGATCGAGCTCGACCAGGGGGGCGACAGCGTGGACATCGCGGCGAGCGAGCCCGTCACGCTGCTCTATGGCCATGCCGACCCCATCGGCGAGCCCACCGTCGCCCACGGGCCCTTCGTCATGAACACGCGCGAAGAGATCATGGACGCGATCCGCGATTACGAGGCCGGAAAATTCGGCGCGATCCCGGCCTGACGAACCCCGGACATTCCACATGGCCTGTGGACAAATCTGTTCACAGGCCATGGAAACGGCGTGGAGTTACCGGGGACATTCCGCCAGGCACCAGAACGCACGCACAAAAAAGGGGGCCGAAAGGCCCCCTTTTCTCGTCCGGCAAGCCGCGCCTCACTCGATCGGCGGGACCGGCTGGGGCGGCGTGTCGCGGTCCCCCTCATGGACTTCGACCAGGCCGCGGCCCACGTGGCTGCGCGAACGGCTGTAGGCGTAGTACACGATGAGCCCCAGCGCCGCCCAGCCGAAGAACAGGGCGATCGTCTCGAACGACAGGCTGAAGAACAGGTAGATGCAGCCCAGGATCGCAAGCGGCGCCGTGAAGGTGACCACCGGGGTGCGGAACGGACGCGCGCGCGTGGGATCGGTCCGACGCAGCACGAGCACCGCGATCGACACCGCCGCGAAGGCGAACAGCGTACCCGAGTTCGACACGTCGGCCAGCAGACCGACCGGGAAGAACGCGGCGAACAGCGTCACGAAGACGCCGGTCAGGATGGTGATGACGTGCGGCGTGTGAAAGCGGGGGTGCACGCGCGAGAAGAACTCGGGCAGCAGGCCATCGCGGCTCATCACGAAGAAGATGCGGGTCTGGCCGAACATCATCATCAGGATGACCGAGGGCAGCGCGAGGATCGCGGCCGCACCGATCAGCCAGCCGACGAAGGGATAGCCAACCTGCTTGAGCGTCCAGGCGAGCGCTTCCTTCGAGCAGACCACGGCGTTGTCGTGGATCGCCGAGCAGGCGTGCGCCAGCGCCGGGGTTCCGGGCGACAGCGCCTCACCGGCCGCACCGGTCACGGGCTGCGCGCCAACGGTGCCGATCACGCCGGCAGCGACCAGCATGTAGAAGATGGTGCAGATCGCGAGGCTGCCGATCAGGCCGATCGGCATGTTGCGCTGGGGATTGCGGGTTTCCTCGGCCGCGGTCGAAACCGCGTCGAAACCGACGTAGGCAAAGAAAATCGAAGCGGCGGCGGCCGAAATACCGGCAAAGCCCATCGGCGCGAACGGTTCGAACTGGCCGGTCTTGATGACCGGAATGGTCAGCGCGATGAACAGCGTGAGCGCGAGGATCTTGATGCCCACCAGCACCGCGTTGACCGTCGCGCTTTCCTTGGTGCCCTTGACCAGCAGCGCGGTGACCACCATCGCGATGAGCATCGCGGGAAGGTTGATCATGCCGCCGTCGAACGGACCACGGACAAGCTCCTTGGGCACGTCGATCGCGAAACTGGTGTGCAACCAGCCCACGAAATAGCCCGACCAGCCCACCGACACCGCGCCCGCGGCGATCGCGTATTCCAGAATGAGCGCCCAGCCCACCATCCAGGCCACGACTTCGCCCATCACCGCATAGCTATAGGTATAGGCCGAACCCGAAACCGGCACCATGGCCGACATTTCGGCGTAGCACAGCGCCGCGACCGCGCAGACGAAGCCGGCGATGACGAAGGAGAGCATCATCCCCGGTCCGGCCTTCTGCGCCGCTTCGGCGGTCAGCACGAAGATACCGGTGCCGATGACGGCGCCGATGCCGAGCATGGTGAGCTGGAAGGCCCCCAGCGAGCGATGTAGAGATTTCTTTTCCGCTGTCGCCAAAATGGCATCAAGCGGCTTTACCCGTCCAAACATGCGTGGATCCCCGATTTCCTTGATGGCGCGACGCTAACCATCCCGAAATTATTGGCAAGGGGTAAGCAAGAAAAATGCCTCACTCTCAGGCCGCTTGCGCGCGGGTTTCCCCGATTTCCTGATTTCCCGCCCCGCCACAGGGGCCATCCAGCAAGGTTTGCCCGCAAGCGCGCGGAGCGCTAGAAGCGCGCTCATGTCCACGACCTTCCAGCTCGACACCGCCACCAGCCGCGCCCATCCCACGCCTGCGCCGATGAAGCGGCTGACCATTCCGGCCATCCGGCGCCGCAAGCAGGACGGCGTCACTGCCGAACCGATCGTCATGCTCACCGCCTATACCGCGCGCCAGGCCCAGTTGCTCGACGCGCATTGCGACATGCTGCTGGTGGGCGACAGCCTGGGTCAGGTCATTTACGGCCTGTCCTCCAGCGTGCCGGTGACGATGGAAATGATGATCAACCACGGCGCCGCGGTGGTGCGCGGCAGCTATCACGCCGCGGTCGTCGTCGACATGCCGTTCGGCACCTACGAGCAATCGCCTGCCCAGGCGTTCGAAAACGCCGCGCGCCTGCTCAAGGAGACGGGCTGCGCGGCGGTCAAGCTCGAGGGCGGGGCGGCGATGGCCGAAACCGTCGCCTTCCTCAGCCAGCGCGGCATTCCGGTGATGGGCCATATCGGACTGACCCCGCAGGCGGTCAACGTACTGGGCGGCTACAACGCGCGTGGGCGTTCGGCCGCCGAAGCCGACAAGATCGTCGCCGATGCGCGCGCGCTCGATGCCGCGGGTGCCTTTGCCATCGTGATCGAGGGCGTGGTCGAACCGATCGCGGTGGCCGCGAGCGAGGCGATCGCCTGCCCCAGCATCGGCATCGGCGGTTCGGCGCGCTGCGATGGCCAGGTTCTCGTGACCGAAGACATGTGCGGCCTGTTCGAGCGGGTTCCCCGCTTCGTCAAGCGCTACGCCGATATGGCCACGACGATCAGCGAGGCCGCCGAAACGTTCGCCGCCGAAGTGCGCGCCCGCAGCTTTCCGGGTATCGACCAGACCTACCAGCCGCGCGGCGCGTGAACGCCACCTCCGGAACATAGCTGGCCGGAACTCAGCGGAAACGCGACTCCTCGGCCAGTATCGCGCGGCCCTGCGCGATCAGCGCGGTGGGGCCGGCCATGGCCGCCGCCTTGTCGAAGAGCGCCTGCGCATCGCCGCGATGGCGCCCCAGGGCCGCTTCGGCGAAGGCCAGGGCCTGCGTCGCCTCGGGGCTCGCACGCTGGAGGCGGTAGGCTTGCATCGCGGTGATCTGCGCGCTTTGCGGATCGCCCAGCCCGGCCTCGACCAGCGCGAGGTTGGAGAGCACTTGTACGTCGCGCTGCGCTCCGGTGTCACGCAGCCAGGCAAGAATCGCCTCGGCACGCCGATAGTCGCCGCCCGCGATGGCCAGCGCCGCCGCCGCGCGCAGGGTTACGCGGCTGGTCGGGTTCTGCTGCAGCGTGCCCTCCACCAGATCGCGCGCGGCCGAAATTTCTCCTGCCGCGACGAGAGCCTGATAACGCCGCAGAAAGAGGCTGGGCGGCATACGGATCGCGGCCGCGCGCGCGTAGCGCTCGGCCGCATCGCGCGGATGACCCAGCGCCAGTTGCACGTCTCCTGCGCGCGCAAGGCTGGCATAGTTTCCCGGATCGGCCCGCAGCGCGCTCTCGGCCAACTGCGCCGCCGCCGCATCCTGACCACGCGCGAGCAGCTGCCCAATCGGCGTTTGCGCGCCCACCAGATGCAGCACTCCCGCACGCGGACGCGCCGCCGCGTCGAGCCGTTCGCCCGCGGCCATGCGCTCACCCAGCGCTTCGTGGCAGCGCGCCAGAACGGTCAGCAGATAGGGCGAGGCATCGCCGCGCGCCACATCCCCGGCAAAGCGCAGCGTCGCATAGCGGTATTGCCCCGAAAGATAGATCGCGCGCGCCAGCAGGTCCTTGGCCCGCCCGTTGTCGGGCCGCATCCGCAGCAGGGCCTCCAACGCCTCACCCGCCGTCGCCGGGTTGCCTGCCGCCAGTTCGACGATACCGCGCATCAAGAGCCCGCCCGCGCGATCCGTGATCCGGTCCCCGGCCCGGTCGAGCAGACGGCGCGCCAGCTCGAAATTTCCCGCCCGCGCGGCAATTACCGCCTGAATATAGTAAGCCTGGGCGTTCCCGGGATCGAGTTCGAGCACCCGGCGGGTCACCGTCACCGCCTCGCTCGCCCGGTCGAGTTCGCCCAGTGTCGCGGCGTATTGCAGCAGCGTGGGCACATCGTCCTTGCGGATCAGGATCGCCTGCTCGAACCAGGCCAGCGCCCCGACCAGCCCGTAGCGATCGCGCACCAGCTCGCCCTTGAACGTGAGCGCCGGAACATCGTGTGCATCGAGCGCCAGCGCGTGATCGGCCGCCGCGATGGCCAGCGTGTGCTGCCCGCCCGCGTAGCGCAGGCGGCCAATATCAACCCACAGCTCGGGGTCGTCAGGAGTGATCGCCAGAGCCTTGTCGAAGGCCCGGCCCGCCGCTGCCAGATCGCCCTCGGTCCATTCCACGCGCGCCATTGCGCGCCAGCCCAGCGCCGCCGTGTCGCGGGAAAAGCGCCCCTGCCCAAGCCAGTCGCGGGCGCTTTGCGTGTCGCCCTGGTCGAGATAGGCCTCGCCCATCCAGGCCGCGATGTCGCGCCGTGCGGCGCCCTTGTCGAGCGCGGCGCGCAGGCGCATCTCGGCCGCGATGCCATCGCCCTTCGCCAGCGCGGCGCGCGCCCTGGCAATCAGGCCCGCCGGAGCGGCGTCCTCCTGCCCGTGACCGGACCGAACCGCGAGCGGTGAAGCGCCCAGCGCCAAACCGGCCGCCAGCACCAGCCCAGCCCCTCCGCGAAACGCGAACCGGCGCCCCCTGCCCTCTCCGCCAGTTCCGGTCCTTCCACCAGCGCAGGCCCCGGGGCGGGCACCGTCAGGATTGCAGGTCGTACTGCTTGAGCAGGTCATAGAGCGTGGGGCGGCTTATCCCGAGCATCTTGGCGGTGCTCGAAATATTGCCTTCGCTGCGCGCGAGCGCATGGCGGATCACCTTGCGATCCGCCGCTTCGCGCGCGGTCTTGAGGTTGAGCGCATTGATCACCTGCTCGTCGGGATCGGCCAGATCGAGATCGGTCGCCGAGACCAGCTTCTCGTCGGCCATGATGACCGCGCGCTTCACCCGGTTCTCCAGCTCGCGCACATTGCCCGGCCAGGACCAGGCATCGATCGCGGCCAGCGCATCGGCCGCGAAGCCACGCACGCGTGGGTTCATTTCCGCCGCGTAGCGCGCCAGGAAGGTCTTGGCGAGCAGCGTGGCATCACCCGGCCGCTCCGCGAGGCTGGGAATGCGCACGACGATCTCGGCGAGACGGTAATAGAGATCCTCGCGAAAGCGCCCCTCGGCGATCATCGCTTCCAGGTCCTGGTGCGTGGCGCACACGATGCGCGTATCGACCGCGATCGATTCGCGCGAGCCGACGCGTTCGATCACGCGCTCCTGCAGGAAACGCAGCAGCTTGACCTGGAGCTGGAGCGGAATGTCGCCCACTTCGTCGAGGAACAGCGTGCCCCCGCCCGCCTGCTCGATCTTGCCCGGCGTGGTCTTGACCGCGCCAGTGAAAGCCCCCTTCTCGTGCCCGAACAGTTCGCTTTCGAGCAGGTTTTCCGGGATCGCGGCACAGTTGATCGCGACGAATTGGCCGCGCGCGCGATCGCTCGCGTCGTGGAGCCCGCGCGCGAGCAGCTCCTTGCCGGTCCCGCTCGCGCCCAGCAGCATGACCGAAACCTTGGTGTTGGCCACACGTTCGATCGTGCGCGCGACCTTGAGCATCTCGGGCGCGGCGGTGATCATCCGCCCCAGCACCTTGTCGTCTTTCTCGACCTTGGCGGCGAGACGGCGGTTCTCTTCCTCCAGCCGGTGGAGCTGGAGCGCGCGGCGCACGATCAGGCCCAGCGAATCGATGTCCACCGGCTTCTGGTAGAAATCGTAGGCCCCTTGCGCGATCGCGTTAAGCGCGCTCTCGCGCGCGCCGTGCCCGCTCGCCACGATCACCTTGGTGTCGGGCTTGAGCGCCATGATTTCGTCGAGCACCGCGAACCCCTCGCTCGTCCCGTCCGGGTCGGGTGGCAGGCCAAGGTCGAGCGTGACCACATCGGGCGTCTCGGCGCGCAGCAGCGCGATCGCGCTCGGCCGGTCGCCCGCGACAAGCACCTCGAAATCCTCATAGGCCCACTTGAGCTGCGCCTGCAGGCCCGGATCGTCCTCGACGATCAGAAGTTTGGGCAAGGACTTGGCGTGATCTTGCGGCATCAGGCTACTTTCTGGTCATTCTTCGTGAGGTTATGGTAAAGGTTGGTGGCTTCGCTGAGCGGAATGCGCACGACGAAGCGCGACCCCAGCCCTTCGCGCGATTCCACGTCGAGCCGCCCGCGCATCGCGCGCACAAGTTCGCGCGCCTCGAAGGCCCCGATGCCAAATCCTCCGCTCTTGGTTGACACGAAAGGTTTGAACAGTCCGTTGCGGACGAACTCGGCAGACATGCCGCAGCCCGAATCGAGGACCTCGAAGCGCGCATGCAGCCCGTCGGCGACCACCGAAAGGAACACCGGACTATGCGGCTCGCTCGCATCGAGGCCGTTCTGGACGAGATGGACCAGCACCTGCTCGAGCGAATGGCGGTTGGCGGTAATGTCGAGATCGGGCGATTCGACGAGAACGAACTGGCGGCTGTCGCGGTATCTGGCCGCGATCGCGCCCAGCACCTCGCGCGTGCTGACGATATCCAGCTTGTCCACCGCCCCGGTGCCGTAGCGCCCGAGGCGGGCGATCAGCGCGTTGAGCTTTTCCGAGGAATTGCGCAACGTCACCAGCATGTCGGCACGAAAGGCCGGCTTGTCGGCGTGAAGCTCGGCGTTGCGGGCGAGCAGGCTGAACTGGCTCGCCAGGTTCTTAATGTCGTGCATCACGAAGGCGATACGGCGATGGAAATCGTCGAACCGGTTGGCTTCGGCAAGCGCGATCTGGCTCGCGTTTTCGGCCAGATAGCTCGCCACCTGCTGGCCGATCACGCGCAGCAGGTCGAAGTCCTCCCAATCGAACTTGCGCACGAACTGGGGGCGCGCCAGCACCACGGTGCCGACCAGCCGCTCGTAGTGCACCAAGGGGATCACCGCCCAGGCGCGCGTGTCACCGAGCAACCAGGGGGGCGTATCGAGCTGCGGGGTGCCCTCGCCGTCGATCCCGGCGTCGCGGATCGCGTCGAGATCGACGATGAAGCCGGTGCGTTCGAGGTGCGATTGGCTCTGCATCGACATGGCGATGGCCGGAACCTCGATCTCGGCCCAGTTCCAGCGCGCGGCCAGCGTCATCTCGCCCTGGTCGCTGGGGGTGAGCAGCAGGCCGGCCGGGCTTTCGAACAGATCCGCGATCGACTTGACCACCCGCTCGCCAAGCGGCGCGGCCTCCTCGCCGCCGCTGCCGATGGTGCGGGTAAAGCGCAGCCATTCCTCGCGATAATCGTAGCGGTGCTGGAAGAAGTGCTTGGCCAGCGTCACCTTGAGCCAGCTGCGCAAGCGGCGCGAGGGCAGCACGACGAAGGCGATCGCGCTTGCCAGCGTCAGGAACGCCAGCTCGATCAGCCGGGCAAAGTTGCCACCCGCATAGGACAGCCACTGCGCCACCGCGACCATGCCCACCAGATAGGCGCCGATCACCAGCAGCGAAAAGGTCTGAAAGGTCACCGCGCGCGAGGGGCGAATGCGCAGTTCGTCCCGGTTTCCAGCCGCGGCAAGACCGATGAACAGTGCCAGGAACAGCGTCGCCAGTCCGCGAAAGGCCGCGATCTCCGTGGGCCAGCCCCCGGCCAGGTAGGAAATCGTGTAAAGGTTGAGATCGAAGGCCCAGAGCACCGCAAGGCCGATCGTTGGCCAGCGCAGTCCGGACCGCGCCTCGTGCGAACAGCCCGCGTAGAGGTTGTGCACGAGCACCAGCCCGCCCACCGTGACCAGCAGGCGGAACATCACGTTGAACTCGAACGCGACACGCTGCGCCGAAATCGGCAGCGCGACGTTGAGCAGGCCGTAGTCGATGCAAAGGTGAAGCATCTCCACGAAGCACAGCGCGATGATCACCGGGCGGATCGGCGCCAGCGTCGTATCGCGCCCGTCGCCGCTGAACAGCCGCAGCACGACGACCAGCCAGGCCAGATTGCGCGCACTCTCGAACAACGAGGCGACGATCGGCGGCAGGGTCCCGGTGGCGGCGGCGGCGAGCGTCAGGCTCCAGCACGAAGTCACGAAAAGCGCCGCGAGCACCATCGCACCGGTACGCCCGAGCCGCGCGCGGCGCGGCCAGAGCCACAGCCCGGCCGAAGCCGCGGCGATCGCGCCGGTCAGGTCGAAGGCGACGCCAACCGTCGTCCACAAATCGAGGAAACCCGCCTCGATCATCGCGCCCCCTCGCTCCAGATCACCACGCGAAGGGTCTGGAGCAGGATCAGCAGGTCGAGGAAGGGGGTGTAGTTCTTGGCGTAATAGAGATCGTATTCGAGCTTGTTGCGCGAATCCTCGACCGAGGCGCCATAAGGATAATTGATCTGCGCCCAGCCGGTGATGCCCGGTTTGACCATGTGGCGCTCAGCATAAAAAGGAATGTGTTCCTCGAGATCGGCGACGAATTCGGGCCGCTCGGGACGTGGGCCAACAAAGCTCATCTCGCCCTTGAGCACGGTCCAGGCCTGGGGCAGTTCGTCGATCCGGACCTTGCGGATGAACTTGCCGATGCGGGTTACGCGTGGATCGTCCTTGGAGGCCCACTGCGCGCCGCCCGCTTCGGCATCGGTGCGCATCGAGCGCAGCTTGATGACATCGAAGGGCACGCCGAACAGACCCACGCGCGACTGGCGGTAGAACGCAGGCCCCTTGCTGTCGAGCCGGACCAGCAGCGCGAAGAGCACGATCACCGGCCCGGTCACGACCAGCACCAGCGAACTGGCGCAGATGTCGAACACACGCTTGGCCGCGCTCGAGATGGCGCGTCCGGACGAAAAGCCGTCGGAGAAGATCAGCCAGCTCGGGTTGACCGAGGCCAGGTCGATCCGCCCGGTCTCGCGCTCGATGAAGCTGGAAAATTCATTGACGTGAACACCGGCGGTCTTGATCCGCAGCAGATCCTTGAGCGGCAGCGCGTTGCGCCGTTCCTGCAGCGCCACAACGACTTCGCTGATGCCCAGTGTCTCGACGTAGCGGGTGAGGTTGTCGATCTCGGCACGCGGGACCGCACCGGCAATGCGCGACTCGGCATCGTTCATGTTGACAAAGCCAGTGACGGTAAAGCCACTTTCGGGACGCTCGCCCAGCTCGCGTACGCGCTCGGCGCGCTCACCCGTGCCGAGCACCAGCACCCGGTGGCGAAACGCGGCCGAACCGAACACCGCGTGGAACACCAGGCGGTTGAACATCAGGAGGACGATCGCGATGGCCATCGAATAGGCCAGCGTCGAGCGCCAGAAGTGCGACCCCTGGACCACGAAATCCACGAACGAGAGCGCGATGATGCCAAGCGAAATCGCAACCAGCAGCCGCGCCCCGGCAAAGCGCATCGAACGCAGCGCATCCGAGCCGTAGACGCCGACCGCCACCATCGCGAGCAGCATGATCACCGCAAAGGCCCCATGCGCCCCCACGCGATCGAGCACACTGCCCGCCGCCATGCCGATCTGCGCCGCGCGCAGCCGCCAGGACGCTTCGTTCGCCAGGATCAACAGCACGAAATCAACGGCGCAAAGCAGGATCACGGCGTAGGATATGTAATGTTTGAAAAGACGAACCATCGTCCGCGCTCGCCACCCTCTTGTCCATTAACTCTTCCCTGCCCTGACTAGGGCAAAGGCGTAAACTGTCGGTAAAGCTAACACATATGCGCGGACAATTCTTTGCCAATCGGCACTTTTCCGCGGCCGATCCGTCGCGCAGCCGCGCGGTCCGGGGCTCGGACCGACCGTGCAATGTCGGCGCGCTTTACACGCAGACCCTCTTGGGCCGACACCACAAGGCAATCCGCCATAGCGCGAATGCAATCCTTTGCTAACCAAACCCGCACACCACGCCGATACGCCTTTTCGGCTAGGGCCTATGGCCATGTCACGCATTCATAAGCGCCAGGGAGCCCGCGCCGGGATCTCGCTCAAGACGATGTCCATGCACTTCGCCGTCGTGACCCTGGCCGTGACGGCGGGGCTGGCCATGTTCGCCGACGACGAGCGCACGCCGGACGTTGGCGGCGGCGCGGCGATCGCGCAGGCCAGCACGACCGCGCGCCCGGACGCCATCAGCCGCGCCGTGCACGGCGAAAGCGCCAACAGCATCGTCAACCGCACCAACGAGACACCTGGCAGCTTCGGCCCCGATGAGGGTCCCTCGGCCGCCAGCGCAAACTACGGCTATGCCCAAAGCGCGGGCGCTGGCTACGAGATGGGCTCGACCCTGCCTCCGGGCCTCAGCCCCTACGCGCTGCCTACCTCGCTGCCGCCCGGCATGACGCTCGAACAGTGGCTGGCGCTAAAGGAAAATATGGGCGAGATGCAAACCGCAGGGCTGCCGCAGGTCGTCCTGTCCGCAGCGGACGTGCAGACGCTGAACGCCAACGGCGCGAGCCAGCCCCCGGCGCCGTCCTCGCACTGAACCTAGCGTCCCTTCGCAAGGGATCGGGAATTCGGCCGCCGTTCCGATGTCAGCGCTTGAGAATGTCGAGCGCGGTCAGCGTCAGCGTCTGCGCGCCCGATGCGATGACCTTGTCGGCCTCGGGCGCCCATAGCGCGCTGTGGAGCGAAGGCAGCGGCGGACCGCCCGCCTGCGCCGCCGCCCAGGCCTTTTCGGGCACTCCGCCGACCCAGAAGATGATCGACTGGATGTGGTTTTCGTCCGCCCGGCGGAACTCTCCGAAATCCTCGCCTCCCATGACCGACGGCAGGACCGAAACCGCCCCCTCGCCCATCTGACCCTGGAGGCGATCAACCGTCGCCTGGGTGAATTCCGGCGAATTCCACGTCGCGCGGGTGTTGTGCGGATCGACCGTGACCACCGGCAGGTCTGCCTCGGCCACGCCCGAGGCAAGCGCTTCGCCGCGCGCGATCCGCGCAATACCGTCGAGCAGCTGCTTGCGCGTGGCATCCGAATAGCTGCGCACGGTCAGTTCGAGCTTGGCCTCGTTGGGAATGACGTTGTGCTTGGTCCCGGCGTGGAAGGAGCCGACGGTGACCACCACCGGGTCCTTGGGATCGATTTCACGGCTGGCCAGCGTCTGCAATTTCATGACGATAGAACTCGCCAGCACGATCGGGTCGATGGTGGTGTGCGGGTAGGCGCCGTGGCCGCCACGCCCCTTGACCAGGATGTCGACACTGTCGACGTTGGCCAGCGCCCAGCCCACCGCTGCACCGACCTTTCCAGCCTCCATGCCGGCCGAATCGTGGAAGGCCAGCGCATAGTCGGGCTTGGGAAAGCGTGTATAGAGCCCGTCAGCCAGCATCGCCCGCGCGCCCACGCCCATTTCCTCGGCGGGCTGGCCGATCATCACCAGCGTGCCCGACCAGTCCGCCTTGCGCGCCGACATCAGACGCGCGGTCTCAATCCACGCGGTCATGTGCGTATCGTGTCCGCAGGCGTGCATGATCCCGCTCTCGACACCCGCGGTCGACACACCGCGCATCTTCGAGGCGAAGGGCAACCCCGTTTCCTCGGTCACCGGCAAGCCGTCCATGTCGGCGCGGATGAGCACAGTGGGACCTTCGCCATTGCGCATCACCGCAACCACGCCGGTACCTCCCACGCCCTCGGTCACGGTGAATCCCGCCTTGCGCGCAGCCTCGGCCATGATCCCGGCGGTGCGGTGTTCCTGTTCGCTCAACTCAGGATGCGCGTGGAGGTCACGGTAGATCGCCATGAGCTGCGGCATGTCACCGGCAATGGCTCCGGCCAGCGCCGCACTCTGCGGCGATTGCGCCAGGACGGGCGAAGCGGTTGCCAGAAGCGAGCCTGCAAGAAGGCCCAGACGAAGCGATGCGTGAAGTCCCATGGCCAGGCAAGCTATGCGAAGGACACCAAAAGGCAAGCCCTGCCAGACGCTTCGCCCGCGCGATCGTGGTGCCCCTGGCCCGACTCGAACGGGCACGCCTTGCGACAAACGATTTTGAGTCGTTCGCGTCTACCATTCCGCCACAGGGGCAGCAGATGAGGTCGAGACGCTTAGCCGTACCGCTCTCGGCGTTCAAGGGGCCAATCGTGGCTTTTTGCGTGGAGCATCAAGAGGCCAGAGCAGGCCTGGGCTGTTCCGAGCGTTCAAAAGCTCCAGTCCAGCGCGACGTGGAGGAGTTGGCGCTTCATCGCCCCCTTGCGCGAACCAATCGAGCCGATTTCGAAGCGCGGACCGCCGGGCTGGGGCATGTAGCGCAGGCGCAGCTTGATCGGCGCATCGCCCGCCTCGGGCGGCGCACCAAGTTCGAGCCGCGCGCTGCGCGCCCGCAGCGCGCCGCTAAGCGCGCCGGACCCCAGCGCACGCATGTCGAACGCCGCACCCGATGCGCCGATACGCGCATCTGCCGGGCCGGGCAGACCCGCCTGCGCCTCCGCTTTGCCAGCCATAACGAGCAAACAGCCCGCCATGCCCAAAGACCATGTTCGTCGCACCGCCATGCCGGAAACAATATCCGGTGCCTGCGAAAGTTCCGTGGCGCGGCGATGGCACTAAAAAGACAGCCGCCCCGGAACGAACCGGAGCGGCTGACTGTGATAACCAAAGCGCAGATCATTACCGCCCCCCGAACGGGCGCGGAACCTGCCGATCAGTCCTTGAGCGCGTTGGCCAGGAGCTTGTGGAGGCGCGAGTGCAGCGTGTCGTTGCCGGCCAGGATCTGCTCGTCGCAATAGGGCAGCGAACGGCCCTTCCAGTCCGACACGAAACCGCCCGCTTCGCGCACCAGAAGACAACCTGCCGCGGTATCCCAGGGCTTGAGACCGGCTTCCCAGAAGCCTTCATAGCGGCCTGCCGCGACCCACGCGAGGTCGAGCGCGGCCGAGCCGAAGCGGCGGATACCCGCCACTTGTGGCGCGATCGACTGATAGATACGCGACCATTCGGCCACGTTGCCATGCCCGGCGAAGGGAATACCCGTAGCGATCAGGCTTTCATCGAGATGGCGCCGCGAGGACACGCGCAGACGCGCATCGTGCAGCCAGGCGCCGCGGCTCTTTTCGGCCCAGAAGCTCTCGTCGGTGATCGGCTGGTAGATGAGGCCGGCGGTCACTTCGCCCCAGCCCTTCCCGTCAAGGCGCGGTTCCTGCACCGCGATCGAGATCGCGAAGTGGGGAATGCCGTGCAGGAAGTTGGTCGTCCCGTCGAGCGGATCAACGATGAAGCGCGGCTTGGTAGGATCGCCCTCGATCGTGCCGCCTTCCTCGAACAGGAAGCCCCAGTCGGGGCGCGCCGCGCGCAGTTCGTCCCAGATCGTGCGCTCGGCGGCTTGGTCGGCCTTCGAGACGAAGTCCGCAGGACCCTTGCGCGAGACCTGAAGGTGCTCGACTTCACCAAAATCGCGACGAAGGCGGCCGCCAGCCTTGCGGGCGGCCTTTTCCATGACGCGGATGAGACCGGAAATTGCGGCCATAACCTTTACTTGCTCCTACCGCCGGACGGGACCGGCGCATCAATATACCAATGGACCGGCCATCACCACCCGGTGAGGGCGCTCAGCGTCCCTTCATGCCGGGCCCGGCCTTGGCCGGAGCCTTGGCTGCGGCGGCCGCGGCCTTGGGCTTGTAACCACAGATGAGCGCCATCACGTCGAGCACTTCGTTGGGCTTGTCGAGATGGACCTTGCCCGCGTTCTGCGCGATGGTGTTGTCCATGGCGGTGGTGATCTTGTGCAGCGAATTGTCGTACAGGCAGCCGACCAGGCGCTGCTTGACCGTATGGTCCACCTTGTCGGAGTGCAGCGCGGCGTAGAACACGTCGAGATAGAGCATCACGTTCTTCGTGTCCGGGTTCTTCGCTGGCGTACCGGCCACCGCCGGAGCCGCGACCGGCGCGGGTACGGCCGCCGAGGCCGCGGCACTCGCCACGACCGGCGCGAGCGCCAGCGTCACAGCCGATGCCAGTGCGCCCACGCGTTCGACAATTCGCTTGCTCATGATCAATCCGCCTTCTTCACGTAAGCCTTTTCGTAGACGTCGACGACGATGCGCGTACCGCTCTCGATGTGCGGCGGAACCATGACGCGCACACCGTTGTCGAGCACGGCGGGCTTGTAGCTCGACGAGGCGGTCTGGCCCTTCACGACGGCGTCGGCCTCGACGATGGTGGCTTCGACCTGCTCGGGCAGCTGGACCGAGATCGGGCGTTCTTCCCACAGCTCGAGCGCGACTTCCATGCCGTCCTGGAGGAAGGCTGCGGCATCGCCCACGAGATCGGCCGGCAGGTTGATCTGCTCGTAGGTCTCGGTGTCCATGAACACCAGCATGTCGCCTTCGGCGTAAAGGTACTGGAAGTCCTTGGTGTCGAGACGGACCTTCTCGATCGTGTCGGCGCTGCGGAAACGCACGTTGGTCTTGCGGCCATCGATGAGGTTCTTCATCTCGACCTGCATGTACGCGCCGCCCTTGCCCGGCTGGGTGTGCTGCGTCTTGGCAACCTTCCAGATGCCTTTTTCGTATTCGAGAATGTTGCCGGGACGAATGTCGACGCCGCTGATCTTCATGAAAACCTGCCTTCGATGGGAAAGAGCTGACTGGTGCCTGCGCCGTGCAGAGGTTGGTTCTGTGGGCGCAGCTGCAAATCCTGCGCCCCTTAGACCAGCGAGACGGGCATGGCAATTGCCTCGCGCCGATGCTAGCGAGCGGGACATGATCCGCACCCTCGAACCTGTCCACTCCCTGTCTCGCCCCGCCTTCGCTCTGGCGGCCCTGCTTGCGCTCGCCGCGCTCGTCCCCGGCACGGTGGAGGCCGCTGTCGCCGAGCCCGCGCCGCCGCCGGTTCCGGGCGGCCGGATCGACACGCTGAGCCTGGGCCGCTACACCTGTGAGAAGCCGGGCGATGCGGGCGGTCTCATCGGCGAGCCGATGCCCGCGTACAACTTCAGCATCGTCAACGCCTCGAGCTACAAGGCCGGTGGCGTGCGCGGCAGCTACCTGCTCACCGGCGACGATGTGGTGATGACCGGAGGCAAGCTGCAGAACATGCGTTTCAAGCGCGTGTCCAGCGGCTTCCTGCGCCTCGCGGACCCCGCCACGCCCGCCGATGCCATGCGCTGCGTGCTCGCCGGACGCAAGTAACCAGCGCCCCCGCGACCGGTCCCCGGAGCCTTTTGCCCGCTGACGGTTTTCCCTTCGCGACACGCGCCGCCGCACGGCGCGCGCGCCCGCCCTGACGGCGGGTTCAGGCGATGGGGTTCAGGAACATGACGGGCACGATCACGATCGGTATTCTCAACGATAGCGCCGATCGCGGCGGGCCGATGGGGCTCGACGACGGCGGCCCCGGCGATCTTGCCGGATGGATCGAGCGCGAGGCCCGATCGCTGATCGAGGCCGGACGGCTTTGCGGCTCCGTCGCGATCGTGCACGCTTATGCGCTGGGGCTTCCCGGTGGCACCGCCGATGCGCTCGAGGCCGCTTACCGGCGGCTCGCCGAAACGCCGGTCGATCTGGTCATCGGCCCGTTCGTGGGCGACAACGCGCGCGTCGCCGCGCCGCTCGCCGAGGCGCTGCGCCTGCCCACGCTCATCTGCACCGACGAGGATCGCGCGCGCGGCCGCCACGTGTTCCAGTTGCAGACCGGCAACCCGGCGCAGGAGGCCGCCCTTATTGCCGGGCATCTGCGCACGCTGGAATGCCGCGCGCCGCTCGTCGTCCACGATGCGACGCCGTTTGGCGAGCGGCTGGCAAGGCAGTTCGCCGGACAAGGCGCACTGCACGGTTTTGCGCCTTCCGCCATCGCCGCGCTGGACGAACGACCCGAGCCGGCAGCGCTCGATACAGTGGTAGCCGCTGCGACGGCGCCGCACAGCGCCCCCTCTTGCGACGCTCTGGTCTATCTCGGCCAGGGCCACCCGGCGCGCGCGCTGGCAGCCCGCCTGCGATCCGCCGGATTTACCGGGCCATGCCTCACCAACTGCGCCAGCGCCGCCGCGATCACGCTAGACGCCGCCGCTTGCGAGGGCTGGTTCCACGTGGCGACGGTAAGCGTGCGCAACCCGGTTCTGGCGCGCGCGCTCGAAACCCATGCCGCGGCCCTGCAGGACGCGCCCTCCATCGCGCTCGGCCACGACGTCGCGCGGCTGGTCGGCGAAGCGATGGCGCGCGCGGTCGGGCCGGGCCGGTCGGGACTGCGGCTCGGGCTCGAACAGGTCACCTGGCTCGACGCTGCGCACGGCGATCCGGGCACCAAACTGGGCTTTGGGGTCTACGAACGCGCGGCGCTGCACGGCCCCTATCTCGTCATGCGCCAGTGGCGAGGCGCACAAAGCGTCGATGTGGGCTGACTGACGGACAGTTTTTCCTTGTATTCGGCGCCTTTTCCATGCGTTGAAAGATCATGGCCCATTCCCAGACACCGAGCGATGGCACCACCGCGCTCACCCACATCCGCAAGAACATCGTGCTTTACGGCGCGCTCGCCGCGAACCTTGGCATCGCGGTCGCCAAGTTCGCCGCCGCGACGATCAGCGGCTCCTCCTCGATGGCGACCGAGGCGATCCACTCGCTGGTCGACAGCGGCAATCAGGTCCTGCTGCTCTACGGCCAGAAGCGTGCCGGTCGCCCGCCCGATGCCGAACACCCCTTCGGCTACGGCCGCGAGCTCTATTTCTGGGCGCTCGTGGTCGCCATCCTGATCTTTGCCGTCGGCGCGGGCGCCTCGATCTACGAAGGGCTGGCCCATATCCGCAAGCCGCACGCGGTCGAAGACCCGACGCTGAGCTATATCGTCATCGCCATCGCCTTTGCCCTCGAAGGGTCGAGCTGGTTTCTCGCGATGCGCGAATTCAACGCCGCGCGCGGCCGCCAGAGCTGGTGGAAGGCGATCCGGCGCAGCAAGGACCCGGCCGCGTTCATCGTCCTGTTCGAGGACAGCGCCGCGCTCATCGGCCTCGCCATCGCCGCGTTGGGGGTGTGGGGCAGCGTCCATTTCGCCGATCCGCGTATCGACGGCGCGGCCTCGGTGCTGATCGGGCTCGTCCTGGCTGCTGTCGCGGTACTGCTCGCGCGCGAGGCCAAGGGACTGCTCATCGGCGAAGCGGCGGACCCGGCGCTGATCCGTGCGCTGCGCGAGACCGTGGCGGCGCATCCCGCGATCGTCGCGGTCAACCACGTGCGCACGCTGCACACCGCACCCCAGGCGATTTTCGTCGCGATAAGCGCCGATTTCGAAGACAGCGTCACGATGGGGGACGCCGAAACGATGATCGAGGATCTCGAACAGCGTCTCAAGCGCCTCTCGCCCTCGATTTCCTCGATCTACATCCGCCCGGAGAAGCGCGAGGATGCGGTCGTCGACTTTACCCAGCCCGCGCCGCAGTCCTCGTTTTAAGCAGCGCGAGCCCGCGCCACCGCGTTCAGGACGCGGCGGCCTGCCCCCCGGTGGCAACCCCCGCAAGGCTCGGCCGCACGCAGTTGCGGCCCGCGTCCTTGGCCCGATAGAGCATTTTGTCCGCGCTCCCCATTGCCGCGACGAGCCCGCGCGGACCGTTCAGTTCGATCGGCGCGACACCGATGCTGACCGTTGCGGCAATCGTCTTTTCGCCCAGCTCCACCGGCGTTTCGGCAATCGCCGCGCGCAGCCGCTCGGCCACCTCGATCGCGCCCGCGTAGCCCGTTTCGGGCAGCAGCACGGCGAATTCCTCACCGCCCATGCGCCCGACCAGATCCTCGCGCCGCGCGGCGGAATCGATCGACCGGGCGATCGCGACCAGCACCGCATCGCCCGCCAGATGCCCGTGCCGGTCGTTGACCTGCTTGAAGTGATCGACGTCGATCAGCAGCAACGACAACTTGCGTGCGTGGCGGCGCGAGCGCTGGATTTCGGCCTCGGCGCGCGCCGTAAACGCCCGCCGGTTGAGCACCCCGGTCAGGTAGTCGCGGTCGGCCATGGTGAGCAACTGCGCGACATGGCGCGAAATCGAACGCTCCATCGGCCGGAAGATGAAGAACGCCTCGAACGTCAGCGTCATCAGGACGATCAGCAGGATCGCCCACTGGATGTCCTCCATCCGCTGCGTGCGCCCTTCGCTGACAGACTGGTGGATCGACACGACCTGCTCGAGCCCGGCCAGCAGCGGCCCGCGCGCCAGGTCCGCCAGCGTACGCAAGTCCGCCATTTCCGCAGGATTGGCCCGCACACGCTTGGCGCTTGGGCGCTCGAGAATGCGCCGCGCGGCATCCAGATAGCGGCGCGTCAGCCGGTCGACATCGCCCGCGCCGTAATAGACGTCGGATAGCCGCCGTTCACCGATCGAGGCCGCCCCGGTCCCGCTGGCGAGCGCGCGCAGCGTTTCGTGCGCCCTCGCAAACTGGTCGATCGCGTCGGCCAGCGGCGCGCGCGCCGAGGCGTTGCCCAGATGCAGGTCGACCGCGAGCCCGTTGATGCGCTGCGAGAGCATGCGCTGGCGCCCGCTCATGTTGATGATTGCGGCAGAGCCCTCGTTCGCGCGCAAGGTCTGGGTGAGCACGAGGTGCGAGATGATCGTCAGCAGCGCGATCAGGGCGAGTGCGACGATATAGCGCAGCGTCAGCCCGCGCGAGGAATACTGTGCCATGCGACCCCTGAACCCATTATCCCGTCCGTTCAGGCCATCTATGGGTGCAAGCGATTTAATATTAGGTAATCATACCTAATCTTTCCCGCGCATCCGCCCCGAAAGCGGTGGATGCGCGGGAAAAGGATCAATAGATCCCGCCCTGTTCCTCGACGAAGTTGTTCGAATTTTCCTGTGCGGCGTGTGCCGCCGCGTCCTCGCGTGCCTTGCGGGCGTTGTCGATCTCCGCGATCAGCGCGTCGCGTCGCTTGGTGAACTCGTCCTCCGCGGTGTACTGGCGCGGTTCGGTATCGGGCTTGAAGGCCTCCCAGATCACCGAGGCCTTGGGATCGTTGGTCGGCTCGACACCCATGACCTGCTTGCCGGTCACGCGGTCGATCCGCACCATGCGCACACCCGGCGGGGCAATCATCGGCTGCTGGCTCCAGCGCTCACGCGTGGCCTCGACCACATCCTTGAAGATCGGCGCCGAAATGCGCCCGCCCTGCGCCCATCCGCCCAGCGAACGCGGACTGTCGTAGCCGACATAGACGCCCCCGACATAGTCCTGGTTGCCGCCCATGAACCACACGTCGGTCGGCCCGTTGGTGGTGCCGGTCTTGCCGAACAGCGGCAGATTGAGGCTGCGCAGACGCACCGCGGTGCCGCGGATCACCACGCCCTCGAGCATGTGCACGGTCTGGTAGGCGGTATCGGCGTTCATCACCTGCTTGCCCTTGTGTCCGATGCGCGGCATCGGCTTGCCGTCCCATTCGGGCATGTTGCAGCCATCGCAGGTGCTGCGATCGGCCTTCCAGATCACCTTGCCGTTGCGGTCCTGAATATAGTCGATCACCGAGGCAGGGTACTGCACCCCGTCGTTGGCCAGCGCCGAGTAGGCATTGGCCATGCGCGCTACGGTCGTCTCGCCAGCGCCCAGGGCAAAGGAGAGGTACGGCTTGTAGTCCCCGATCCCCATCGTCCGGAAGGTCTTGATGACCTTGCCCATGCCGATGTCGTTGGCGATGCGCACGGTCATCAGGTTGCGCGACTGCTCAAGGCCCCAGCGCATCGTGTGCGACCCCGCGCCGCCTTCATTGGCGAAGTTGCGGAAGCACTTCTGGCCCAGACGACCGCCCTGGTAGACGCAGAACGTCCCGTCGAGCACTTGTGTCGCGGGGGTCATGCCATTGTCGAGACCGGTCGCGTAAACGAACGGCTTGATCGTCGAGCCGGGCTGGCGTTCGGCCTGGATGGCGCGGTTGAAGGAACCCAGACCGGAATCGAAACCGCCCTGCATCGCCATGATCCGGCCCGACCACGGCTGTTCCATGATCATGCCACCCGACACTTCCGGAATGATCTGGACCGCATAGGTCCCCGCCGAAACCGGCGCGGCGGCGACGAAGTCACCCACGCGCGCCTTGGCCGGGATCGCGGTCAGGGCCGCGATGTTGCCGTCGGCAAAGCCGATCCGTCCGCTGCCACTGGCCGCATCGAGGATCACGCCCACGCGCCAGTCCTTGTAGTTGATCGTCTTGTTGGAGACGATCAGCTGGGTCTGCCAGTTGTCGAGATCGTTGATGTGCGCGATGGGCCCGGCCCAGTCGCGGCTGCCGTGGTAGCCGATCAGCCCCTTGCGCAGCGCATCGCGCACCGCGTGCTGAAGCTCGGGGTCGAGCGAGGTACGCACCCACAGACCGCCCGCGTAGACGCTGTTGGGGCCATCCTCGGCCTTTTCCCCATAGCGCTCGATCAGGCGACGGCGCACTTCCTCGACGAAATAGCCGTTGGCCGGATCGTAATCGGGGCCACGCTGGGTGACCAGGCCAAGCGGCTCGGCCTTGGCTTCGTCGGCCGCCTGGCGGGTGGCCCAGCCGTTGCGCACCATCTGGTCGAGCACCCAGTTGCGGCGTTCGATCGCGCGATCCTCGGCCTTCTTGCGGCCGTAGACTTCAGGCGCGCGCGGCAGGATGGCAAGGAACGCCGCCTGGCTCAGCGTCAATTCGTCGACATCGCGGTCGAAATAGGCGCGTGCGGCGGCCTGCACGCCGAACGAGCGGCGACCGAGCGGGATCTGGTTGAGGTAGAGTTCGAGGATCTGCTGCTTGGACAGCACCCCCTCGATCCGGCGGGCGAGCACCATTTCCTTGAGCTTGCGGGTCACCGAATAGGCATCGCCGATCAGCAGGTTCTTGGCCACCTGCTGGGTGATGGTCGAGCCGCCCTTGGCGCGCACGCCCGAACCATACTTGCGTGCATAGTCGATCACCGCACCGGCAAGGCCGCCCAGATCGACCCCGCCATGGGTCCAGAAGGTGCGGTCCTCGGCCGAGAGAAAGGCGTTGTAGACCTGCGGCGGGATGTCCTGGAAACGCAGCTGAACACGTCTTTCACGCGCGTAACTGTAGGCGATCTCGCCATGAATATCGCGCACCATCGTGGGCAGCGGCGGCTGGTAGGCCAAGAGCGACTTGGCATCGGGCAGGTCGCGGGTCATCGCAATCCACAGCCCGGCCAGCACGACGAGCCCGGCCAGACACAGATAACCGAACCGCCGAAGCCACTTGCGCTCGCGCCAAAGCGTGCTGATTCGCCCACCCAGTCGGCCGGCAAATCCCCGCGAGGCTCCGCGGCGAAGGCTGAAGCGGGCATCTTCGGGCGTGTCCGGGCGCGATCGGGCGCCGCTCTCGGTGGTCTCTTCGCTCATCGTGATCGCCCTCTAGCACGCCCTTTTCGCGCAAGGCCAGCCGCCTTGGCACCATCCGCCGATTTCCCCGCGGCTTTCGTCACGCGCGAAGGCCCGCACGCCGGCCCCGTCCGGGCTGACCCCGGTCAGCGCCTGTACCCGTCGGCCCTTGCTGCAGTCACGTTCCGGCCTTGCGCGCAAAGAAGCGCCGGATCGCGCGCGAGGCGGCATCGGCGACGACCGCCTGCCCTTTCCGCGAACTCAGGAACGCGGCATCATCGGCGTTGTTGATATAGCCGGTCTCGAACAGCACCGAGGGGATGTCCGGCGCCTTGAGCACCGCGAGCGCGGCGGTCTGCGCCCGACGGCGGTGCAGGCGAACGCCCGCACTCGTCAATTCGTCGAGCAGCAACCCCGCCACACGCGCCGAATCCGCCTGGGTTCCGCTCTGCGACAGGTCGAGCAGGATCGCGCCCACCCGATCGGAGGTATCGGCAATCACGATGCCATTGATGCGCTGCCCTTTTTCCGCGCCGGTCTGGCGCGCGCTGGCGGCGAAACGCTGCGCCGCCTCGTCGTTGCCCTTTTCGGACAGGACATAGGCACTGGCCCCGCGCGCCTGGTCGCTTTGCGCGCTGTCGGCGTGGATCGAGAGAAACAGGTCGGCGTTCAACCGGCGCGCGATCGCAGGGCGGTCCGACAGCGCGATGAACCGATCGGTGTCGCGGGTCAGCGCCACGCGCACGTCGCCGTGGGCAAGCAGGTCGTCGCGGATCGCGCGGGCGATCTGGAGCGCGACGCGCTTTTCCTTGAGCGCGCCCTGCCCCGCCCCCGGATCGAACCCGCCGTGCCCCGGATCGATCACCACCAGCGGCACGCTCACATCGCTCGGTCCCTCGATCGCGGGAAGGTCGGCCGGGGCATCGAGCGCGGGAAGGTCCATGCGTACGACATAATCGTACCCGCCCTGCCCCCTGACCAGCGTATGGTTAAGCACGAGCACGAAGGCCAGCACCGCGAGCGGCGCCGTCAGCAGCAAGCCTATCTGAACCCTACGCGCCATGACAGCGGGTTGGTTAAGCGCTCATGCGTCCGGCGGCAATCCTCGCAGCAGCGCGTTACCCCGGTTTTCATTCCCGCCGCATACATTCGTTCGCGTATCCAAAAACCCTCACGGGCAAACCTTGTGCGCAAAACGGCACGCGCCAAGCGCGCCAGTACGGCACCTTGCGACGCAGGAGGCAAGGGACGTGGCAAGTAACTTGCCGTGCGGGAACTTGAATGCTAGGCAATTTGCATCCGCGACTGTCATCGTCGTTCCGATAGGGCGCTGCCGCTTGAACGGCACGCCGCACAAGGATCACGTTGACCGAGTTGCGCGGGAAGAATTGAGCCGGTCCTGTCGGGCCCGGCTCCAACAGGTTGACGCGAGAGATGAGAAGCCAACTGCCGCTTTGCCAGCCGACGCCCGTACGGGCGGTGGCGGTGTGGCCGCAGAATTGGGCGTGTTCGGAATCGCCACGCAAACTTCCACTCGCAGAGGCAATGACTGCCATTCGGGCAGTGCACGTTCACACGACACTCGGGGCGATGGATTGCCCCGACGCTTGTTTCCATCCGGCCGCTAACGGGAAAGCGGGTCCGCTCACGGACCCTTGCCAGACATATCCCGGCGGCCACCATGACAATCGACGCGCTCTCCAGGCTGATCCGGCCGGACGGCGGCGCGTCCGGAGAATTACCAATGGCAACGCGCATGCTCATCGATGCGCGCCACCCGGAAGAAACGCGGGTGGCGGTACTCAAGGGAAATCGCATTGAAGAGTTCGATTTCGAATCGACCGAACGCAAGCAGATAAAGGGCAACATCTACCTCGCGAAGGTTACCCGCGTGGAGCCTTCGCTGCAGGCCGCGTTCGTGGACTTCGGCGGCAACCGTCACGGTTTCCTCGCCTTCAGCGAAATTCACCCCGACTACTACCAGATTCCCAAGGAAGACCGTGAAGCCCTCCTCGCCGAGGAAGCCGCGCACGCCGAGGAAGAAGCCGCGCTGCGCGCCAGCGAGGCCGATGACGACGAGGACGAGGACAACGGCGAAGACTACGAAGACGGCGGCCTGACCGAAGTCGACACGTCCGAGAAGGACGATGTCGCCACGATCGAGGACGGCGCGGTCGAAAAGGGCTTCGAAGACAGCGACGAAGACGACGATACGGAGCGCTCGGACGGGCGTGGCCGTCGTGGTCGCCGCCGCCAGGGCAAGGCGCGCTCGAAGGAAGCCGAGGAACTGCGTTCCAAGCGCCTCGCGCTGCGCCGCCGTTACAAGATCCAGGACGTGATCCACCGCCGCCAGGTGCTGCTGGTTCAGGTTGTCAAGGAAGAGCGCGGCAACAAGGGCGCGGCGCTCACCACCTACCTCAGCCTCGCTGGCCGTTACTGCGTACTCATGCCCAATTCGAGCCACGGCGGCGGCATCAGCCGCAAGATCAGCTCGGCGTCGGACCGCAAGCGCCTCAAGTCGATCATCGCGGAGCTCAACCTGCCCCGCTCGATGGGCTGCATCGTGCGCACCGCGGGCCTCCAGCGCACCAAGACCGAAATCAAGCGCGACTTCGATTACCTCGCCCGCCTGTGGGACGAACTGCGCGAAAAGACGCTCCACTCGGCCGCCCCCGCGCTGATCCATTCGGACAGTGACCTGGTCAAGCGCGCGATCCGCGACATCTACAACCGCGAGATCGAGGAAGTCGTCGTCGAGGGCGAGGAAGGCTTCCGCGCCGCCAAGGACTTCATGAAGCTGCTCATGCCCAGCCATGCACGCCGCGTGAAGCCCTACTCGGACCCCGTTCCGCTGTTCCAGCGCTACGGCGCCGAAGACCAGCTGACCGCGATGTACGACCCCGTCGTGCAGCTCAAGTCGGGTGGCTACATCGTCATCAACCCGACCGAGGCGCTGGTCTCGATCGACATCAACTCGGGCCGCGCCACCAAGGAGCACGGCATCGAGCAGACGGCGGTCGCCACCAACCTCGAGGCGGCGCGTGAAATCGCCCGCCAGCTGCGCCTGCGCGACATGGCCGGCCTCGTCGTGATCGACTTCATCGACATGGAGTACGGCTCGAACGTGCGCAAGGTCGAGAAGGCGATGAAGGACGCGCTCAAGAACGACCGCGCGCGCATCCAGGTCGGCCGCATCTCGAGCTTCGGCCTCATGGAAATGAGCCGCCAGCGCCTGCGCACCGGCGTGCTCGAGGCGACCACCCGTTCGTGCCCGCACTGCGATGGCAGCGGCCTCGTGCGCACCGCCAGTTCGGCCGGCCTTTCGGCGCTGCGCCTGATCGAGGACGAAGCGGCCAAGGGCAAGGGTGTGGTCATCTCGCTCTTCGCCAGCACCGAAGCGGCCGTGTATCTGCTCAACGCCAAGCGCGCGGACCTCGCCGACATCGAGGCGCGCTACGGCGTGGCCGTCGAGGTCATCCCCGAGGGTGAGAACGAAGGCGCCAAGATGCGCGTTGGCTCGTCGGGCCCGCGCAACGACTTCGTGCCGCGCTTCGACCCGATCGCACAGGACGTCGAGGACGACGACTATCCCGAGGAAGAGGACGAGGAGTTCGAAGCCGAGGAACTGCGCGAAGCCGACGAGGACGATGGCAACGCGCGCCGCAGCAAGCGCCGCAAGCGCCGCCGCAACCGTGGCGGCCGCGACCGCCGCGAGGACGGCGTGGAGACGGCGGATGACGCCGTTGAACCCGCCGACGACGCGGACGAAGGCACCGAGGACGAAACCGACGAGGCGCCTTCCCAGGCAGCCGCCGAAGACGCCGACGCGCCGCGCAAGCGCCGTCGCCGTGGTGGCCGCCGTCGCCGTGGCCGCCGCAACGCCGAGGGTGAAGGCGAAACGCTTGCCGAGGACGGCAGCGATGCCGAAGCAAACGAGGACGGCGAGCCGTCCGCTGACGCTTTTGCCGAGGACGCTCCCGCCCCTGCAGCCGAGCCCGACGTGACCGTCGAAGCAGACGTGGCTGCCGAGCCCGAAGCCGTGGCCGAGGTTGCCGAAGAGGCCGCCCCCAAGCCCAAGCGGGCCCGCACGCGCCGCAAGAAGGCCGAACCGGTCGCAGCCGAGGCCGTGACCGAGGAAGCACCCGCAGAAGCGGCCGCCGAAGTCGCGCCCGTCGAAGCGGAGGAAAAGCCCAAGCCCAAACGCACCCGCCGCAAGAAGGTCGAGCCCGTTGCCGAGGAAGCCGCCGTCGAAGCGGTTGCCGAAGCCGCTCCGGCCGATGCGGAGGAAAAGCCCAAGCCCAAGCGCACCCGCCGCAAGAAGGCTGAGCCGGCTGCCGAAGAGGCACCCGCCGAAGCGGAAGCCGCTCCGGCCGAAGCCGAAGTGAAGCCCAAGCGCACGCGCCGCAAGAAGGCGGAACCGGTTGCCAAGGAAGCGACCGACGACGCAGTGACCAGCACCGCCCCGGCGCCCGAAGCCGCGGCGCCCGTCGAAGCTGAAGCCGAAGCCGAGACCCCGGCCGAAGCCGACGCGGCAAACGAAGCCGCCGCGCCGCGCCGGGGATGGTGGCAGCGCACCTTCGGCGAATAATCGCCGCCGGTCGGCTCACGCCGCACCAGGCCCAAAAAACGAAAAGGCCTCCCGAGCGATCGGGGGGCCTTTTTGCAGCTGCGCCGCGCGCAGCCACATCATGCAAGGCAGCGCTCTCCTGCAATTGCGAACGACACGCAACGACTCACGCGCGGCAGCCATTACCGATATCCCAAAAAGGTCCGACAGGTTGGCACCTGGACTCGCAGCACCCTTCCCCAGAGCGCGCAAACCGCCCTTAGCCCCGCTTTAAGCGCCGGGAAATGCAACGAACGCACTCAGCCCCCCTTGCCCCACGCGGTTGAATCGCTAGAGGGGAAGCAACGACGCGGCGTATGCCGCAATGCAAGATAACGGGGATTCGTTCATGGCGCAGTTCACCCTTCCGGCCAACAGCAAGATCAAGAAGCAGGGCCACGTCCACAAGGCCGAAGGTGCGACCCGCGTCAAGAAGTTCACCGTCTATCGCTACGACCCGGACTCGGGTGAAAACCCGCGCTACGACACTTTCGAGATCGACCTCGACAACTGCGGCCCGATGGTTCTCGACGCGCTCATCAAGATGAAGAGCGAGCAGGACCCCACGCTCACCTTCCGCCGTTCGTGCCGCGAAGGCATCTGCGGTTCGTGCGCGATGAACATCAACGGCGCCAATGGCCTGGCCTGCACGACCGCGATCGAAGACCTCAAGGGCAACGTGCGCATCACGCCGCTGCCGCACATGGACGTGGTCAAGGACCTTGTTCCCGACTTCACGCATTTCTACGCGCAGTACGCCTCGATCCGCCCCTGGCTGCAGACCGTTTCGACGACGCCTTCGGGCAAGGAACGCCTCCAGACCCCCGAGCAGCGTGAAAAGCTCGACGGTCTCTACGAGTGCATCCTGTGCGCCTGCTGCTCGACGTCGTGCCCGAGCTACTGGTGGAACTCGGACAAGTTCCTTGGCCCCGCCATTCTGCTCCAGGCTTACCGCTGGCTGGCCGACAGCCGCGACGAAATGACCGGTGAGCGCCTCGACGAGCTGGAAGATCCGTTCCGCCTCTACCGCTGCCACACGATCATGAACTGCTCGAACGTGTGCCCCAAGGGCCTTTCGCCCGCGCGCGCCATCGCCGAAATCAAGAAGATGCAGGCCGAGCGCCAGATCTGATCGGCGTCCGGTCCGTTCCGCTGGCTTACCGCGTCCGCTGCGCCATGTCTCGCCGTGCCTTTTCTCATGACGCCATGGCAGGATTGGTCCTGCCCATGGCGACCGGGGTGCACACGCTGTGACGGCGATGCTCGAACGCTACGAAGCGCTTGTGGCGACGGGCGAACTGCGCGCCGACCCCGAGCAGGCCGCAGCGGCCGAACGGCTGAACCAGCTCCAGCGCGACTTCTACAAGGCGCGCAGTTCGACGGGCTTTCTCGGCAAGCTGCTGGGCAAGAAGCCCCAGAGCCCCCGCGGGGTCTACATGTGGGGCGGCGTGGGGCGTGGCAAGTCGATGCTGATGGACCTGTTCCACCAGACGCTCGACATTCCCGACAAGCGCCGCGTCCACTTCCACGCCTTCATGCTTGAAGTGCATGCGCTGCTCAACGAGGAGCGCAAAAAGGAAAGCGGCGATCCGATTCCGCCGGTGGCCGCCACACTGGCGCGCAACCTGCAGTGCCTGGCCTTCGACGAGATGGTCGTCAACAATTCGGCCGATGCGATGATCATGAGTCGGCTGTTCACCCACCTCATCCTCGAGGAAGGCGTGACCATCGTGACGACGTCGAACCGCGCGCCCAAGGATCTCTACAAGGACGGGCTCAACCGCGAGCACTTCCTCCCGTTCATCGCCCTCATCGAGCGTGAGCTCGACGTGCTGACGCTCAACGGCCCGACGGACTATCGACTGGAGCGCCTGGGCGGCATGGCGACCTGGCACACCCCGCTGGGCGAAGAAGCGACCGAACAGACCCGCGAGGCCTTCTACCGCCTGACCGACTACCCGCCCGAAGATGCCGACCATGTCCCGCCCGCGGACATCGACGTGGGTGGCGGGCGCATGCTGCACGTCCCCAAGAGCCTCAAGGGCGTGGGCGTCTTCAGCTTCAAGCGCCTGTGCGCCGAAGCGCGCGGCGCTTCGGACTATCTGGCCATTGCGCGCGCCTATCACACGGTCATCATCGTCGGCATTCCGCGCATGGGCCCCGATCGCCGCAACGAGGCCGCGCGTTTCGTCACGCTGATCGACGCGCTCTACGAAAACAAGGTCAAGCTGATCGCGGCAGCGGATGCCGCGCCTGAAGAGCTCTACGAAGCCGGGACCGGCCGCTTCGAATTCGAGCGGACCGTCAGCCGCCTCAACGAGATGCAGAGCGCGGACTACCTGGCAATGGGCCACGGCGACAGTTGATCGCCCGCTTTCGCGTTACCATTCGCGAATCGGTTAGCTAACGAAACGATCCAGCGAAACCCATGCCGGGCGTAAAATCTCGTCAAAACTTGTCCATCATCGATGCAATTCGAGCCGCATCGTGACCGACATCACGGTTAATTTCGAATAAAGGGCGCAAAAAGCCCCGGTCAAACCCAAAGAAAAACCCTCGGAAAACTCGCTAAAGTCTCCCGAGGGCCTTTCGTTTATTGGGCAATGATGTCCGAAAACATCATTTCAGCGTCCAATTAGGCGCCGAGAGCGCCCCACCAATAACCACCAAACATTGCATTTCCCCATGTGAACCGTCGCTTATCTGCGACAGCTAACATGGATAACGATCCGTTAACGATGTATCAACGAATTTTTAACCAATTTGGCGGTGTGAATTTCCTGTAACCCGCTCCAGCATGTCCCGAAACGGGACTGGACGGCCGATATAGTAGCCCTGGACGATGTCACACCCCCGCTCCTTGAGCATTTCCATGCCCCGCGCGGTCTCAACCCCTTCGGCCACCACGGTACGGTCGAGCGAATGGGCCATGTCGATGATCGACTGCACCAGGACCAGATCTTCCTTGCTGGTCTCCATCAGCGAGACGAACGAACGGTCGATCTTGACCTCGCTCGCCGGCAGGTAGCGCAAGTATTCGAGGGTCGCGTTGCCGGTGCCGAAATCGTCGATCGACAGCCGCAGCCCCGAATGCACCAGGCGCTGGAGCATCTGGTACGTGCGCGAGCTGCGGTCGAGCCGGTCGGTCTCGGTGATTTCGAGGATCAGGCGGTCGCTCGGCAGGCCATGGACCGCCAGAATGTCCGAGATCATCCCCGGCAGGCCGGGATTGCGCAGCAGTTGCGCCGAGATGTTGACCGACATCGTCATGTCGATGCCCTTGCGCATCATCTCCACCCCGCACCGCACCGCATCGTCGACGACGAAACGCGTGATCCGCTCGATCCGATGGAACTCCTCGGCGATCCGGATGAACTTCTCGGGCGAGATCGGCCCGCGATCGGGGTGTGTCCAGCGTACCAGCGCTTCGGCGCCGCAGATGCGACTTTCGCGCAAGTCGAACTTGGGCTGGTAGGCAACCCAGACCTCGCCATTGTCGATCGCGCGGTCAAGCGAGGTCAGCAACGAGATTTCCCACTGCGCCTCGTGCTTGCGGCTGTCGTGCTGGTAGACCAGTTCGTCGTTGCGCACGGCTTCCTCGGCCGACTGCATCGCTCCGGCAACGCGCGCCGACAGCGGGCGATCGAATTCGGAATCGACACCGCAGTTGAACGACAGGTCGATGTCGAGCCCGCCGACCTGAATGCCGTTCTGAACGATCCGGTGAAGCCCCTCGAGGTTCTCGAACAGATCGAACGTGCTGCGGATCGAGGACAGCCACATGAACATGCCGCCTTCGTGGTAGACCGTTACCGTGTCGTCGCTGATCCGGATGCGGCGCACGATCTCGCGCGCGACGCTCGCCTCGACGGTTTCGGCAAAGCTGCCGATGATCGCGCCGTAATTGCGGATCTTGAGGGCGACCAGGATGCGGTTGGACTTCTCGTCCGAATTGCGCAGCGCCTGAACGCTCGGCAAGCCCGAGCCGGTGTTGGTCTCGCTCGCGACTTCGACACGATCCAGGCTGCGCATACGCAGGACCGCGATCATCGCGACCACAAGCGCGGGCGCCACGTCCATGCGAATGCGCAGGTAGTCGAGCAGGAACGGCGCGGCAACGATGACGGTCAGCAGCGCGGCCGAACGCTTCCAGTCGAGCACGCGGCCGCGGCCCGTACCGGTGACGATGATCGCAACGACGATTAACAGCGGCAGTAGCCAGCCATAATTGCGGGGTAGCCCCTGCATCAGGGTTTCTGCAGCGATCGCCTGAAGATAGCCGCCGGGGATCGTCCCATACTGTCCAGGGACCTTGTGGATGTCGTTGTAGGTAACCGCAGCCGGCGCGATGATGATGTCCTTGCCGCGCACGGTCGATGGATCGAAATTCCCGTTCAGGACGTCGATGTAGCTGAGGCCGGGGATCGAGCGGACATCGATCGAAAAGTCGGGAAGGAAGAGTTCATTCGTTCCCTTGCTAACGCCGGCGATCTTGGCCGAAAGCGTCGGAATTCGTCCGTAGGGACTCTCCGATGAGTAGGGAATCTCCAACCCGAGATTGAACGGATGGTGCAGGGTCAGCAGCGAGATCAGGCTGGATGCATCGACGAACTGCTTTTTGGGCAGCCGTCCCGCATAATTGCCCACCGGGCCATCGCCACTGGGCAAGGCGCCAATGAAAACCTTACCCCGGTTGCTGCGCAGAACATCGAGAAACCGGGCGCTCTGCGCCGGCGTGGACTGATCGGGAATGCGGCGATCGAAGAAAATGCGCCTTGCCCCGGCCTTCAGCAGCGAATTGAGAACCTGCGCGTCGTCTCCACGATTCACGTCCAGCGAATCAAGGGCTTCGAGCGTTCGATCGTCGAGCAGCACCATCACGATGCGACCGTTCGACGGGTGCAGGCGCAGCGGCGTGCGGAAGTTGCGCAGCACGTCCTCGACAATGACGCTGAGCCCGCTCGTGCCCAGCACGAGGCCGGTTACCGTCGCCCAGAAGACGATACGGAAGCGCGCGCTTTTCCAGATCTGGCGCAATCGGGCCATCATCTCAGAACGGGCTCCCCTGTCCGGGCCGTGGGGTCGAAAGGCAATCGACGTGCAGCATCACCGCGGCCGCATGCCGCTCCGGTGCCTCGGAAATGAAACCAATCTTCGTCATGGACGTCCCGTGGTGACGCTAGGTTTCTCCGGAGTAACCGTAAGTTCCTAAGAATATGTGTAGTTAACCAAGGTCCGCGCCTCTCGGACGCAAATCGGACCAAAAACCCGAAAACGCTTGCGATTCAGCCAAGTCCCAACTTGGTAAACGACCGATCGAGCATCGTAAGTTGCCACAACAGACGTGCATAATCGGCCTGGCCCGCGATATGCGCCTCGACCATCCCCTCAAGCCGGGCGGAATCGAACCATCCCGTCGCCGCAAGCGCCTTGCCCGAGGCGATACCACGGGCCGTTTCGCGCAACGGGCCGCGAAACCATTGCGCGATCGGTGTCACGAAACCCTGCTTGGGGCGATAGAGGACCTCGTCGGGCAGGCTGCGCGCCATCGCCCGCTTCATCAGCCACTTGCCCTGCCTCCCGCGCACGCGCAGCGATTCGGGCAGACCGGCCGCAAACTCGATCAGACGGTGATCGAGCAGAGGTTCGCGCGCTTCCAGGCTGACCGCCATGCTCGTCCGGTCGGTCTTGGTGAGGATGTCGCCGGGCAGCCAGACCTTGAGATCGGCGTATTGCGCCCGATCCAGCCCCGATCGCGCGGGCGCCGCGCGCATTCGATCGATAAGCGGCTGTTCGGCACGATAATCGCCGCGCAGACGCTCGAAATCAGGCGTGTAGAGGCGGCTACGCAGCTCGGGCGGGGCATAGGCCAGCGCGCGCGCATAGCCTTCCTCACTGCTCCCGGCGAGCGCCAGCAGCGTCGTTTTCGCGCGCAGCGCTCGCGGCGCCCAGTCGGCCTTGGGGTAGATCGCGCCGAGCCCGCCGAACACCGGCGCGCGCAACGCCTGGGGCAGCAGCGCGCGCACGCGATCCTCGCCATGCTGGAAGATATGCCGCCGATACCCCGCCAGCGCCTCGTCCGCACCATCGCCCGACAGCGCGACGGTGACCGATTCGCGCGCGAGCTGGCACACCCGCCAGGTCGGCAGCGCCGAGGCATCGGCAAAGGGCTCGTCGAACATCTCGGCGAGCTGGTCGATCGCGCCGTAATCGTCCGCCGACACCACCCGCGTGGCGTGATCGGTGCCGAACAGCTGCGCGACCTTGCTGGCATAGGCGCTTTCGTCGAGCGCGGCGCTATCGAACCCGATCGAGCAGGTGCGCACGGACTGATGGCTGATTTCGGCCATCAGCGCGACCACGCTCGAGCTGTCCACCCCGCCCGACAGGAAGGCCCCCAGCGGCACGTCCGCGACCATGCGCGATTCGACCGCCCGGCGCAGATGGTAGAGCAGCTCGGCTTCGAGATCCTGCGCCTTGCCCTTGTGGCGATCGGCGAAGGAGACATCCCACCACTGGCTGGGCGCGGGCAGCGGCGCGCCGTGACGCAGCAGCAGCCAATGGCCCGCGGGCATCTTGTGCACGTTCTTGAGAAACGCGCGGCTGTCGGGGACATAGCCCCAGGTCAGATAGTCCTCGACCGCCAGCGGGTCGATCTCGCGCCGCATCAGCGGGTGGGCAAGCAAGGCCTTGAGTTCGGAACCGAAGATCAGACTGCCGTTGCTCAGCTGCGCATAGTGGAGCGGCTTCACCCCGAGACGGTCACGCGCCAGGAACAATGTACGCGCCTCGCAGTCGTAAAGCGCGAAGGCGAACATGCCCTCGAGCCGCGTGACGCATTCGGGGCCCCAGCGCTGCCAGGCGGCCAGGATCACCTCGCTGTCGCCATCGGTGCGGAACACCGCCCCCATCGCCTTGAGCTCGGCGCGCAGCTCGCGGTAGTTGTAGATTTCGCCGTTGAAGACGAGCATCGCACGCGCGTCCGCTGCGGCCATGGGCTGCGGCGAACCGGCCAGATCGATGATCGAGAGCCGGCGGTGGCCGAGCCCGACACCCGGCCCGGTCCAGATCCCCTCTCCATCCGGCCCGCGGTGGGCCAGGGCATCGCACATCGCGCTCAGCCGCGCGGGATCGACGGGCTTGGGCGTATCGAGGTGGAAGATACCGGCAATTCCGCACATGGCGCCTCTCCTATCGTCCTGCCGCGATGCGGTCTATCCAGCTGGCAAGCGGCCCGCTCGCCGCGCGAAACCGCGCGATACGCGCGGCAGCGTCGTGCCGCTCGCCTTCTTCGGCCGACAGGATCAGCAGCGTCGTCGGTTCGGCGCGCAGCGCCATCTGGTCGGCGATGACCGCCAGCTTGAGCTCGAGATTGCTGCCCGAAAGCAGCCCGCCGTTGCGATACCAGGTCTGCGCCAGACGCTCGACCCGCCCTTCGGCGAGCAGACGTTCGCCCCGCCCCTGCTCGATCCCCGGTGCCGAGGACTGCCACGACCAGGACGTCTCGGGGGTCAGCGCCCCCTGCCCGAAGCCCCCCGCCTCGCGCCCTTCGCCTTGTCCCGAATAGAGCGCGACGAAGACATCGACCGTCGCGCCGGAGGCATCGGCGTAGCGCCCCAGCAGGCGGTGCTCGCTCCCCTGGGCGAGCGGTTCCCACCACACGCTCGGCGCGTAGGGCACCCGCGTCCAGCCGGGCACGTCGGGCAAGACGATCCGCGCGGGCAAGGGCGCGGCCAGATGATCGCCGCGATAGGCCCACAGCTTGACCCCCGCGAGCGCCGCAAGGCACAACGCAAGCGCCAGGACCGGGCTTAGCCGCATGCGCCGTTCGGCCCGCGCCAGCACCCTATTGGCACGCAGCGCGGCAATGTCGATCATCGGCGCCTCGCTCGGCCGGTCGAAGAAGCGCCAGGCCCCCAGGATCACCAGCGCCAGCACGATGGCAAAGAAGAACCAGCCATAGACGATGTGGTCAAACCCGGCCGCAACCCGCGTACCGACGATCTGCGCCGCGTAGATCGTCCCCCAGGCGCGCACCCCGTTGGCGAGGATCGGAACGACGAGACAGGCGAGCAGGAGCACGCCGCGCCGCCGCCAGCTGACGAAACAGACATTGGCCGCAAGCACGCCAAAAGCGATCATCGCGATGAGGAACTTTACGCCCGAACAGGCCTCGGCCACTTCGAACAGCCCGGCGGGGGTATCAATGAAGACCCCGTCGATCACCGCCGGAATGCCGCTGGCATGGGTAAGAGCGATGGTGATGTGCGCGGTGATCGTCTGGAGCGACTTCACCATCTCTTCGCCGAAGGGAACGATGAACACGAGATAGCACAGCGGGAAAAGCAGCGCGGCGCTCACCCGCAGGCCCAGCAGCAGTGGCACGCTGGCCGCGAGCAGCGCCACGGCGCCCGCCTGGCGCACGAGATCGAAGCCCGATACGCCGCCCAGCAGCCACAGCAGCGCCGCTCCTGCAAAAAGCACGAGGCCAAGCGCCGAAGCCGCCGGCTCCAGCTGCGCCAGTTCCCGGCGCCGCTGCCAGACCAGCCAGACCTCGACGATCGGGATCAGGATCATGTGGTTGTAGGTGGAAATATCCCACCACTGGCGCACCATCGCCATCCAGTCGGACGCGAAGACCACGAAGAGGAGCAGCCACAAGGCGCCCAGCCGAACGAGCGGCACGCGCCAGCCCGGCACGATGGCAAGACCGCGCATGATCGGGGCGGAGCCCGCAGATCCCGTGTCAGCCACCGTAAACCCTTTCCTCAGCCCTGCGATCATCCTCGCCCAGCCCACACCATGAGCCCAGCCCGGCGAGCGCGGCGGACCAGCTGGCGTTGGCAACGATCCACTGGCGGGCGGCATCGCCCATCGCGCGTGCCTGCGCCGGAGCGCTGGCAAGCGCAATCACCGCCTCGGCCAGCGCGGCATCGCTGCCCGCGATACGCCAGTGGCGCCCATCACTTGCCGCAATACCGGTGGCGGCCCCGCGCGAAAGGACCACGGGAAGGCCCATGGCCATCGCTTCGAGCACCTTGTTCTGGACCCCGCGCGCGATGGACAGCGGCACCAGCGCCATGTCGGCTGCGGCGAGGAACGGGCGCACGTCGGCAACGCGGCCCCACACCGTAACGCCCCCGATTGCGCCCAGCGCTTCGACCTCGCGCGTGGGATTGCGCCCGACGATGTGCAGGCTCGCCTCGGGAAAAACCGCACGAACCGCGGGGAGAACAGCGTGGGCGGCGCGCAGCACGGCCTCGACGTTGGGGGCATAATCCATCTGCCCGGTAAAGACGAGACGCGGGAAACCGGCCTCGGCCATGCCCGGATCGGCCATCACCGCCCCCGGCCTGAAGGTCTCGGCATCGATCCCGTTGCCCATCGCGTGGACCGAGGCGAGCGGCTGCGGCAGGCGTGCGCGCAGCAGTTCGGCCTCGGCCTCGCTGACCAGGAGCGTTGCATCAGCCCGCGCGGCGATGCGCGCCTCTTCGGCCGCGAGCAGCCGGGCCTCACGCGCTTCCAGCCAGGCTCGCGGACCGTGCCCGGCCTTGGCGTAAGCTTCGAACTTGGCCGAATCGACGTCGACCAGATCGGCCACCACACGTCCCTGGAAATCCTTCGGGACGTATTGCGCCATCTGGCCCGAGAAAATGTAGATTGCCGAGACCGGATGCCGGGCGAGCACGCGGGCGACATAGCCCGCGATCCGGGCATCGTGAAAGGCGCAAAGGCTGACCGGGCGGCGGCGAAGCAGCGCCTCGCCCGCCGCGCACGCCAGGGGCTTGCGCCGCGCGACGAGGCAGTGGCTTTCAGCCAGCCTGGCCAGTTCGCCCTCATGCGCCCAGTCGGCCGCATCGTCGGCAAAGGTCGCGACGTGAACCCGCGCACGCCCGGCCAGCGCACGCAGCACGTGGTGCGAGCGGATCTTGTCCCCGCGATCGGGCGGGAACGGCAGGCGGTGTGCCAGGAACAGGATATCGCCCACGGGCTCGTACCGTCCTCAGCCGATGCCGCGCGCGATAATCGGACCAAGCCGGTTGGCAAGCCCCAGCGGCAAACGCTGCCAAAGGCGGATCTGCAAGGCGAGCTTGGCGCTGGCCGGATTGGCCTCGCGGCGCGGCGCACCGGGCGCGGTCCAACTGGCATAGGTCAGTGGCTCCGGCTCGAAGCCCCAGTTGCGCTTGAAATGGTAGGCACCGCTCTGGGTCTTGGAGCGGCCGAAATCGAACCGCGTCATGCCGCGCCGGCGCGCGTGGAGCATCAGTTCGTAATACATCCGATCGTTGGCCCGCAAACGGCGCGCCTCCCAGGTGCCCCCGCCCCAATAGGGCATCACCGCGCCTTGATGGTAAACGCTGAGCACGCTGGCCACCGCGCGGCCTTCGTGGGTCACGGTGAGGATGTCAGCCTCCTCGCCAAAACCATCAAGTACGCTGTCAAGCAACGCGCGCGGAAAGACCGGAGTGCCAAGGTTGCGGTAACTCTCGCAGAACACCGCGTAATGCGCGGCGCGATCGGCTTCGCCGCGGCCGACATGCACGGTGAGATCGCCCGCCAGGCTCTTGCGCACTTCGGCGCGCTGCTTGCGCGGGATCGCGGTCAGTTCGGCCGCATCGTCCGTGGCAAGATCACGCGCGAAATTGCAGTGCGAGGCGCCTTGCAGCGCCCAGCCGCCAGCCGCTTGGGGCAAAGTCCCCCCACGCAGTTCGATCGCGGGACAAGCAAGGCGGGCCGCCAGTTCCTCGAGCGCGGCGAACAGCGCGGGTGGATCGGCGCCTTCGCTGGCCAGCAGCCCCCCGCCCACGGCGAAGCCCGAGGACGCAAGCACCGCGCCGAACACCGGCGATACGACATGGTCGAGCGGCATCAGCGCGACAAGCTCGCCCCCGCGTTCCTGCACCAGCGCATAGGCCGTGTTTCCCGTCGCGCGGGCGACCGAAACGAACCAGGCCGGACGGTGGAACGGCGTTCCTTCGTCATGAAGCGCCACGAACGCCTCGAGCCGGGCAATCTCGTTGGGATCGCTGAGATCAACGAGGCGTTCCCGCAACATGCCTATCGCGAACGGCGCGTTCACGCCGCCATCCTGACCGGGTTTTCCGCTTCGCGCCGGGCGAGTTCGTCCATCCGCCCCCACGCGAAATCACGGGTCAGACGGCGCAGCTTGGCCTCCATGCGCGCGAGGTTGGTGTAGTGGCGGAAGCGCGAGCGCAGCGGCGCCCCGGCGACGCGCGGCTGCTCGGGATCGATCTCCCAGGGGTGGAAATAAAACACCGCCGGGCGCCCTTCCTCGCGGTTGACTTGCGCAATCGCCCAGCGGGTAAAACCATAAGGCAGGACGCGGAAGAAACCGCCGCCGCCCGCTGCCAGCCGCCGTTCGCCGAGCCGCGCGGTGGTCACCGGAATTTCGAGCAGATCGTGCCCATCGACCGGATGGAACGCAAAGCGCGGCGCCTCGCGCCAGCCGTAGTGATCGTGGACCACCGGCGCCACGCTCGAGCTGTAGGCATAGCCTTCCTCGGCCAGCACCCGGTGCGCCCAGGGGGTGCGCGCGTCGATCGAGAAGCTGGGCGCGCGGTAACCGCGCACCACCACACCCGAGGCATCCTCGATCGTCTTGCGGCTGCGCGCCAGATCGGCGCGGAAAGTCTCCGGGGTCATGCGGAACACGCGTTCATGATCCCAGCCATGGCTGGCGATTTCGTGCCCGGCCGCGGCGATGCGGCGCATCATCGCAGGCGCGCGCTCGGCGATCCAGCCCAGCGTGAAAAAGGTGGCCTGAACCCCCGCATCGGCGAACAAGGCCAGGATAGCATCGCAATTGCGCTCCACCCGCAGCGAGAGCCCCGCCCAGTCCTCGCGCGTAATCACGGTCTCGAACGCGCCGACCTGGAACCAGTCCTCGACGTCGACCGAGAGGCCGTTGACCGGCGCGCCGCGCGCCGCTGCCTGCATTTGCCCGTTCATGGGGTGCGAACCTCCGTTGCGCCCTTGGTCCTGTCCGCACGGGCGCCTGCGCCCGGCCACGATGCCCGTGGGATCACGCCGCCGTGCGCTGCCCTTCGCCGCTCTCGATCCATTCGATCAGCATCGTCAGCACGTGGCGCAAGGTGCGCTCCTGCTCGCCCAGCCGGGCTTCGAGCTGGGTTGCGTGCGTGGTCACGTCGGCAAGCTGCGCCTGGAGCGCGGCGACGAGTTCGGCCGTGGCCGCGCCATCGACGCCATCGTCCGCTTCGGCGCGCGCGGCCTCCCGCTGCTCGGCCGCGTTGGCGAGTTCGACGACGGCCTGCTGAAGCTCGGAAATCTGGGCATCGCGATCGGCCAGCGCGTTCTCGATCAGCGCCACGGCCGCGGCCGCATCGAGCCCGCCGCCACCCGGCGTGGATGGCCCGGCCGGAGCGGCTTCCTCCAGTGAACGCACTGCACCCGCCTCGCCGCTTCCGGCCGCAGCGGCGGCGCGATCGGCCTGGAACAGCTGGGTTGCGGTGGGCAGCGCGGCCGAGGCAGTGGGCGCGTCGAAGGCGCGCTGCGGCTCGGCGCCCTCGGCGCCCGGTTCGTAGCCGTGGCCAATCGTGCCATCGTCCTTCATCTCGTCGAGCACTTGCGTGAGCATCGCACTGTCGATCCGGGTGCGCTGGTCGACCGAACCAAGCAGCAACAGCCGGTTGGCAAGCTGGTTGATCCGGCGCGGAATGCCGCCGGTCGCCTCGTAGATCCCCGAGAACACGCGCTGGTCGAAGCTGGGATTGCCCTTCCAGCCCACGCACGACAGGCGGTGCTCGATATAGGCCTGGACTTCCTTGGGCTGCATCGCGGTGAGATGGTGGGTGGCGATCACGCGCTGGCGCAATTGCTCGAGCCGGTCGCTCTCCATCAGCGTGGTGCGAAATTCGGGCTGGCCAAGCAGCAGCGTCTGGAGCAGCGGGTGCGAGCCAAGCTGGAAGTTGGAGAGCATGCGCAGCTCTTCAAGCGCGGTGATCGAGAGGTTCTGCGCCTCATCGACGATCAGCAGCGAACGGCGCCCGGCGCGCGCTTCCTCGTGCAGGAAGGTCTCGATCGCGGCCAGCGCGGACGCCTTGTCGTGCCCATCGACCGCGAGCCCGAAGGCGCGCGCGACGACATGGATGATCTCCTCCCCGTCGAGCGCGCTGGTCACCACGTTGGCGGCCGTCATGCGGCCCGGATCGATCGTCGCCATGAGGTAGGCGACCAGCGTCGACTTGCCCGAGCCGATCTCCCCGGTTATCGCCACGAACCCTTCGCCCTGCGCGAGGCCGTAGCCGAGATAGGACAGCGCCTTGCGGTGGGTCACGCTCTCGAAATAGAACGTGGGATCGGGGGTGAGCTGGAAGGGGCGTGCCTCGAGCCCGTAAAAATCATCGAACATCGCGAAGGTCTCCCTCGAACTCAGAAGTTGTAGCGCAGGCCAGCCAGCGCGGACGCCGACCAGATATCGTCAAGCGAGATCTCGTCATAGCTCACTCCGTACAGGGACAGCGCCACCGATCCGCGCAGGCGCGGGGTAATCAGACGGTAGTATGCCGCAGAAGCGCCAAATGCGGAAACATCCGATTGCGCCGCGTAGTTCGACACGATCCAGTTGGCATAAGCCGTGGTGGACCACCCCGCCCGGCGGCCGAGCGGCCCCGAGAGATAGGCCGTGATCCAGTAGTTTTCATCGACCGTGCCGTTCGCACTGGCCAGGATCGTGTCCTCGGCGCCGAGATAGCGGCGCCGGTCGTACCCAAGCCCGAGCCCGGCGCGCAGGCGGCCGATCTGCATGGTATAGCTTGCCGCCACGCCGCGCGCCCGGAACGCCGAGGAGCGCACCGCGCCCAGCACGCCGGTCAGGCAGTTGCTGCCTGCAAGCGTATCGACACAGCCGCTCAGCTCGCCCGTCACCGGATCGCGCACCGCCTCGAAATCGTCCGACAGGCTGGCAAGCGCGTTGTTCACCTGTCCACCGAACCCGGCGACGTTGTCATAGACAGTGATGCCCAGATGCTTGCGATCGTCGGGCGAATAGGCGAGCGTTCCGCCAAAACTGGTCGAACCGTAACGCCGCCCGAAATGCGCCGAAAGCGAGGTGCGCGGGCTTGGCCGCCACATCACCGCAACGTCCCACAGGATGCCCGAAACATCATAGGAGAGCTGGCGCGGCGAACTCTTGTCGGTGACGTACTGGCCATCGCTGCCGACCACCGCATTGCCATCGCCATCGTAGAGCACGTCGCGGTTGGAGATTTCGACATCCTCGTAACCGATCGCGCCCACGACCCGCGTCGTGCGGTTGACCGGCACGGTCACCATCGCGCGCGCCTGCATGTCGCGCACGCGCTGGTCGTAGGCGGACATATCCTCCTGGTAGAAGCTGCCCCCGACGCCAAGGCCCACCGGTGCGATTGTGCCCGGTGCGAACCCGGCCTGGAGATCGGCCGACTGGATCACGCTGTCATAGATCACGTCGACAGGATCGCTGTCCGCGCTGGCTTGATAGGCGTTGTTCTGATCAATGCGGGTGTATCCCAGGCGATAGCTGCCCGCGACGTCGAGCTTGCCGACCTGCGTCTTTACCGCCGGACCACCATAGACCGAATAGGTCTGCCGGTCGCTGCCGCGCGTGCCCGAACCCGAATAGTCCATCTGCGTCGCAAGCGCCCCCGCGTCGAGCGAGAGGCCGGGCGTAATCAGCGTCGAGGCGCGTGCGACCCCGCTCACGAGGTCCGCATCGCGCGTCTTGCCCCAGCCGATCTGGCGGGCGTAACGCGCCGAGACGGCAATCGCGGTGTTGCGCCCGCTGATCGCCGCGTCCACCCCGGCGGAAAGCTGGGTGTAGGTGAGCACGTCATCGCCCGGTGAAAGCTGCGCGGTCACGACCTGATCGACCTCGATGTAAGGCGTCACCTCGAACTTGCGCCTGGAGCTGTGCCCGACCTTGCCCGACGGGCTCGTCCCACCGGAGTCGAGCGCCGAACCGGCATCCGATCCCGATCCGGTATCGTATCCCAGCGTCTGCGCAAACAGCGTTGCGGGTACGGCGGGCACGGCCAGCACCAGCGCACCAAGCGCGCAGCGCGTGGAGAGACCGAAGGAAACGCGCATCGCCATCAGTCCTTGTACCCATAATAGGAACCGAACCGCCGTCCGCTGGGGCTGAACTGCACCGCATTGAGCAGGAGCTGGACGTTGGGGCACCCCTCCAGCAACTTGATCGCATCCTCGAGCGCGCCCTGTCCGGTCTTGTCGGCGCGCACGATGACCACCGCCTGGCCGACATGCTTGGCCAGTTCGGCTGCGGGCGATGCCGCGAGCGCCGGGGGCGAATCGAAGATCACAATGCGGTTGGGCGCCCCCTGGGTGAGCCGGTCGAGGACCCGTTTGGCGCGCGAACTGGACAGGTATTCGCTGTCGGTGTTGGTATCCTCGCCCGCAGGAAGCACCCATAGCCCCGGAATATCGGTGCCGAGCACGAAATCGGCAACGTCGAGCGCCGGATCGACCAGCGCATCCATCAGACCCGGCCCACCGGGCAGGCCGAGCATCGAGAGCACCGACGGCTTGGCGAAATCAGCGTCGACAAGCAGCACGTCGCTTTCCTTTTCCGCCGCGATCGAGAGCGCGAGGTTGAGCGCGCAGTAAGTCTTGCCCTCGCCCGGATGCGGCGAACCGATCAGCACACGCTGCGCGATCGGTCCGGCCTTCTGGCGGCGCAGGTCGGCGGCCTGGAGCAGGAGCTGGCGCTTGACGATGCGGAACTCTTCCAGAAGCGTCGTCACCTGCCCCTCGGGCACGATCAGGCCGCTGTCGCGCAGCCGCGCGCGGTCGATGGGATGGCGCGTTGCAGAAAACACCACCGGTTCCACGACCGGGTCGGGCTCGGCTGCGGGCGGCGGCGTAACAGGAAGCGGCGTCGAAGCCGGTGCGCTGGTCGGCGCGGCCGCCTCCTCGCTCACCCGCGCGCCCGGCGCGTTGTCGTTGCGCACGATCTTGGCCTTGCTGCGCGCGGCGGCCTTGGCCGCGACTTCGGGCGGCAAGGGGTCGGGACGCGCGATGAAGCTGCCGAAATCGAACCGGCGCGCGGCGCGCTCGATCAACGAGCCGCGCGGGTTCGGCGAGGCATCGCCCGCGCCTTCCCCTTCGCCTTCGCCGTCCGGCGCGGTTCCGCCGACGGGGGCGTCGTCGCGGGGCCCGTTGGTCGTGTCCTGGGGGACCGGCTTCTTGCTCTGTTCGCTCATGTCGCTGTCCCCGCTCACGCCACCATGCCCCGCTGGACGAATTCCACCGCCAGCAAGACCAGCAACAGACACCCCAGCGCGGCCGAGGCCCCGTAGAAATACTTCAGACGCCGCCGCCGCAGCGCCTTCACCTGATCGGTCAGGTTCTGCGAGATCGCGCCGAGTACGGGAAGCCCCGTCGCGCGCTCGAGCCCGGATGTCGTGGCAAAGACCGAACGCACCTTGCTTAAGCCGAACGCCAGCGCACAGCCGCCGCCCAGCCCCACGATCAGCACGCCCACCAGCAGCAGCGGACGGTTGGGCGCAACCGGGGTGCGCGGTGTCGTGGGCGGATCAACAACCTCGAACTTGACCGCCTCACGCTCGGTCTTGACCTCGCCGCGAATGCGCAGTTCCTCGCGGTCCTGCAGGAGCTTGTCGTATTGCTGGCGCAGCACGTCGTAGTCGCGCGCGATCCGCTTCGCGTCGGCGGCGAGTTCGGGATTGGAAATGGCCGCCGCGGTCATGCTCGCGACATTGGATTCCAGCGCCGCACGGCGCGAGATCAGCGCCTGCACGTTGGCGGTGCGTTCGGCCAGGATCGACTGGAGCGAGGTGTAGGCCGGATTGGGCACGCCCGCGCTGCCGGTGCGCACTTCGGCCGCGGCCGCGACCTTGAGCTGCGCGACCTGGTTGCGTGCGGCAATCACGTCGGGGTGGTTCTCGGTGAGGCCACGCGCGCGCATGCCGGCAAGATCGGACTGCGCCTTCATCAGCGCGGCCTGCGCCGAACCGGGCGTATCGCCGCCGGGCAGCATCCGGGGCGTGCTGGCGATCTGGCCGACGATCGCGGCCTTGGCGCTCTGCGCGGCGGCGAGGTCGGCATCGACCCCGCGCATTTCGGCCTGCGCGGATTCGAGCCGCTGCCCTGCCATCGAGCCGCCATCGGCCATTTCGGGATGTTGCGCCTCGAACGCGGAGCGTTTCGATTCGGCCGCTTCCAGCTCGCTCTCGCGCTGCTTGAGCTGCTGGTTGAGGAACTGCATGCTCTCGGCCATGTCGCCGCGATTGCCCGAGAGGTTTTCCTCGCGGAAGATGTCGATCAGCTTTTGCGCGACGTTCTGGGCGAGCCTCGCGTTTTCGGCATCGGAGAACGAGGACTTGTTCGCGGTCGCCTTGATCTCGAACAGATTGTCCTGCTGCGAGGTGACCGAGACGGTCTTGCCCAGGGCCAGGACTGCCGCTTCCATCTGCTTGGGCGAATCGATGCTGTCGCCCAGCCGCGTCGCGCGCACCACCTTCTCCAGGTTGACCGCGCTGGTCAGCGTCTGGCGGATGCGTTCAATGTCGCGCTTCTTGTCGGCAACGCCGATCCCCACCTGCTGCGCAAGCGCATCGTCGAGCTGGATGAAGATGCGCGCGCTCGACTGGTAGGAATTGGGAATGAGCGCCACCGCCAGCCACCCCACCAGGCAAATCGCCCAGGCGCATCCCAGCGCGATCCAGCGCCGGTGCCAGACCGAGTGGAGCGCTGCGAGCAGTTCTTCGTAGAGGGTGTTCATGACGCCGCGCGCTTCCTCAGAACATGCTCTCAGGGATAATGATCACATCGCCCGGCGCGAGCATCACGTTGGCCTTGCTGTCGCCATCCTTGAGCAGGTCGGACAGGCGCAGGCGGTATTCCTTCTGCTTGCCCGTGGTCTTGTCGAAGCGGATCAGCCGCGCGCGGTTGCCCGCAGCGTATTCGGACAGGCCGCCCACCGCGATCATCGCATCGAGCACGGTCATGTTCGCGCGATACGGGATCGATGCCGGCTTCGCGGTCGCCCCCACCACGCGGATCTGCTGGCTGAAGGTGCCCGAGAAACTGTCGACGATGACCGAGACCAGCGGGTCCTCGATATACTGCGAAAGCTGGAGACGGATGTCCTCGGCCAGCATCGAGGGGGTCTTGCCCACGGCGGGCATGTCGGTGATGAGGGGCGTGGTGATGCGCCCGTCGGGGCGGACCTGAACCTTGGTGCTGAGGTCCGGGTTGCGCCACACGAAAATCGTCAAGTTGTCGAGCGGTCCGATCACGTATTCCTCGCCCGGCCCTTCCTGCATGGCAACGAAGGTCGCGGGCGGCAGCTCGGGAACACCCGAGGAGCCCGCGCAACCCGACAAGGTCAGGCAACCGATCGCGCAGCTGGTCACAAGTCCGGCAAGGCGGTTAAACAACATGAACTCTTCCCTATTTTTCACCCGTCGTGCCTTCCCGCTTCGCGAAAACGTCGCGGAGCACGGGCAAGACCGGGCAAAATCCAACTATGCCCTATCCCGAAAAAGGGTGAACATTGCGTTAGCTTTACGCACTAACTCTTGGACGGTCCCAAATCGAGACACTTGATAACCCAAAGTGGTGCGCCGCGTTCAGACCAGTCTTTCCAGCGCTGGCCCCTGCCCCAGAAACAGGGCCGGGCTGGCGCTGGCGCCATAGGCTCCGGCGCAGAACACCGCCACCAGATCGCCCACCTCGGCCCGCGGGAATCCGCCCTTTTCGGCAAGCTTGTCGAGCGGGGTGCACAGGCACCCGACGATCGAAGCCTCTTCCTCGACCGGCGCGTCAAAGCGCGTGGCGATGGCGCATGGGTAATTGCGCCGGACCACCGTACCAAAATTGCCCGAGGCCGCGAGCTGGTGGTGCAACCCCCCGTCGGTAACCAGAAAGGTCTCGCCATGGCTCGTCTTGCGATCGAGAATGCGGGTGAGATAGACCCCCGCCTCACCCACCAGATAGCGCCCCAGTTCCATGCAGAAGCGTGTCCCGGCGAGCACCTCGGGCAGCGTCTCGAAGCGCTCGCCCAGCCGCGCGCCCACGTCGCCAAGGTCCACCGGGGTATCGGAGGCGAAGTAGGGGATGCCCAGCCCGCCGCCCAGGTTGCAGCGGGGCACGGCGACCCCGCTCTCCTCACCCAGCCGCGCGGCAAGATCGAGCGTGCGCCCTTGCGTTTCCGCGATCGCCCCCGCGTCGAGCGCCTGGCTCCCGGCAAAGATGTGAAAGCCGCACCACTCGGCCCCGCTGTCAAGGATGGTGCGCACCAGCGCTCCGGCCCGGTCGGCATCGACGCCGAAAGGCTTGGCCCCGCCGCCCATCTTCATGCCCGAGCCCTTGAGGTCGAAATCGGGATTGACCCGCAGCGCCAGCCGCGGGGTCATGCCCAGTCGGTCGGCCAGCGCGAAGGCGCGCGCGGCCTCGCCCTCGGATTCCAGGTTGAGCGTCACGCCGTGGACGATCGCCGCCTCGATCTCGGCGTCGCGCTTGCCCGGCCCGGCAAAGCTTATCCGCGCCCCGTCGACGCCCGCCGCCAGCATCGCGCGCAGCTCCCCGCCCGAGGCGATGTCGAACCCGTCGACCAGGCCCTGCATCAGATCGAGGATCGGCGCGAAGGGGTTGGCCTTGATCGCGTAATGCAGCGCCAGACGCGCGGGCATCGCGGCGCGAAATTCGGCGATCCGCGCGCGGATACGCTGGCTACTGTAAACGAACAGCGGGGTCTGCCCGGCGGCCTCGACCAGCTGCGTCACCGGTTGCCCAGCGATGGCAAGAACACCCCCGATACTCTCGAAGCCGGGCGGGATCGGGCCGAGCGGCTTCATCCGCGTGCTCCTTCGTCAAGCGCCTGGAGAAGCGCGGTCTTGAGCCCTGTCCGATCGATCTTACCGTTGGGGCCGATGGGAAGCGCGGCGCGCCAGTGGATGGCCTTGGGGTGCATGAAGTTGGGCAGGTCCTGCATCAGGCGGCGGGGCAATTCGTCGGCCGCCGCTTCGGCTGAAGGCGCCGCGCGCACGACGAGGTGAACCGCCTCGCCCAGACGCGCGTCGGGAAGGCCCAGCGCCACCGCCTCGGCCACCAGCCCGCTGGCCAGCGCCACATCCTCGATTTCCTGTGGGCTGATGCGATTGCCCGCGCTCTTGATCATCGCATCGCGCCGCCCGACGAAAGTCAGGAACCCCTCGCCATCGCGGCGCACCCGGTCGCCCGACCAGACCGCGATCCCGCCATAGCGCGAAGCGGCGGGCGCGGGACGGTAGCGCTCGGCGGTGCGCTCTGTGTCCTGCCAATAGCCCTGAGCGACGAGCGGGCCGCAATGGACCAGTTCGCCTTCGGCACCGTCGGCGGCGATAGCGCCCGCATCATCGATCACCAGCACTTCGGCGTGGGGGACGGCCTTGCCCATCGAGGTCGGCCGCGCATCGATCAGCGCCGGGTCGAGATAGGTCGAGCGAAACGCCTCGGTCAGCCCGTACATCGCAAAGAGCCGTGCTTCGGGAAACATGGCGCGCAGCCGCCGGACGAGATCGACGCTGAGCGCGCCCCCGCTGTTGGTGAGACGGCAAAGCTGCGCGGCGACCGCGCGCGGCCAGTCGAGTTCACACAACTGGACCCACAGCGGCGGAACGGCCGCCAGCGTGGTGATCGCGTGGCGGTCCACCGCCTTCACCACGTCGCGCGGCAAGAGATAATCGAGCGGGACCACACAGCCACCGGCAAGCCAGGTCGAAAAGAGCTGGTTCTGCCCGTAGTCGAACGCGAAAGGCAGCACCGCGAGCGTGCGGTCGGCCTCGGTCAGTTCGAGATAGGACGCCACGCTCTCGGCCCCCAGCCAGAGGTTGGCGTGGCTGAGCATGACCCCCTTGGGCCGCCCGGTCGAGCCGCTGGTGTAAAGGATCGCGGCCAGCGCTTGCGGGTCGGCCGTCGAGGCCTCAAGCACCGCATCGCGCGTGAAGGCCGCCGCAAGCGCCTCGCCTTCCGCGATCACCCGGCACCGCTCGGGCACGTCGCCCTCACCCAGCGTCGCCGCGCGCGCCGGCGTCGCGATCAGCATTGCGGCACCGCTGTCGCCCAGAATATGCGCGACTTGCGCGCGCTTGAGCAGCGGGTTGACCGGAACGTGGACCAACCCTGCACGCGCCGCCGCAAGCGGCAGGAGGCAGGTCAGTTCGCCCTTCGCCGCCCAGCTGGCGACGCGCGCGCCGGGCTCACCGACTTCGGCCCTCAGCCAGCCTGCAAGAAGCGCGACACGCGATCTTAAGGCCTTGTAGTCCAACACCCCTTCGCGCAGCACCAGCGCGGGCGCGGCATCGGGCTGATGCGCGATGACATGATCGATCGGACGCGGCGTTGCGGGCCGATCGCCGGCTGGCGTAGGAAGGGGCATCGCACTCATGGCCTTGGAGATAACCGCACAATCATGAACACTTCGGTTGTCGCCACCGCTTATCACCGCGACGTGCGCGAAGTCCAACCCACCAGCGCGCTTGGGCACAGGCTTTCCTCCGCCTGTGAACATGCGCCGTTCGACCGGCTGGCCTGGTGGCAGGCGCTGAGCCAGCATTGTGGGCTGGACGGATCGCTCCACGCCGCGCTCGATGGGGAGCGCTGCGCGCTGCTCGCGCTCATGCCCGCCGGGCCCGGCCATCTGACCGCGCTCGCCAACTGGTACACCTTCCGCTTTCGCCCGATCGGCGCCGAGCACGAAGACCTGCTCGAACGCCTCGCCCGCGATCTCAAGCGCGCCGCGCGGCACATTACGCTAAGCCCGGTTCCCGCCGAGGACGGCAGCGCGCAGGCGCTCGAACGCGCGTTCCGGCGCGCCGGATGGTGGGTATCATCGCGTGCCTGCGACACCAACCACACGCTCGATCTCGCCGGGCGCGATTACCAAAGCTACCTCGCCACCCGCCCCGGCCCCTTGCGCACGACGCTGAGACGCAAGGCGGGCAAAGTCGACACCCGCATCCTCACCCGCTTCGATGCCGGGGCCTGGGAGGCTTACGAGGCGATCTATGCCGAAAGCTGGAAAGGCGCCGAAGGCAGCCCCGCCTTCCTGCGCGCCTTTGCCCAGGCCGAAGGCGCTGCCGGACGGCTACGGCTTGGCCTCGCCTACGACAAGGCGGCTCCCACCGCCCCGCCCATCGCCGCGCAGATGTGGACCATCGAGGGCGGCACGGCCTATATCCACAAGCTCGCCCACCGGGAGAGAGCGCGCGCGCTCTCGCCCGGTTCGGTGCTGAGCGCGGCGCTGTTTCGCCACGCCATCGACGTGGACACGGTGCGCCAGATCGATTTCGGCACCGGCAATGATCCCTACAAACGCGACTGGATGGAGACCGTGCAGCCGCGCTATCACCTGGAAATGCTGCTCCCCACGCGCCTTGCCAACGCCCCCCGCCTCGCCCGGCTGCTGGCCCGGCAGGCCCGCGCGCGCCTTGCCGCCGATCGCGCGTCCGGCTAGACGCGCCGTCTGGACACAACCGCCTGCTTCGAGAATCCGATGGCTGATACGACCGACCTTACCTTGCGTTCCATCCTGACCGACGTGCTCGGCCTCGCGCCGGGCCAAGCGGCGGGTTTCGAGCCGGACACCGGCCTTTTCGGCCACCTGCCCGAGCTCGATTCGATGGCCGTCGCCGGGCTCCTGACCGAGATCGAGGATCGCCTCGGCATCCTCATCGACGATGACGAGATCGACGGCGAAATGCTCGAGACCTACGGCGCCCTGCTCGCCTTTGCCCAGGCCAAGCGCGCGCAGGCCGCCAAGGCCTGAGCCGCGCCGGGCCGCCGCTGATGACGCCGGTCCTCTGGCCCTGCCCCACTTTCAAGGGTCCGAGCGCCTGCGAATACGCGCTGTGCCTGGGCAACGGCACCGCAGGCCGCGTGCTCATCATTCCCGCGCTGTTCGACGAGGGCAACAAGCTGCGCCGCTTCACCGTCGAGACGATGCGCGCGCTCGCGCAGGCCGGGATCGCCAGCGTGCTGCCCGATCTTCCCGGCTGCAACGAAAGCCTGCAACCGCTCGAAACGCAGACACCCGCGCGCTGGGCGGAGGCCATACGGATGTGCGCAGCCCATTTCGAGGTCGATCTGGTGCTCGGCCTGCGCGGCGGCGCGCTGTTCACCCCCGCCGACCTCCCCGCGCTGCATTACGCCCCGACAAGTGGCGCGACGATCCTGCGCCAGTTGCTGCGCGCGCGGATCGTCAGCGCGCGCGAGGCGGGGTACAGCGAAACCCGCGACGCGTTGGCGGCACTGGCGCTGCGCGATGGGATTACCCTCACCGGATACCGGCTCGGCGCGCGATTTTTCGCGCAATTCGAAACCCTGACCCCAGCCCCGGACACCCCGCTTATCGAGCAGGCCACACTGCCGGGCGGCGGCCTTTGGCGGCGTGCCGAGCCGTCCGAAGATCCCACCCAGGCGCGCGCACTCGCGCACATGGTGGCCGATCACCTGGCCGGTCTGGCCAAATGAGCGGGCGCGAGCACCTCCTGTTCGCCTGCGAGGGCAGCACGCTGATCGGCACGCTCGATCGGGCAGCGGGTAAAACCGCGCTCCTCATCGTGAGCGGGGGCAACGAAACCCGCGCGGGCGCGTGGGACGGGCAGGCCTGGCTGGCCGCGCGCGTCGCCGCCGCCGGTTGGC
>NZ_JALHLF010000059.1 GCF_022832435.1 Novosphingobium organovorum | reverse complement strand
GCCGGGGCGCATGCCACCGGCGCCGGGACCACGCGGTCCGTTCGATCCCGGCGGCATGCCGCCGGGGAAGTTGCCGCCCGGCATCCCGCCCGGACCGGGGCTGCCGCCGGAGGGCGGTCCGCCGGGGATCGATTGCGCGTCGGCGCTGTCGATCAGCAGCGAGGAAACGTCGGGCGTACGGATTTCGCGCATGACGGCAAGCGGCGAATGGGTGTTGGTGGGCACCGCCACCCCGCCCACGGGAAGCTGGGTGTAGAAGGCGAGGACGACGTCCTTGCGGCCCAGGTGCAGGCGCTGGGCCAGAGCCTCGCGCGAGGATTCGGAGACCAGCCAGCCCTGGCCGCTGATGTCGGGCGGACCGGCCATGGCCTTGCGTTCGAGCGAAGAGGGCACTTCGCCGCGCCCCAGCGCGGTGACGACCTGGTCGATGTCCCAGCGCGCGGTAGGGCGCGGCGGCAGCAGCATGGTCAGGAGTAGCGTCACCAGCTGCGCCGCCACGAGCGCACAGACCAGAATGACGATCATCTGGAGGGCCAGCGGCAGGCCAATTCGCTTGGGAGGAGCAGGCAGCATCATGCCTTGTCCCATGCCATGATTGCAGCCGCATTTCGAGGGCGACGATTGCCCGGCGTGCGCACAGGGGCGCCATGTGGCCTTCGTGCATCGCCTTGGGGCTTGCGCCGCGCCGTTCGGGCGATGGGCCGGATTCGGGGTGCGCGGCTGGTCGATGGTACGGGTGTTGCGGTTTGCGAAGCAGGGACAGGAGAGAGGGACACGTCCCTCCTGTCCCTGCTCCGCGCCCCCACCGGCAAGCCGGCGAGGGCGGTCACAACGGACCGGCGCGAAACGGGCAAGCCTGTGGGCTCATGACCTGTCGCGCGGAAACTCTGTCTCCCATACCACGATGTGGCGTTCGCCGCGGCCGGCCTACCGCCGGCTGTGTCGCTTTTGCGACGCCTTGGTGCGTGTGCCATCTTCACCTTTGTCGGGAAGATCCGGGATCGTCGAAGGACAGGGCGGGTGCGACATCGAAACCTGGCCGCTCGACGATCCCGGTACCGGTCCCCCACCTTGGCGGCAGTGAGGGCGGCAATGGGCGTGAAAGTACCGAGCCTGCGGAACTTCGTGGATTTCTCCACGCAGATGCGACCCGATTTGCCGCGAAGAGCGCTCCCTCAAAGGGGGTGGTCCGCGGCCTGCTCGGCCTTTCTTGATCGTCTAGGTCGTCCCTCGAGGTTGCTCGCGAATTTCACCGCGTTGCGACGCCATTGCAACCTGTCGCAAGGTGTATCGGGCGGGGTGAAATGCCCGTGCGACAACGGCTGTGCAAATAGGTCAAATGTATCTAGAACCGCTGACCATGGACTTGCAGACCCGTATCCTGATCGTCGACGACGACGAAGGCATTCGCACGTTGATCGGTGATTATCTTTCCAAGCACGGCTATGACACGGTCACGGCCGCCGACCCCATCGCGATGCGTGAGCTGATGGCGGGGGAGAGCTTCGATCTGATCGTGCTTGATGTGATGATGCCGCGCGAGGACGGGCTTACGGCCCTGCGCCAGCTGGGTTCGGATGCCCCTCCGGTGATCATGCTCTCGGCCGTTGGCAGCGATGTGGACCGCATCGTCGGGCTCGAGATGGGTGCGGACGACTATCTTGCAAAGCCGTGCAATCCCCGCGAGTTGCTGGCGCGTATTCGCACCGTTCTGCGCCGCCGCGCATCCGACGAACAGCGCGAGGCCGAAGCGCGCGGTGCGGTGTCCGAGGCCGTGCGCGACGAGGGTTCGGGCAATTGCCTCTATTTCGCGGGCTGGCGCATGGACATCGGGCTGCGTCTCCTGACCGACCCGGCGGGGCAGCTCATTTCGCTTTCCGATGGCGAGTTTCGCCTGCTGCGTGCCTTCGCCGAGCATCCGCGCCGGGTGCTGACGCGCGACCAGCTGCTTGATTGGTCGCGGGGGGAGGACAGCGAGCATTACGACCGCGCGATCGATGTGCAGCTCTCGCGCCTGCGCCGCAAGCTGTCCGACGGCGAGGGTGGTGGCGACATCATTCGTACCGTGCGCAACGAAGGCTATCTTTTCGTGCCTTCGGTCAGTGAAACGTCGGGGGGATAGGCCTTTTGGGTACGGCGATGCTCGTGCTTGCAATATAGCTGCAACAAATGTGCAGCCTGTATGAAATCCGAACGTAAACCCCCGTGTTCAGGTGTTCAATCGGCTTTGGCTGCCCCGGTGTTCGGGGCGGGTGTTACAGGCGGGCAGCACGAGGAGCGGTGAGATGGAGGAGCATGGTGCAGGTCTTTGCGAAGATCTCACGCGCATGGCGACACAGTGTGTCGGGCGTCGGCGCGCGCTTGTCTTCCTGACCGGGGCCGGATCGACCGTTGCGCTCGCGGCGTGCGGCGGTGGCGACGGTTCCTCGAGCGCGACGAGCACTACTTCGACCAGCACGTCCTCGACCAGCACGTCCTCGACGTCGGACAGCTCGACCTCGAGCACGTCGGACAGTTCGACCTCGAGCAGCAGTTCGGACTCGTGCATCGCCGATCCGACCGAGACCAACGGCCCCTATCCCGCCGACGGTACCAATTCGTCGAGCGGTTCGACGTCGAACGTGCTGACCATCAGCGGGGTCGTGCGTTCGGACATCCGCTCCAGCTTCATCGGCTCGACGACGACCGCCGACGGCATCGAGCTGGAGCTGACCTTGCAGCTCGTCGACGTGAACACCGGCTGCGCCGCGATCGAGGGGGCGGCGATCTACGTCTGGCACTGCAATGCGGACGGCAAGTATTCGCTCTATTCCTCCGGGATCACCACCGAAAGCTATCTGCGCGGCGTGCAGGTGACCGATTCGGAAGGGAAGGTCACCTTCACCACGATCTATCCCGCCTGCTATTCCGGCCGCTGGCCGCACATTCACTTCGAAGTCTTCCTCGATGGCCTGACATCGGCGAGCACGGGCAAGACCGCCGATCTCATTTCGCAGCTGGCGATGCCGGCGGCGACCAATACGGAAGTCTACAGCAACGACTCGCGCTACACGGCCAGCATCGCGAACTACAATGCGATCTCGCTTTCGTCGGATAATGTCTTTGGGGATGACACGACCGCAGAAATCGCGCAAATGACCCCCACGATCAGCGGAAATTATTCCTCGAGTTACACCGGTAGTGCCGTTATTGGGATTGCCGTTTGATCGCGGGCTGAATTCCTTTCCGACGCTGGGGCGTGGCGGCCCTGTCGGCTTTTCGCGGCATCAAGAGAATAACCCCAGTAATCAGGTTGAGATAGCTTTCCATGTCCAGACTTCATGATTCGGCGAGCCTTGGCGCTCTGATACTCGCCCTCGGAACGGCGTCGTACGCGCAGGCCGACACCACCATCAAGAAGGAGACGACGAGCGCTCTCGAGACCTCGGAGGCTGGTGACATCACGATGACCTCGGCCGGCTCGATCGTGCTGAGCAGCGGCAACGCGATCACCGTCGACAGCGATAACGATCTCGACATCGATGGCGACATCGACATGAGCAACGCGACCAAGGCCGATGGCGCTACCGCGATCTACGTCAACTCGGGCACGACCTCGGACATCTACATCGACGAAGATGCCGACATCACCATCGAGGAAGACTACGTCGTCGATGACGACAACGACGACTACATCGTCACCACCGGTATCGCCGAAGCCAGCAACCGCTACGGCATCTACGTGGCGGGCGATGCCTCGGGCTCGATCACCAATTACGGCGACATCTACGTCGAAGGCCAGGATTCGGGCGGTATCGTCCTGGCGGGTGACTACACCGGCGACATTCTCAACGATGGCACGATCAAGGTCATCGGTGACAACGCGGTGGGCATCTCGACGCAGGGCGTCGATGGCGACATCACCATCATGGGCAGCGTCTACGTCGTGGGCGACAACGCCACGGCGGTCTCGATCAACGGCGATGTGACCGGCACGGTCACGCTCCAGGGCACGATCTCGCAGCTCTATTACTACACGGACGACGACGGCAACACCGAGTATCTGTCGCGCGCGGCGCTGCGCGAAGGCGCGGCAGCGGTCGAGATCACCGGCAACGTCGACGGCGGTATCGTCGTCAAGGCGGCCCCCGACGATGACGACAACGACGATGCCGATGGCGACGGGGTGGACGACGACGAAGAAGAAAGCGGCGCGATCGTATCGTACGGCAACGGGCCGGCGATCCAGGTCGGCGGCACCGACGACATCACCATCGGTTCTTCGGACAGCTACATCGGCACCTACTCGATTGCGATCGAGGGCAGTGTCACTGGCAACTCGTACTATTCGAACACCGACGCCTACGGCCTGGTGATCGGCGGGCAGGGCGGCAACGTCACGCTGACCGACGGGATCGGCGTGAGCGGCACGCTCGAGGCGATCACCTACGACTCCGCGGCCACCGCACTGCTCATTAACGAAGGCAGCTCGGTCACCAGCCTCTACAACAGCGGCACGATCATCGCGTCGGTGTCCTCGGGCGGTGAAGCGACTCTCGTCGCCATCCAGGATCTGTCGGGCACGCTGACCTCGATCACCAACACCGGTTTCATCACCGCCAGCGGCACCTCGACCGACACCACCGTCGCGCTCGACCTCTCGGCGAACACGACCGGGGTGACGATCACCCAGTACCTCAACGACGACGACGCTGAGACCAGCGCCGACTATCTCGAAGACAACGACGTCGATGTCGATCCGACGGTTTACACCGCGATCTACGGCGACATCCTGCTGGGCAGCGGCGACGACACGATCGACGCCTCCTCGGGCGAGATCGAAGGCGACACCTCGTTCGGTGCGGGCGACGATACGCTCATCCTCTCGGGCGACACCAACTACATCGGCGACATCGACTGGGGTACCGGTACGGCGACCGCGACGATGTCGGACACCTCGACCTTCGATGGCACGATGAACTTCGAGGGCGAGACCGGCACGCTCACCATCAACGACAGCGCGGTCTACACCGGTGACTTCGAAAACGCCGACAATCTCACCGTGACGGTCAATGGCGGCGATCTCATCGCCGACACCGATGGCGGCGGCGCGGTGTCGTTCGGCACGCTCTATGTCGGTTCGGACGGCGTGATCGGCGTCAACGTCGATGGCGACGACGTGTCCTACTTCAACGTCACCAACGCGACGCTGGCCGACGGCGCGAGCGTCACCGCGACGATCACCGATCTGACCACCGCGGAAGGCACCTATACCGTGCTGACCTCGGACAACCTGACGATCGAGGGTGATCTGAACGTCGCCGACGATCTGCCCTTCATCTACTCGGGTGAAGTGACGACCGATACCAACGATGTCTATCTGACCGTTTCGCGCAAGTCGACGAGTGACCTGGGCCTGACGTCGTCGTCGGCTTCGGCGTGGGATGCGATCTACGCGGCGTCGGCCAACGACGACTACATGACCGAGAGCCTGCTGCAGGTCGACGATTCGGAAACGCTCAACGAGCAGACCGCCTCGATGCTGCCCGATCACGCCGGCGGCATCTTCGAGGCGGTCACCACCGGCACGCGCCTCGTCTCGCAGCACATCGCCGACGACACCTCGACCTTCGGGATCTCGGACGTGGGCGGCTGGTTCGAACCGATCTACTGGCAGTCGAGCAAGGCGACGAGCGGCACCGCATCGTACAAGATCAGCGGCTGGGGCCTCTCGCTCGGTCTCGAGCGCAAGACCAAGCTGGGCTACTTCGGCTTCTCGTACGCCTACCTGAGCAGCACCGTGAAGGACAATGGCGGCTCGCAAGACCTCGACGTCGGCCAGCACGACTTCGGCGTGTTCTGGCGCAAGAAGAGCGGCGCGCTGCTCACTTACGCCCGCCTTGGCGCTTCGAAGGTCTCGATCGGTTCGACCCGGAACTACACCGGCACGATCGACGATACCGACTTCAGCTACGAGGCCGATGCCGACTGGAACGGCTGGCTGCTTTCGGGCATGGCCGGTGCGTCGTACCGCTATCAGGTGTCGCGTCGCTTCTCGCTGCGTCCGCGCGTCGATCTCGAACAGTTCTGGCTGCATGAAAGCGGCTACAGCGAAGATTCGTCGGATTCCGACGCGATCCCGCTGACCGTCGCGAGCCGCACCAGCAAGTCGACCACGGTTACCCCGATGCTCGCCGCAGCCTATTCGCTGGGCCAGCTTTCGCCCGACTGGCGCCCGCTGACCTTCCAGCTCGAAGCTGGTCGCCGCGAAGTGCTTTCGGGTGGCCTTGGCAAGACGACCGCCTACTTCAACGGTGGCGACACGTACGATGCGGGCGAATCGTTCACCATCGACCCCGACAGCATCAAGGGCGCCTGGATCAGCGAGCTGAGCCTCTACGCCGGTGGCTACGACTTCACCTGGAAGATCACCACGCGCGTCGAGCGCACCAACGACAGCACCGATTTCTCGGCACGCGCTGGCCTCAGCGTCGCGTTCTGATCGGACGATGCGTCTGTCCGGTCTGGTTGAACCAGGCCGGACGCGTTGGACACGAAAGCCCCCTGTATCCCCTTGTGGATGCAGGGGGTTTTCGTATGCCTTCTCCTCGTGGGGAGGGCGCGCTATGGGCGAGCAAGGCACGCAGTGAGGAGATCTCGTGAAAAGGGACGACAAGGCCGCCGAACTGGCGATCCGCACCCGCCGGGCGGAGTTCAACCGGGCCATTGCCGAGGGCGATTGCGGGGCGATCGGCCCGATTCTGGCGCGCGATTGCGTGATGGTGACCGGCTCGGACAGCGCGGTGATCGCCGGGCGTCTGGCGCAGGTCAAAGTCTGGAAGCGGGATTTTTCCCAGGCCGGGCGGCTGGTCTACGCGCGCCGGACACAGCGCGTCGAAAGCTCGCGCGTGGAGCCGATCGCGATGGAGTACGGTGACTGGGAAGGCCGCGTGGCGGGGCAAGAGGGCGCGTCCGCTTCGAACGGCGCCTCGGGCACGTATGTCGCCAAGTGGCGTGAAAGCGCGGCGGGCTGGGTGATCGAGGCGGAAATCTTCCTGACTCTCGCTTGAGGGGCTTGCCGGTAACCATTCAGAGGGCCGTTTTGCCTTCATGGACACCGGGCATCATGGGCAAATCCTTAACTGCCGATTCACCCGCTGGTGTAACCTTCGTCTTATCAGGAGCATCTGGAAGAGTGCGCAATCGGGAGGCTGTGAAGATGCTGAGCAGGAGCTGGTCGTCCAACACCGTCGCGCAGTGCTGGTACATGCGCCGCCACGTACCGGCCGGGCGCCGGGTACGCGGGCCGGATGGGGCGATGACCTGCACCTGCCGCCACTGTGGACGGCGTATTCGCTCGCGCGAAAAGGGGCAGTGGGACCTCGCCGAAGGGCTCGATCTCGACGCCTTGCAGGAGCGTTCGCGCACCGGGCATTTTTGCGTCGTGGACACGCTCGACGGGCTGATCGTGGCGCGCTACCCCATCGCGATGGATGCCGACGAGGCGTGGATCGGCGCCAAATTGCAGGAGATCGCACAGCAATACGGCATCGCCGGATCGGACGGCGAATTGCAGATCCGCATTGTGCCCGGTACCCGCGAAACGACCTTGCGCCACTGACACGGCCGTCGGCCGGGTGGAATTGCCTGAGGATGCTTTCCTGAGCGCGGCGCAAATACGTCAGGACAAGGATCGATCAGCCATTTGGGCACCGTCGAAGCGAAAAGCGGCGTCCGAGGGGCGAATTCGGATTAGGCCGCGTGCGGCGCGTGGGGGTGGATCAGGCGGTGCAGGGCGCCGCGCCAGCCATGCGGATTGCGCCACGTACGCTCATGGAAGAAGAACACCACCGCATTGACCAGGGGTTCGACCAGCGCGATGCCGCCGGCCAGCCGCAGCGACCCGGTGAAGGCAAACGCCACCGCGAAACCCACGCCGAGGTGGAGGGTGAGGAAGCTCAGGGTCTTGGCGATATCGCGCGGCATGGCGTGCGCTCCTTGGCTGGATTGCAGGGCAGGGTGTGATTTTAGGCGCGGCGCGCGCCGGATCACAAGCGCGTGCAACTGGTCACAGTGATCGCCCGAGGCGATGCTGCGCGCTGGAGCCGGGCCCGGATCGGGCAGGCGCCACGGCTCGGTTAGCCACGATCAGCGGTTGTCGTGAGCCGCAAGCGGACAGGCGCCGGGGAACGGGGCCGGCAGAACCGGCGTGTGCCATCAGTCCGCGGCGTGTTCGGCGCTCAGCACGTCGCGCGCGGCGGCGCGGGCGCGCTGGGCGGCATCGTCGCTCTGGTCGGCATTGCTCGCGCGATTGCCGTTCGACGACGCCGCGAGGCCGCCATTGCCCGCGCGCGGCCCCGGCGTGGCGGCACTGGGCGCATAACCCTGGCCAGTGGCGGCGGCCGGGTAGCCATTGCCGGGCGCGTCGCGGCGTGCGTCGGAACGTTGGTCGTCGTGGCCATCGTCGGGGTGGAACAGCCATTCGGGCAGCCCCGCGTAACCCGGCGAATCGCTGCCGCGCATCGCAGTGCCCGGTCCCGGTGCATAGCGATCGGGGCGGTTCGCCTCGTCGGCGCCGCCGTCACCTTCGCCATCACCATCGCCATCGGCATAGAGGCCTGGGCCGTTCTGGTCCGGGCCATTCTCGTCCAGCTCCTCCGGAGATGGTTGCTGGCCGAAGTCGTCCTCGTCCTGCGAGGATTGCGCGAAAGCGCCGTCGTCATCGCTGTCCGACGGGACGGCTGTGCCGAGAGTGGGCTTGTCCGACCACGGCTTGACGAAAGTGCGCAGATCCGAACTGGCCACGAAACCGGCCAGAATGCCAAGGCCGGCAATCGGCAGCAGCCATTTGAGGGCACTCATCGCTCGTTCCTTCGATTCGGACGTTTCCGAGGCGCGCCGATACCGGGCGCGCGCTGGCGGCTTGGCGCGCTCTGCCTGACGTCAGGCTGAACGCTCCAGACGCACTTAGGGCGCCTTTCCCGATCAGGAAAGGCGCCCTTCATGCGCTAGCGGCGCGGCAGGCGAGCTGGGAGAGAGGGGAGAGGTTCGCTCGCCCTCGCGCCGGGCTGGCGATTACTGAGCCGAAGCGAGCGCGCTGTCGTGCTCGACCTCAGCCTTGGTAAAGCTGACGTAGCGGTTGTTGTACATGCCGGTCACGCGGTCGCCCTTGACGTAGAGACGGAAGGGAACGCGGCCTTCGGCCTTGCCTTCGATCACGGTGACGTCGCCCTTCTTCTGCGACGTGTAGGCGTAGTCGACGCCTTCGTGCGAGAAGTTGCGGGCTTCGCTGGCCTGCGCCACGGCGGGGAGAGCAACGGCGGCGACGGCAACGGAAGCAAAAATCGTCTTGAACATGGCCAAATCCTTTAGTGTGTCGGGTTGCAGGACTTGCCCTGGCACCTCTTGTCTTGTTGCGATGCAGCATCACGAAATGCGCTGCGGTGCGCAATGCAAAAAACTGAACCAACAAGTGCAGAAACTGCATTTGTTGGTTTAAATTTCTGAGAAGGCGTGTGAAAGTTCTGACGAAAGTTCATACGAAAAATATGTCGGAGTAAACTCGCCGCCCGGCTTACCCGCGAATCGGGGCCTCGGGCGCGGTGTGGGACGCATTCGGGGCTATGCAATCGTAACCGGCGCAGTAAGGAAAGCGGATGGAACGCTGTCGCAGAGGGCTGAGTTTGAGTCTGGCGGTCGGGCTGTGGGCCACCACGCTCGTTGGCTGCCATGGCGCGCAAGCCCCGGTTCCGGGCGATGAGGGCGATCATCAGCCCTGGCATGGAATAGAGGCTGGCGAGGTTGTCGAGGCGATCGGCACCGAGCCGTTCTGGCAGGTGCGTGTCCAATCCGGGGCGATGCACCTGTCGCAGCCATCGTCCCGCCAGGAGGATGCGCCCTTCGCGGTGTCCCGCTTTGCCGGGCGCGGGGGGCTTTCCTACAGCGGCACGCGCGCGGGGGAGGACGTGACCCTTGCGGTTACGGCGGGAGCGTGCCGCGACGGGATGTCCGATCGGGTCTATCCGTTCACCGCGACGCTGCGGCTGGGCTCCCGCCTGCGCATGGGCTGTGCCTGGACCAACCGGCATATGGCGCGCGCACCGGCTGCCGCGCGCTGATCCGTTCGGAACGTGGTGAAGCCCGTGCGGGGCGTGCGCCCATCCAGGGCGTGATGCGCGTGCATCTCAGCGGCTTGGCGAAAGGTCCTGCGGGCCGGGCTCGACATAGACCGAACGGGCGGCCGGATCGAAGGTGAAGCCGTAACGATCGCGCCAGTCGGGGCCGATCGGTGCTTTCATGCGAGTCGGAATGGTCGCGCCCGTAAGGCCGCCGAGCATGAAAGAGGCAGCGAGCGCAAGCGCGATGGTCCTGGCATAGGCCACAGTGTTTCTCCGTTGCCCCCCGCTTTCAATGCGCGACGCTCGGGACAGTTCCGGGCGGGTTTGCAACCCTCGATTTGACTAAGCCATAGTCGGCAAACGAAAATTACCAGTACTGTCTAGTACGGCGTTCCTACTGCGTTGCAAAAAAACAGTTTTTTCGTGCGATTGCAGTCACGGCACTTCCCTTTGCGCGTGGCGCATGGTACAAAACGATCAGAAATAAAAGCTGCCCGAAAAAACAGAGGTAGCGCCATTTGAGAGGATGCTGGTCATGAAGAAATTCCTGGCAGTCTTGCAGTCCGGACTTGTCGTCTACGCCGTCGCCATGGCGCATTCGGCCGTCAGTCTCGCGCAGGAACTCGGTCTGGAAGACGCTCTGGGCACCGGGGACGGTTCCCAGCCTTCGTGACGCGACGGGCCCCCGAGCGGGCGATCTGGCTATTTCGCCGTCCGGCCGAATTCCTGCCGCAGCGCTGAATCATAAGAAAACAGGGCGCTGGAGGCTATTCGCGGCGGCCGCGAAACAGGCAGATCGTCTTCGGGGGAGCCTTCGGGGCAACGCGATTACCACGCAAGTGGACATGAGACGTGTGACAAGGGTGGGTGCGCATTTGTCCCGGCCCTGATCACCGAACCCACCGATCCTCCGGTTCGTACAACGAGCGGATCGGTGGATGGAAGAGCCGAGGGAGGGGAGAAACGCGTAGGGCGTGAACGGACTGCAGATCCGTCGCGCCCTGCTCTTTTTGTGGCGCCCTCGTGCCGGGCCGACCAATCCGTGTCAGAGGGCAGGTCGGGGGACGGGCTTCAGGCGCCGGGCGCCCAGCCGGGCGGGGCCAGTTCGAAGCGCGAAAAATCGAAACCGGGCACGACCACGCAGCTCACCAGCGTCCAGCCGGGGCCATCGTCCAGGACCGGGCGCGAAGCCTGCCAGGCACCGCTCGGCACGCACAGTTGCGGCGATTGTCCGGCGAGCACGTCGGGGCCGAGCAGGGCCTCGCTTGCGGGCGTCGCCGCATCGCTCGAGCGCGACAGCACCAGAGGGCTGCCCGCATGCCACATCCACAGCTCCTGGGCATCGACCACGCGGTGCCAGTGGGAGGTCTGGTGCGCTTCGAGCAGGAAATGGATCGAGGTTGCGGCCGGGCGCCCCGAGGCATCTTCGGGTGCGCGCCAGATCTGGCGATACCAGCCGCCTTCGGGGTGGGGGGCAAGGTCCAGGCGCTCGATGAGGACGGCGGCGTGCGGATCGCGTTGAAGGGGCATCGGGCATGTCCTTGAAAGGCAGGGTTGTGGCGGCGTGGTCAGGGATGGGCTATCCCGGCGGCGTGCACAAGACGTGGCGCGCAGTATCGGCACGCGTTGCCGCGCGCGTGAAAATTCCTTGTTCGTCAAGACTATTGCGCACTTGCACAAGAACGCGGCGGTGGGCAGGTTCGCGGCCGATTTCCCGCTTTAGGAGCCGTGCCTGATGTCCTCTCGTCCCTGGATCGCCCTTGCCGTCGTTCCCCTGCTGTGCGCGACGGCGCCGCTTGCCTGGGCCGCCACGCCCGAGCAGGTGGCGGCGCAGGCGCTGGCCGAGGCTCCGGTGTGGGATGGCCACAACGACGTTCCCGAACAGCTGCGCGACCGGCGCAAGGACGTGCTGGCCGGTTTCGACTTTGCCGACACGATGAACACGGCCGATCCCGCGAAGGGGATCGACCCGATGCAGACCGACCTTGCGCGTCTGCACAAGGGCCACGTCGGCGCACAGTTCTGGTCGGTCTACGTCTCGGCCACGCTGCCCGAACCGCAGGCGGTGCAGGCGGTGCTCGAACAGATCGACGTGATGAAGCGGGTGGTGGCGGCCAATCCCGATACGATGATGCTGGCGACGAGTTCGGCCGATGTCGAAAAAGCGATGAAGCAGGGCAAGATCGCGTCGCTGCTGGGCATGGAGGGCGGGCACTCGATCGGTTCCTCGCTCGGCGTGCTGCGCCAGATGTATGCGCTGGGCGCACGCTACATGACGCTGACGCACTTCAAGGACACCCCCTGGGCGGACAGCGCAACCGATGCGCCCCAGCACAACGGGCTGACCCCTTTCGGCAAGAACGTGGTGCGCGAGATGCAGCGCATCGGAATGCTGGTCGACCTCAGCCACGTGTCGGCCAAGACCATGGCCGATGCGCTCGACGTGGCGAAGGCGCCGGTGATCTTCAGCCACTCGGGCGCGATCGCGGTCGATGGCCATCCGCGCAACGTGCCCGATGCGATCCTCGACCGGCTCAAGGCCAACGGCGGTATCGTGATGGTCAACTTCTACCCCAGCTACGTCAGCGAGGCGGTGCGCCAGTGGCAGGCGAGCCGCGCGGGCGAGGCGACGCGCCAGGGCATTCTCCATCCCGACGCGCCCGAGGTGGCCAAGGCCGCGCTCGAGGCCTGGGACAAGGCGCATCCCAAGCCGGTCGCGACGCTGAGCGATATTGCCGATCACATCGATCACATCGTCAAGCGAATCGGGGCGGATCATGTGGGTCTTGGTGGCGATTTCGATGGCGGCTCGGTCGGCGTCGAGGGGATGCCCGACGTGTCGGCCTACCCGGCGCTGTTCACCGAGCTGGCCCGGCGTGGCTATTCCAAGGCCGATCTGGAAAAGATCTCCAGCGGCAACATGATGCGCGTGCTCAAGGCTGCGGAAAGCTATGCCCAGGCGCACCGCGCCGATCCGCCGATCGAATCGCCGACCACGTTCTGAGCCTGATACGAAACCTCCGGCCGGGCGTCTCAGCCCGGCCGGAGGTATCAAGAGCGGGGGGGAGGGGGCTCGTGCGCCTTCGCCGTTCCGGTGCGCCTTAGCGGGCGTGGGCGAGCCAGGTTGCGCACAGCGCGAGTGCGGCCAGGATCAGGCTGGCGAGCAGCACGTATCGAACGGGAGAAGGCACCGGGTACAGCCTTTTCTAGCGCTATCACCCGTGGCCAAAGTCCTGCGGGTGTGCCCGGAGTATCCTCCATTCCGCGTTCATTCTCAAGGCTTTAGTGCAGGAGAATGAACGCGGACTGGAGGCGGCGGCGCTGTCCTTTGCAGGACAGCGCCGTAGCGGCGCTCAGTCGCGCAGCAGTTCGTTGATGCCGGTCTTCGAACGGGTCTGCGCGTCGACGGTCTTGACGATCACCGCGCAGTAGAGCGAGGGGCCGGGCGTGCCGTCGGGCAGCGGCTTGCCGGGCAGCGCGCCGGGCACGACGACCGAGTAGGGCGGGACGATGCCGACATGGACTTCGCCCGTCGCGCGGTTGACGATCTTGGTCGAGGCGCCGAGGTAGACGCCCATCGAAAGCACCGCGCCTTCGCACACGCGCACGCCTTCGGCGACTTCCGAACGCGCGCCGATGAAGCAGTTGTCCTCGATCACCACCGGGCCGGCCTGGAGCGGCTCGAGCACGCCGCCGATGCCCACGCCGCCCGAAAGGTGGACGTTCTTGCCGATCTGCGCGCACGAACCCACGGTCGCCCAGGTGTCGACCATGGTGCCTTCGCCGACATAGGCGCCAAGGTTGGTGAAGCTGGGCATGAGCACCACGCCCTTGGCGATGTGCGCGCTGCGGCGCACGACGGCGCCGGGCACGACGCGGATACCCGCAGCCTTGAAGTCGTCATCCGACCAGCCGGCGAACTTGAGCGGCACCTTGTCGAACGCGGGCGCGCCAGCCGAGCCATAGGCCATGGTTTCGTTGTCGTTGAGGCGGAACGAGAGCAGCACCGCCTTCTTGAGCCACTGGTTCACCTTCCAGCCGCCCTGGCCATCGGGCTCGGCGACGCGGGCCTTGCCCGAATCGAGAAGGGCGAGCGCTTCCTCGACGATCGCGCGCACGTCCGCGCTGGCGGGGGTGACGTTGGCACGGTCTTCGAAGGCGGCCTCGATCGCGGTTTCGATATCGGACATCTGGGGTCTGTCTCCGGAAAAATTGGGAAGGTTGGCTGGATTTGGCCCCGCGCCTATCGCGCGGGCGGGCCAAGAACAAGGAAAAGGATGGGGGCAGGCGTTATTGCGCGCCGGGACTTACGGCGCGCCGGGCGCGCTCTCGTCGGGCTCCATCAGGTTGCGCACGAAGCCGATCAGTCCGGTCTGGCGCGCGCGGCGCAGGCGCTCGGCGGCAAGGATCTGCTTCACCTTCTCGAAGCAGTGGCCGATGTCGTCGTTGACCACGACATAGTCGTAACCGTCCCAGTGGCTGATTTCCGAGCGGGCGCGTTCCATCCGCGCGGCGATCACTTCGGCGCTGTCGGTGCCCCGTCCGGTCAGGCGGCGGCGCAGCTCGTCGATGCTGGGGGGCAGCAGGAAGACACGCACGACATCGCGTTCGAGCTTCTGGTAGAGCTGCTGCGTGCCTTGCCAGTCGATATCGAAGAGATAGTCCTGCCCCGCCTTGAGGCCCGACTTCACTTGCGCCTTGGGAGTGCCGTAGCTCTTGCCGAAGACATGCGCCCATTCGAGGAACTCGCCCTCATCGGCCATGCGATCGAACTGGTCCTGGCTTACGAAGTGGTAGTCGCGCCCGTCGACCTCACCGGGGCGCGGGGCGCGCGTGGTGCACGAGACCGAATTGCGGATGTGCGGGTCCTTTTCGAGCAACATGCGCGCGATCGTCGTCTTGCCCGCGCCCGAGGGCGAGGAAAGGATCAGCATGAGCCCGCGCCGGGCGAGCGCGTTGCCCTCGTGCGCGGGAAGAATTTGGGGAATCGTATCGCTTGCCATGCCCCCCGATGCCGACAGCGGCGGGGCAAATCAAGCGCAGCGAGGCTTGCCAAGGGGGAAACCCTTAGTCGTTCTCGCCGTCGCGGGCCATTTTCTCGAGCCTGGCCTGGCCTTCGCTGCGCGCCTGGCGAGCGCGGCGGCGATCGTAGAGCGTCTTGGCCACGAGGCTGCCCCCAACCAGAATTGCGCCTGGAACCGAACGCATTGCGATGCGCGCGATGGTGCGGTGGAGCATGATCTCGGTGATCGTGCGTCCGCGCAGGATGCGGTTGGCCTTGCGCGGGGAATAGGCCTTGCCAAGCAGTGCGCGCTCGACCGCGCGGCGCGCCAGCAGCGAACCGGTGCGCAGCGCAATGTCGGCCATGGCAAGATTGGTCGCCGGATTGGGGCTTGGGCCGAGCAGCTCGCGTGCGGAAAGCGACGTGGCGGTGTCCGCGCTGTCGACTTTTGCAGAGCTATCCGTTGCGGACCGGGCGGGCGCGCCGTGAAGCGCTAAAAGGGTCCGGTCCTGGCTCTTGCCCGTCATCGCAGCGATCCTCATCGGCCCGTCACGAAGACGCCGCACCGCCAGGGCGCGGCGTGTCGGGGGCTGTTACTTCTTCTTGCCGAAGTCGACCGAGACGACGTTCGAGCCATCTTCGCTGGGGATAACGCGCGATGCGACATCGCGTTCCGCGGCGTCGTTCTCGGCCGCGGCGGTTTCCTCGATCGCGTCGTCTTCCATGGCCTGGAACTGCAGCCCGAAATCGACCGCGGGATCGACGAAGGCGGTGATCGCGGAAAAGGGAATGTCGAGCTTGGCAGGCAGCTGGTTGAAGCTCAGACTCACCGTGAAGCCGTCTTCGCGCACGCCCAGGTCCCAGAACTTGTTCTGGAGAACGATCGTCATCTCATCCGGGAACCGGGCCTTGAGCTCGGCGGGAATTTCCACGCCGGGCGCGCCGGTCTTGAAGGTGATGTAGAAATGGTGGTTGCCGGGAAGGACACCGTTGGTGGCTTCGACCTGGCCCAGCACGCGCCCGACAACGGCGCGCAGAGCTTCCTGCACGATCTCGTCGTATGGGATGAGGCTATCTGGAGGCGTATCGTTCATCGGGCTCTAGGTGCGCATCGTTGGGCTTGGGGTCAAGCCACAATGGTGGTGTTTTTACCCGGATTCGTCGCAATTGGATACGCCCGGCCGCGCGCGCGGCACGAATTGCAAAGTTCACACCATGAATGCACGCGATTGATTCCCGCAGGCACAGGTTTATAGGCCCCTTTCATGCGTACAGCCTCGATCACCCGCAAGACCCACGAGACCGACATTCACGTCGAGGTCAATCTCGATGGCACCGGACAGTACAGTGTCTCGACCGGCATTGGCTTTCTCGATCACATGATCGAGCAGTTCTCGCGTCATTCGCTGATCGATATTGCCTGCCGCATCAAGGGTGACCTGCACGTCGACCAGCACCACACGACCGAGGACAGCGCGATCGCGATCGGCCAGGCGATTGCGCAGGCACTGGGCGACAAGGCCGGGATCGGCCGCTATGGTGACGTCAATTCGCCGATGGACGAGGCGCTGAGCCGTGTCTCGCTCGACATTTCGGGGCGCCCTTACCTCGTGTGGAAGGCCGCTTTCACGCAGGAGAAGCTGGGCGAGTTCGACACCGAGCTGGTCGAGCACTGGTTCCACTCGATCGCGCAGGCGGTGGGCATCACGCTGCACATCGAACTTCTTTACGGCACCAACAATCATCATATCTGCGAAGGCATCTTCAAGGGCTTCGCGCGGGCCATGCGCACCGCGGTCGAGCTTGATCCGCGAAAAGGCGGGGCGGTGCCATCGACCAAGGGAATTCTGGGAGCCAAGTCGCTGTAATGGGCACCTTCATCCTCTCGCTTCGCTACACCGGTTCGCTCGAGGACATCGACGCGGTGCTGCCCGATCACGCCGCCTGGCTGAAAGGCAACCACGAAGCGGGGCATTTCCTGGGCTGGGGCCGCAAGATTCCGCGCGAGGGTGGGGTGATCCTGGCGCGCGGCGAAAGCGCCGAGGCGGTGGCCGCGCTGGCGGCCAGCGATCCTTTCGCCAGGGCCGGTCTGGCCACGGTCGAGGTGATCGAATGGGCGCCCGCCTTCCTCGATCCCTCGGTCGCGGGACTCCAGCCATGAGCCTGGCGCTGATCGATTTTGGTGCAGGCAACCTGCAATCGGTCGCCAATGCGCTGCGTGCGGCGGGGGCCGGCGAGGTGGCGATCACCGCCGATCCGATGAAGGTGCGCACCGCGGACCGCATCGTGCTGCCGGGCGTGGGCGCGTTCAAGGCCTGCGCCGACGCGCTCTGGGCTATTCCCGGAATGGTCGATGCGCTGCACGAGCGGGTGCAGGTGGGCGGCGCGCCGTTCCTGGGCATTTGCGTGGGGATGCAGCTGCTTGCCTCGCGCGGGCTCGAATATGGCGTGACCCAGGGGCTCGACTGGATTTCGGGCGAAGTGCGCCGGATCGAGCGCAGCGATCCGGGCATCAAGGTGCCGCACATGGGCTGGAACGACGTGGGGCTGGGTCGCCACGATCCGGCGAGCGGCTTGATCGAGCCGGGCGAGGCTTATTTTCTGCACTCCTACCACTTCGTGCCCGAGGATGGCCACGCGATCGCCGCGATGACCGACCATGGCGGCGGGCTTGTCGCCGCCGTGGCGCAGGACAACGTCGTGGGCGTGCAGTTTCACCCCGAAAAGAGCCAGGCCTACGGGCTCGCGCTCCTCACCCGATTCCTCGACTGGAAGCCGTAAGATGATCGTTTTTCCCGCCATCGACCTCAAGCAGGGGCAGGTCGTGCGCCTGGCCGAAGGCGATATGGACCGCGCCACCGTTTACGGCGACAACCCGGCCGCGCAGGCCACGCTCTTCGCCGAGGCGGGCTCGCAGTTTCTCCACGTCGTCGATCTCGACGGCTCGTTCGCGGGCCGTGCGGAGAACCGCGAGGCGGTCGAGGCGATCCTCGAGGTCTTTCCCGGCCACGTCCAGCTGGGCGGCGGCATCCGCACGCCCGCAGCGGTCGAGGGCTGGTTCAAGCTCGGCGTCAGCCGGGTCGTGATGGGCACCGCCGCGCTCAAGGACCCGCAGTTCGTCAAGGACATGGCGAAGGAGTGGGAGAACGGCATCGTCGTTGCGGTCGACGCGCGCGACGGCATGGTCGCGACCGAGGGCTGGGCCGACGTTTCGGACGTCTCGGTGGTCGATCTGGCGCGCCGGTTCGAGGATGCGGGGGTGGCCTCGCTGCTGTTCACCGACATCGGCCGCGACGGGATGCTCAAGGGCTGCAACGTGCAGGCGACGGTGGACCTTGCCCGCCAGACCGACATGCCGGTGATCGCGAGCGGCGGGGTCAAGGGGCTTGACGATATCCGTATGCTCAAGCTGCACGAGAAGGACGGCATCGAGGGCGTGATTACCGGCCGCGCGCTCTACGACGGGCGGCTCGATCTCGCCACCGCGATCCAGATGGCCGAGAAGGACTGAAGCACCATGACCGTTCGCGTGCGTGTCATCCCCTGTCTCGACGTTGCCGAGGGCCGCGTGGTCAAGGGCGTCAACTTCGTCGATCTCAAGGACGCGGGCGATCCGGTCGAACAGGCGCGCGCCTATGATGCGGCGGGCGCGGACGAATTGTGCTTCCTCGACATTTCGGCGACGCACGAAGGGCGGGGCACCTTGCTCGACATCGTGCGGCGCACCGCCGAAGTCTGCTTCATGCCGCTGACCGTGGGCGGCGGGGTGCGCACGGCAGAGGATGCCCGCGCGCTGCTGCTTGCCGGGGCCGACAAGGTGGCGGTCAATTCGGCCGCCGTGGCGCGGCCCGAAGTGGTCTCGGACATTGCCGAGCGGTTCGGTGCGCAGTGCATCGTTGCCTCGGTCGACGCGCGCCGGGTCGATGACGGCACTGGCCCCAAGCGCTGGGAAATCTTCACCCACGGCGGACGCCGTCCGACCGGGATCGACGCGCTCGAACACGCGCGCAAGCTGGCCGAACTGGGCGCTGGCGAGCTGCTCGTCACCTCGATGGACGGCGATGGCACCAAGCAGGGCTACGACCTCGAGCTGACCCGCACGATCGCCGACGCGGTCTCGGTGCCGGTGATCGCGAGCGGCGGCGTGGGCAATCTCGACCATCTCGTCGAAGGGGTGACGCGCGGCCATGCGAGCGCGGTGCTGGCGGCCTCGATCTTCCACTTCGGCACCTATTCGATCGCCGAGGCGCACGCGGCCTTGCGCGCTGCAGGGTTGCCCGCGCGCGGCCAGTCGGCGCACCGGCTTTAGGCCCAGACCCAAGAGTTCGGCACCACTGCGCTCCCCAAAGTTGCGTGAAGGCGACTTCGGGATCAGGCGTCTGGTGGTTCGATTGGTCGCCTGTGAGGCCCTGTCGGATGGGGCACGTTCCCATGTTAAAGGTAATCCACCAGGTCCGCTGCGCAAAGGTGACGGGGCGCAAATGGCTTGCTCCATCGCGGGACGGATACGGGATTTTACTTGTCTTGTTGGCGGCAATAGTTGACCGCGCCTGCGACAGTCCTTCCAAGCGAATCGCGGGAATTGCCATGCGCCTGATCGAATTGAGCACCGCTGCTGCGGCAATCTTCCTGCCGGCCAACGCGGCGTTCGCGCAGGGCGGCGTCACCCTGCCCGAACCCAGCGGGCTCCTGCTGCTGGCGCTCGGCATGGCCGGGGTGGTGATCGGACGGCGCTTTTCGCGCGGCCGGGGCAAGGACTGACCGCGCGGACGCGGGCAGGTCGGATTTCGGCGTCCAACGGGCAGGCTTGACCGCGTCGCGCCCGCGTCGCATGGCAGGCCATCATGACCGCACCCGACACTCTCGCGCGCCTCGAGGCGACCATCGCCGAGCGGCGCAGCGCCGATCCTTCGACCAGCTACGTCGCCCGCCTCAACGCCAAGGGGCTGCGCAAGATCGCGCAGAAAGTGGGCGAGGAGGGCACCGAGACGGTGATCGCCGCGCTGGTCGAGGACAAGGCCGCGCTGGTGGGCGAGGCGGCTGACCTGATCTTTCACCTGATGGTCCTGCTCGGCGCGAAGGACGTGCCGCTCGCCGATGTGCTGGCCGAACTCGACCGGCGCGAGGGGGTTTCGGGCATCGCCGAAAAGGCGTCGCGCCCCAAGGACTGATTTTCGTTTCCCGCTGGAGACCTGCCTGCCATGCCGATCGATCCCAAGCTGCCCTACGATGAGGCCAATGTCTTCGCCAAGATCCTGCGCGGCGAACTGCCCTGCGACAGGGTTTACGAAGACGATTTCGCGCTTGCCTTCAACGATATCCGCCCACAGGCGCCGGTCCACGTGCTGGTCATTCCCAAGCGCCCTTACGTGTCGTGGGACGATTTTACCGCGACCGCCGATGACGCCGAGATCGCCGGCTTCATGCGCGCGGTCGGCCATGTCACCCGCCAGCTCGAACTCGACAGGCCCGGTTACCGGCTGATGGTCAACATGGGGCAGGCCGGGCATCAGGAAGTGCCGCATCTGCACGTCCACATCTTTGGCGGGCGCCAGTTCTTCCAGATGATCGCGGACTGAAGAACGCGCGGCTAATCCACAGGGGGCTGGCCGTCCGAACGCGCGTCCGGCCCCTTTCAACGAGAAAATTAGCCGAATTGTCGCCGCTTGGGGGTCAACGCCTTTGCACTGCGGGCCATGGGCGCTAATGCTCGGCGCGCGATGAACCCGGCCCTTCCCCTGAAAGACCTTGCGCCCACCCATGGGGTGATCGCGTCCGCCGCTGCAGATGGGCAGAGCGCGGCGCACCACTACCCCTTGCGCGTGTTCTACGACGACACCGACGCGGGCGGGGTGGTCTATCATTCCAATTATGTCAGCTGGTTCGAACGCGCGCGCTCGGACCTGCTCGAGTGTCTCGGGATCGACCAGCGCGCCGCGCTCGAGGACGGGACCGGCAACTATGCCGTTGCCGAAGTGGCGGTGCGCTACCGCGCGCCTGCGCGGCTTGGCGATACGGTGGTGATCGTCACCACGGCCCAGTCGGTCGGCAAGGTTGCCTGCGTGCTGCGCCAGGTCGCCTGGCGCGGTGATACGGTGCTGGCCGAAGGGACGGTAAAGGTCGGGTTCATCGGCCCTGATGGACGACCGCGCCGTCAGCCCGAGGGCTGGCAACGCGCCTTCGCCACGTTCTCGCCGCTGCATCCCGTCCTGCCCGGCAGCGATCCGACACTGCCTTAAGCTTTCCCGCCCCCAGCCCCTCGCGCTTCGGAAGACCACGAATGATCCTCGACCTGCTTGCCCCCACGCTTGACTTCGCCGGTGACAGCGACCGGCTCAATCCGGTCTCGCTGTTCCTCAACGCCGACATCGTCGTCCAGGCGATCATGGTCGGCTTGTTGCTGGCCAGCGTCTGGGTCTGGACGATCATCATCACGTTCACCTTGCGCATGGGCAGCGTGAAGCGGCGCTGCGACGATTACGAGGAGAGCTTCTGGGAAGCGCAGAACTTCGAGGCCTTCCAGAAGGAGCGCCGCCGCGCCGACGTGCCGATGGGCAAGGTGGCGGGCGCGGGGCTGGCCGAATGGCGCCGTAACGCCCAGCTGCGTACCTTCGATGCCGAAGGCGCGCGCCAGCGCATCGCGCTCGCGCTCAGCTCGGCGGTGGGCGAGGAGGCGGACAGCCTCTCCAACCGGCTGAACTTTCTCGCCACGGTCGGATCGGTGGCGCCCTTCGTGGGCCTGTTCGGCACGGTCTGGGGCATCATGAACAGCTTCTTCCAGATCGGTCAGCAGCAAAATTCCTCGCTCGCGGTCGTCGCTCCGGGCATTTCCGAGGCGCTTTTTGCGACTGCGATCGGCCTGTTCGCTGCGATCCCGGCGGTCATCGCCTACAACCGCTTCTCGCACCGCGTGAACATGATCGAGGCGCGTCTCCAGCGCTTTGCCGACAAGCTCCACGCCGCACTGACCCGCCAGCTGGAGTCGCGCTGAGATGGCGATGGGCCTCAACGGCGGTGGCGGACGGCGCGGGCGCGGCGGGCGCAGCCGCGCGCCGATGGCCGAGATCAACGTGACCCCGATGGTCGATGTCATGCTGGTGCTGCTGATCATCTTCATGGTCGCCGCCCCGCTGATGAAGGCCGCGGTGCCGATCGAACTGCCGCAGAGCCGCGCCAAGGCGATGTCCGAGGAGGCCAAGGAAATCACCATCACGCTCAAGCGCGACGGCAGCCTTTACTACGAGGATCAGCCGCTCGCGCCGGGCGAGCTGGCCGAACGGCTCGCCACGCTCGAGCCCGATGCCAGCGGGAAGATGCCGCTTGTCTCGCTGCGCGCGGACAAGGCGCTCGACTACGGGCGGGTGATGGGCGTCATGGGCGAGCTCAACCGGGCCGGGATCACGTCGATCTCGCTGGTGAGCGACGTCAGCGGCGGTTCAGGCAACTGACGTAGGGTTCACCCATGGCATCGCTTGGTCTGCAAAAGGGGGAAGGCGTCGGCCTTGCGGTCGCGGTGGCGCTGCACGCCGGCGTGCTGGCGCTGCTCGTGCTGCGGCCCGAGACGCACGAGGTCATCGTGCCGCCCCAGCGCATCGAAGTCTCGATCAGTGACGAGGTCGGTTTGACCTCGACCTCGCCCGATCCGCGCGCCAAGGCGGCGCCCGATTACGCACCGACGCTGGGTGACGCTGCGCCGCCCGAGGAGACCGCGCCCGCGCCGGCTCCCGAGCCTGCCCCGCAGCCCGA
>NZ_JALHLF010000058.1 GCF_022832435.1 Novosphingobium organovorum | reverse complement strand
TCGGCCAGCGCGGCGGCGGCGGCAAGGCCGATCCCGCGCCCGGCGCCAGTCACCAGCGCGCGCCGTCCGTCAAGGCGCAGGCTCGGGGTCGAAGGCAGGGTCATGGCGTATCCTCTCGTCATCGTGTCGCATCGTCACCGGCGCCATCGCCCCTTTGTCGCAGGGCCTTCGAGACGCCGCAGGCCGGACCTTCCCGCGAGGGAGAGGCCCGGCCCTGCCGCACCCTTCTGGCCGGGTGCAGCCTTGCTGGTGTGGCTTACGCCGCGGTCTCGGGCGTGGGCTCGGCCTGCCCGGCGTAAGGCACATCGCGGTGGCCGAAGCGGCGCACGCGGATGTTGGCCTGCTCGCCGTGCCCGGCAAAGCCTTCGAGCGCGCACAGACGCGAGCAGTATTCGCCGATCAGCGCCGAGGCCGCGTCGCTCTCGACCCGCTGGTAGGTGCAGGTCTTGAGGAACTTGCCGACCCACAGGCCGCCGGTGTAGCGCGCCGCCTTCTTGGTAGGCAGCGTGTGGTTGGTGCCGATGACCTTGTCGCCATAGGCGACGTTGGTGCGGCTGCCCAGGAACAGCGCGCCGTAGTTGGTCATGTTGTCGAGGAAGTAGCTGGGATCGGCGGTCATCACCTGGACGTGCTCGGAGGCGATCTCGTCGGCGACTTCGACCATCTCCTCGTAGCTGTCGGCGACGATCACCTCGCCGAAAGTCTCCCACGCCTTGCGCGCGTGGTCGGCGGTGGGCAGGATCTGCAGCAGGCGCTCGATCTCGGCCATGGTCTCGCGCGCGAACTTCTCCGAGTTGGTGAGCAGCACGCCGGGGCTGTCGGGGCCATGCTCGACCTGGCCCAGGATGTCGGTCGCGGCGATCTCGGGATCACAGCCGATCGCGTCGGCAATGACCAGCGTCTCGGTGGGACCGGCGAAAAGATCGATGCCCACGCGGCCGTAGAGCTGGCGCTTGGCTTCGGCGACGAAGGCGTTGCCCGGCCCCACGATGATGTCCACCGGATCGATCGAGGCGGTGCCGATGGCCATCGCGCCGACCGCCTGGATACCGCCCAGCGCGTAGATCGCATCCGCGCCCGCAAGCGCCTGCGCGGCGACGATGGCGCGCGCGGGCTGGCCCTGGAACGGCGGCGCGCACGTGACGACACGCTTCACGCCCGCGACCTTGGCGGTAATCACCGACATGTGCGCACCGGCGAGCAACGGGTACTTGCCGCCCGGAACGTAGCAGCCGGCCGAACCGAGCGGGATGTTCTTGTGGCCCAGCACCACGCCGGGCAGCGTCTCGACCTCGACGTCGAGCATGGATTCGCGCTGGACCTGCGCGAAGTTGCGCACCTGGGCCTGCGCGAACTCGATGTCCTTGCGTTCCTGCGCGCTCAGGCTGTCGACGCAGGCGTCGATCTCGGCCTGGGTCAGCCGGTAGTCATCGCGGTCCCACTTGTCGAAATTGATCGACATCTCGCGCACCGCCGCATCGCCGCGCGCCTCGATGTCGGCCAGCGCCGCTTCCACGATGTCGCGCACCTTGCGATCCGCATCCCGCTTCGCTTCTGCCGTCGCCCCTCGCTTGAGCCACTGCGCCATTTCGTATTTCTCCCGTAAACACTGCGTCACATCACATGAGCTGGCACTAGCGCCGGATGGGGAGGAGCCACCATCGCATGTTATCGATGGATCGCTATCGATCCTATGCCGTTGTTGTGGCCCGGAGGCTTCGCTAGCCGCAGGATCACGGCATTGCTTAGACAAGATACCGGGAGACAGACAGACCATGCGCTTGGCGACCCTCAACACCGTAACCCCCGATGGCCAGCTCATCGTCGTATCGCCCGATGGCACGCATTACGCCAAGGCCCCGATCGCGACGCTCCAGGGCGCGCTGGAAGACTGGGACGCAGCCGAGCCGCAGCTTCGCGCGATCACCGAATTTCCCGAAGCGCTCAACCTTGCCGACCTGCTCGCCCCGCTGCCGCGCGCGTGGCAGTGGCTCGACGGTTCGGTCTATCCCAGCCACGGCGCGCTGATGGACAAGGCGCTGGGGATCGAGCCCTTCAAGCCCGACTGGCCGCCGATGTACCAGGGCGTGTCGGACACCTTCTACGCCCCGCTCGCCGATGTCCCGATGGTCGACGAAGAGCTGTTCATCGACTTCGAGGGCGAATTCGGGATCATCACCGATGCGGTTCGGGCCGGGACCCCGGCGGCCGAGGCGGGCAAGCACATCCGCCTCTTGGTGCAGATCAACGACTGGTCGCTCAGGAAGCTCGCCGGTCCCGAGATGAAATCGGGCTTTGGCTGGATTCAGGCCAAGCCGCCGTGTGGCATGGCGCCCTTTGCGATCACCCCCGATGAACTGGGCGAGGCCTGGGACGAGCACCAGATCGCCGCGAACCTGCGCGTCGAGTGGAACGGCAAGCCGTTCGGCAACGCCTTTGGCAAGGCGATGAGCCACGGCTTCGACCAGCTCGTCGCCCACGCCGCGCGCACGCGCAACCTGGTTGCGGGCACGGTGATCGGCTCGGGCACGGTCTCGAACGAGACCTACCGCGAAGTCGGCTCCTCGTGCATCGCCGAGCGGCGCGGGATCGAAGTCGTCGACACCGGCAGCCCGATCACCCAGTTCATGAAGTACGGCGACACGGTGCGCATGGAAGCCCACCTGCCCGACGGCCGCGCGCCGTTCGGCGCCCTCGAGCAGAAGGTAGTCAAGGCATGAGCGATACCGTCCTTTCCGATTCGGGCCTGCCCGGCGTCCAGCGCGTGGTCACCGGCCACGACGAGAACGGCCGCGCCCGCTTTCGCAGCGAAGACATCTCCGCGCCAAAGATGGTCGCCTCGGGCGACGCCGCGATGCTCACCATCTGGACCACCGAGACGGTCCCGGCCGACAACAACGACGAGACCGACGGGCGCGAGCGCCCGGCGGGCACCACGCTCAACGGCGGCTCGGTGATCCGCATCGTCGACATGCTGCCGCGCGCGCAAAGCCCGATGCACCGCACCAATTCGATCGACTACGGCATCGTGCTCAAGGGCGCGATCGAGCTGGAACTGGAAGACGGCGTCAAGAAGATCATCAACGAAGGCGGGATCATCGTCCAGCGCGGCACCAACCACCTGTGGCGCAACCCCACCGACGACGTGACGCGCATCGCCTTCATCCTGATCGAGGCCCCCGCCTACCTCCACAACGGCGTGCCGCTGGACGAAGCCAAGCCAGAACAGGTCGACGCGCGCTACAATGCGGCCAACGCCGACCATTGATGTTCGATCTTTCGGGCAAGAGCGCGATCGTCACCGGTTCCACGCGCGGGATCGGTCGCGCGGTAGCCCAAGGGCTCATCGCGCAGGGCGCGCGCGTGGTGATTTCGAGCGAGGACGCAGCGGACACCGCGCGCGTCGCGGCCGAGCTGGGCATGCCCGGCCAGGCCTGCGACGTGACCGACGAGGCCGCGCTCGACGCGCTGGTGGCGCGCGCCGAGGCGGAATTGGGCGGGCTCGACATCCTGGTCTGCAACGCCGGGATCACCGGCAAGCCCGGCCCCTTCGCCGAGCTCGACATGGCGGATTACGCGCGCGTGCTGGCGATCAATCTCACCAGCCAGGTCAGCCTGTGCAACCGCGCGCTGCCACGCATCGCCGCGCGCGGGGGCGGCAGCGTGATCCTGATTTCCAGCCTTTCAGGCCTGCGCGGCAACGGCCGGATCAACGCCTACGCGCTGTCCAAGGCCGGGGTCGCACAGCTGGCGCGCAATCTCGCGGTCGAGTGGGGCCCCAAGGGCGTTCGGGTCAACGCGATCGCGCCCGGCTTCATCGCCACCGAACTCTCCGCCCCCTTGCTCGCCGACGAGGCGTTCATGGCCCGGCGCATGGCCATGACCCCGCTGCGCCGCCCCGGCACTCCCGAGGAAATCGCGGGCACCGCGGTGTTCCTCGCCTCGCCTGCGGGCGGTTTTGTGACCGGCCAGAACCTCGTCGTCGACGGCGGCACGCTGATTACCGACGGCAGCTAAGGCAGCCTGCAGCCAGCCAAACAAAAAGAGCCCGTCCAGCGCCATGCCGGACGGGCCCTATTCGTTTGGCGCTTTCGAGCGCTCAGCCTCTCACCAGGCCGTTGCCCCGGCATCGACCGAGATGTCCGAGCCCGTGACGTAGCGGCTCTCCGAACTGGCGAGCCAGGTTGCGCACCAGGCGATGTCCTCGGGCTCGCCCAGGATCTTGAGCATGTTCTTGGCCAGCACCTGGCGTTCGAGCGCGGGCTCGGCCTCGAGGTGGCGCAGGGTCGCGGCGGTCTTGATGAAACCGGGCGCGATGGTGTTGGCGCGAATGCCGTGTTCGGCGCCTTCCATCGCCAGCTGGCGGGTGAGCGCGAGCACCCCGCCCTTTCCCGCGCAATGCGCGAGCGCGGCCGACCCTTCGAGCGCATGGTGCGCGTTGGCCGAGGCGAAGTTGATGACGCTGGCCCCGAAGCCCGCCGATCCGCTCTTCTTGAGGAACGGCCAGGCCGCGCGGGTGGGCAGGAACACGATGTCCAGCTCGCCCGTCAGCGTGGTCTTCCACTGCGCATAGGTCATCTCCTCGATCCACGCGAAGTGGGCAAAGGCGGCCGCGTTGACGAGAATGTCGATGCGGCCATGCTCGGCCCCGATCGCGGCGAAGAGCGCGTTGGTCGCCGCCTCGTCGGTGAGGTCGCAGGCGTGGTCGGCCCCGGCGCGGTCGACGCCGATAACCCTCGCCCCTTCCGCACGGAAAATCCGCGCAATCCCCTCACCGATACCGTTGCTGGCCCCGGTAACGACCGCGATGCGGCCCGCGAGGCGCTCAGCCATGCGCCTTGGCGCCCTTTACCGCAGGCTCGCTCGCGGCGCTGACGCCGCGCGTGCGCCCGGCGAAGAGCGCGATCAGCACCCCGCCCAGCGCCCCGACCGAAAGCACCATGAAGGCGCCCAGCAGCCCGCCGCTCTTGCTGCCTGCGTAGGTCACCACGACCGGCGAGAGGAACTGCCCGAAGGCGAAGGCCGACTGCCAGAAGCCCGTGCCACGGCCGCGGAACTCGAACTTGAGGATCGACATCGACCACACCAGCAGCGTAGGCAGCAGCAGCCCCGCGCCAACCTGGTTGATGAAGCAGCCGACGAGGAAGCCCGCCACCGCGCCCGCCTTGCCCATCAGCGCGAAGCCGATCGCGAGCAGGGCGAATTCGAGCAGCAGCAGGCGCCCGACCGGCCACTTCGAGCCGAGCCGCGAGTAGAAGAAGGTGCCCAGCGGCACGCCCACGCTGGCGATCGCGGTGAGCAGCCCGCGCTCGCCCGGATTGGCGATGCCCAGCGCCGCCAGCCCGCTCGGCGCCTGGATCTGCACGGTGTAGAAGAAGATCGAGCCGTAGATCGTGATGCCCACGATCATCGCCATCGTCGCCCAGGGGAAGCCTTCCCACGAGAAATTGTGCGGCGCGTGCTCGGCCTCGTCATCGGGGTGCGCGTCGTTCTGCGGCTCCCAGGTGAACTTGAACACCAGCGCGAACATGACCAGCGCCGAGATGTAGACCCAGAACGGCGTCTGCCAGCCGAAATTGCCCAGGAACCCGCCCACGACCATGAACAGCAGCGCCGACATCGAGGCGAACGCGGTCTGCCCGGCGAGCCACGTGTCGCGGCTCGCGCCCTTGTAATAGTCGCCGATCATCGTGGTCGAGAGCACATAGATCAGCGCCTCGGCCACGCCCACGCCGATACGCGAGATGAGGATATGGGTGAGGTCGGTGAGGAACACCGGCGCCACGCCCACCACCGCGTAAAGGAAGAACGAGAACAGCAGCAACCGGCGCCGCCCGAAGTAGTCCCCCAGCATGCCCGCCAGCGGGCACAGGAAGGCCACGCACAGCGAGGGCAGCGTGAGGATCATCGGCACCCAGTATTCGTGATTGGGTACGTCGGCGAACTGCGCCATCAGATTGGGCATGATCGGCGTCAGCAGCACGATCGCCATCGTCGTCAAGGTGATTGGAAACAACAAGGAAACACCGGTCATAAATCCGGCTTCATGATGGCGCGACATTCTCTCTCCCTTTTCCTTCACGTGGCCAGCCACACGACCTGATGTCGCACGAGCGGTCCTGAGGCTCCGGGCGGGACTGTCAGGCCGGGGGCAGTCTCGTGTCCAATCAATTTCTTGGGATCGCGCCCATCCATCCGCTGGCGCCGAGATATTCTTGACCGCCAAAATCGCCGATTACCGCGGCTGTCGCGCACCGCGACCATTGCACGCGCGTGCAGAAAGGCCGCCAAGGTATAGCGCTTATACGCGAAAGACCCCGCCAGCCGCAGGGCCGACGGGGTCTTTCAAGCCCTTCGCGACACGCGCGAGGGGCGGCCCTTCAGAGTTCTTCGGGCCAGTAGAGTCGCATCGGGTTGGCCACCAGCAGCTTGTGCTGAAGCTCGGGCGTTGGCGCAATACGCGGGATCATGTCGACGATGTGGCCATCGTCGGCGATCTCGTCCTGCATGTTGGGGTGCGGCCAGTCGGTGCCCCACAGCACGCGGTCCTGGTAATCGGCCACCAGCGGAGCGACCGCGGCGGCGAAATTGTCCCACGGATCGCCCATGCCGCCTTCCTTGCGCGCGTCGAGACGCTCGGGACAGGTGGCCTTGAACCAGATGTCCTCACGGCTGTCGAGGAAGGAGCGGAAGGCCTTCATGTCGGCGCCGTCGGGCCCTTGCGTCACGTCGGGACGGCCCATGTGATCGATCACCAGCGGCACGGGGATGGCGTCCATGAACGGGCGCAGTTCCTCCAGGATATCGGCCTCGAAGTAGATCACCACGTGCCAGCCTTCGGGCAGGCGCGAGGCCACTTCGAGGAACTTGTCCTTGGGCGCGTTGTCGACCAGGCGCTTCAGGAAATTGAAGCGGATGCCGCGCATCCCGCCTTCGTGCAGCGCGAGCAGGTCCGCCTCCGAGATGTCCGGATCGACCACCGCGACACCGCGCGCCTTGCCACCCGACCTGGCGATGGCGTTGAGCGTCGCCGCGTTGTCGGTGCCGTGGCAGCTGGCCTGGACCACGACGTTGCGCGCAAAGCCCAGATGATCGCGCAGCGCGAAGAGCATCTCGGGGCTGGCGTCCTGCGGCAGATACTTCGCCTTGGGGCTGAACGGGAATTCGCCCATCGGGCCGAACACGTGGCAGTGCGCGTCGATCGCACCCGCAGGCGGCACGAAGACCGGCTTGCCCGGCGCGTCGTGCCAGCACTTGATACGATCAGACATAGACCTCTCCATCCATCAGTTTGCGCGCGGTGCGCAGCAGCGCGGCGCTCGTCACGGAGCCACCTTCGTCGACTTCGAGCACGCAGCTCATTTCGCCCGTCGGGTGTTCGACCGAAAGCGTCTTGCGCGCGCCTTCGGGGATCGTCGCGACTTCGGCCGCGGGCGTTCCTTCGAGCAGCGCGGCGGTCGCCACCGTCACTGCCGCGAGCACGCCCACCGTCGCGTGCGCGCGGTGCGGGATGAAGCAGCGGGTGTTGATCGCGCCGCCGTTCACCGGCGGCGAGACCAGGAACATCTTGGGGACCGACTTGTCCTTGACGTCGCCCAGGTTCATCCGCTCACCCACGGCCAGGCGGATCGCCTCGACCTTTTCCTTGAGCGCGGTGTCGGCGTCGAGTTCCTCACGGCTCTCGTAACCGGTAATGCCAAGGTCACTGGCCTTCATGACCACGCAGGGCATCCCGTTGTCGATCAGCGTGACGGCCACGCCGTTGACCTCTTCCACGCTCTTGCCGGTGGGCAGCAGCGAACCGCACATCGAGCCTGCGGTGTCGCGAAATTCGACCGGGATCGGCGCGTGGGTGCCGGGCACGCCGTCGATCGCGGCCGCGCCCTTGTAAGTCACCTTGCCGCCGGGCGTCTGCACCGTCTCGACCGCGACCTGGCCGGTGTTGACCATGTAGATCGTCACCCGCGTCTCATCGCCAGTCGGCACGACCAGCCCGCGTTCGATCGCAAAGGGGCCGATACCCGCCAGGATGTTGCCGCAGTTCTGCGCGTCGGAGACCAGCGCCTGGTCGACGAAGACCTGGAAGAAGTGGTATTCGACATCCACCCCTTCGCGCTCCGACTTCGACACCACGCCGACCTTGCTGGTCAGCGGATCGGCGCCGCCCATGCCATCGATCTGGCGCGGGTCGGGCGAGCCCATGACGCCCAGCAGGAAGGCATCACGCAGCTCCGGATCGGAGGGCAGGTCCTCCTTGAGGAAGTACGCCCCCTTGGACGTCCCTCCCCGCATCCACATGACAGGTGCGCTGTCCTGTTTGCCGCCCCGTGCGGGGGCAGGCGCCTCAGACATACTTGAGGCCTTCCTTCTCGAGGCGCTCGCGCATCTTGTACATGTCGAGGCCCAGCACGCCGGCGGCCAGCTTCTCGCGCTTTTCGCCTTCGTTGGCTTCGCGCGCGCGCGCCTTTTCGAGCACTTCGGCGGCCTTTTCACGCGGCACGCAGACCACGCCGTCGTCGTCGGCCACGATCACGTCGCCCGGATTGACCGCGCAGTTGGCGCAGACCACCGGCACGTTGACCGAACCGATCGTGTTCTTGACCGTGCCTTGCGCGTAGACCGCCTTGGACCAGACCGGGAACTGCATTTCAGTGAGGTCGCGCACGTCGCGCACACCCGCATCGATGATGAGGCCCCGGCAGCCGCGCGCCTGCGCGCTGGTGGCCAGAAGGTCGCCGAAGTAGCCGTCCTCGCACGGGGAGGTCGGCGCGAGCAGCAGCACGTCGCCTTCCTTGAGCTGTTCGATCGCGACGTGGACCATCCAGTTGTCGCCCGGAGGCGCGCTGATCGTGACGGCCGAGCCCGCGATGCGCGCGCCGGAATAGATCGGGCGCATGTAGCTGGCGAGCAGGCCGGTACGCCCCTGCGCCTCGTGGACGGTGGCCACGCCGCAGGCGGCAAGACCGTCGATCACGTCTTGATCGGCACGTTCGATGTTCTGGACGACGACACCGCTCATGGCAGCACTCCTCTTCATGGCTTATGACTTTCGTGTCCCTCACATGGGCGCGCGCAGGCCAAGGGGGAAAGAGAACTTTGGCAATCGCCATTGGTTTTGGCTAATGATGGGCGCATGGACATCTGGGAGCTGAACCTGCGCCATCTTCGCGCGGTTCTCAAAATTGCCGAATTGGGGACCGTCAGCGCGGCGACGGGCGCGGTGAACCTCAGCCAGCCCGCGATAACACAGGCGTTGGGACGGCTTGAGGCCGCGCTCGGTGTGCCGCTCTTCGAACGCCGCCACGACGGGATGGTGCCGACCAGCGCCGGAACGATCCTGCACGCCCGCATCGCCGCCGCGCTGACCCACGTGCGCAGCCCCCACGTCACCATGTCGCGCCTGCGCGCGCTGCTCGCGCTGGCCGACAGCGGCAGCTACGCTGGCGCCAGCCAGCTTACCGGGCTCTCGCTCCCCTCGATCCACCGCGCGGTCAACGACCTCGCGCTCGCGCTGCGCCGTCCGCTCGTCGCGCGGCGCGGCAAGTTCGTGGTGATGACCGAGACCGGCGCCCAGTTCGCGCGCGAGTTTCGCCTCGCGGTGGTCGAACTGGAGGCCGGGCTGTCCGAGATCGCCGCGCTGCGCGGGCACGAGACACGCCGCATCGCGATCGGCGCCATGCCGCTGTCGCGCGCGCGGGTGCTGCCCGCCGCGGTCGCCCGGTTCATGGCGCGACGCCCGCAGGTGCGCCTGACGATCGTCGAAGGCTCGCGCGCGGAACTGGTCGAGCCGCTGCGTTCGGGCGCGCTCGACGTGATGGTCGGCGCGCTGCGCAACCCGCTGGTCGAGACCGACCTCGAACAGCGCGCGCTGTTCAGCGACGTGCCGGTGTTCCTCGCCCGGCGCGGCCACCCGCTCGCCGGAACCCGGCCGGGCGCGCGCGAACTGGCGCGCTACCCGTTCTGCCTGCCCGCGCGCGGCCCCTTGCGCGACAGCTTCGACCACTACTTTCGCGAACAGGGCGAGCATCCCGCGATCCCGCTCGAATCCGGCTCGGTGATGATGATCCGCCAGATGATGATCGATTCCGACCTGCTCACCTTGCTTTCGCGCGATCAGGTCCAGGTCGAACTCGAAGCGGGGTGGCTGTGCGAGCTGGCCCGCCTGCCCGACAGCTTGCACCGGGTTATCGGCATGACGACCCGCCAGTCGCTGCGCCCGACGACGGTTCAGGAGGAGTTTTTCGCCGATCTCCTCGCCGCCGCGGGCGAGATCGAAGACTGAGCCCAATTCGCAACGATTAGACAAAGGTTATATCGGACAGCCAGTTCCGATTAGCGCCCCGCAGCGCCGGTCGGCAGGGTGGCGTCATGTCCAGTTCGCTTGCACTCATCGGCTTCGGAGAGGCCGGGTCGACTTTTGCCCGCGCCGGCGAATGGCGCGCGCGCGCCTTCGACATCGCCGCAGATCGCACCGCCGTGATGGCCGGGATCGGGGTCGAGAGCGCCCCCTCGCTGGCCGAGGTGCTGGGCGGGGCCAGCCTCGTCCTCTCGCTCGTCACCGCCGACCAGGCGCTCGCGGTCGCGCGCCAGTGCGCCGCGCTGATCGCGCCCGAAGCGCTGTTCTGCGACATGAATTCGGTCGCGCCGGGCACCAAGCGCGCCGCCGCCCAGGCCTTTGCCGCGGCAGGCAAGCGCTACGTCGACGTCGCCATCATGGCCCCGGTCAACCCCGCGCGCCTGGCCGTGCCGCTCAACATCGCCGGGCCCGATGCGGCTGAGGCGCAGGAGGCGCTCGGCGCGCTCGGCTTTCAAAAAACCGCGATCGTGGGCGAAAGCGTGGGCCGCGCCTCGGCGATCAAGCTGACCCGCTCGGTCATGGTCAAGGGGCTCGAGGCGCTGACCGCCGAGATGATGCTCGCGGCCGAGGCCGAGGGCGTCGCCGAGGAAGTGCTCGCCTCGCTCGACGCCAGCGAGAAGCGCGATTCCTGGTTCGAGCGCGCCGATTACAATCTCGATCGCATGCTGGTCCACGGCCGGCGTCGCTCGGCCGAGATGGCCGAGGCCGCCGCGATGCTGCGGGACCTGGGCATCGAACCGCTGATGACCGATGGCACCGTGCGCCGCCAGCAGGAGCTGGGCGAACTGGCCATCAACCCGCCCCCGTCCGGTTTCCCGGCCAAGCTGGCCGCGATCCACACTTCGCAGACATCCAAGGGAGAGAACTGAGCCATGTCGCTCGTGATTGACTGCCACGGCCACTACACCGTCCTGCCCAAGGGCCACGACGCCTGGCGCGAGGAGCAGAAGGCCGCCTTCAAGGCTGGCACCACGCCCCCGCCCTACCCCGAGATCACCGACGCGGAAATCCGCCAGACGATCGAGGACAACCAGCTCAAGCTGATCAAGGAACGCGGCGCGGATCTGACGATCTTCTCCCCGCGCGCCTCGGCGATGGCGCACCACGTCGGCGATCAGGCGGTCTCGGCCGAATGGGCGATGCGCTGCAACGACCTGATCTACCGCGTGACGCAGATGTTCCCCGAAACCTTCGCGGGCGTGTGCATGCTGCCGCAGAGCCCCAAGGCGGACCTCTCCGCCTCGGTCAAGGAACTGCGGCGCTGCGTCGAGGAACTGGGCTTCATCGGCTGCAACCTCAACCCCGATCCGGGCGGCGGCCACTTCGAACATCCGCCGCTGACCGACGAGTACTGGTTCCCCATCTATGAAGCGATGTGCGAACTGGACGTGCCCGCGATGATCCACGTCTCGGGCTCGTGCAATCCCGCGATGCACGCCACCGGCGGCTTCTACCTCGCGGCCGATACCGTCGCCTTCATGCAGCTCATGCAGGGCGACCTGTTTGCCAAGTTCCCGAACCTGCGCTTCATCATCCCGCACGGCGGCGGCGCGGTGCCCTACCACTGGGGCCGCTACCGGGGCCTGGCGGACATGCTCAAGAAGCCCAGCCTCGACGAATACATCATGAACAACGTGTTTTTCGACACCTGCGTCTACCACCAGCCGGGGATCAACCTGCTGGCCGACGTGATCGACAACAAGAACATCCTGTTCGGCTCGGAAATGGTCGGCGCGGTGCGCGGCATCGATCCCCAGACGGGCTTCTATTTCGACGACACCAAGCGCTATGTCGACGCGCTCGACATCACCGACGCGGAACGCCACGCGATCTTCGAGGGCAACGTGCGCAAGGTCTTCCCGCGCCTCGACGCCCAGCTCAAGGCGCGCGGTCTCTGATAACCCGGCGCGCGGCCCGGAACCCCGCCAACCGGGGCATCGACCGCGCGCCCAACCGGACCCAGAGGGAGAGTTTACCATGGCCGGCCCCAAGGACATCCACGAGTATCTCGCGGACTTCGACGACATTCCGGGCACGCGCGTCTACACCGCGCAACGCGCCCGCCAGGGCTATCACCTCAACCAGTTCGCGATGAGCCTGATGAAGCCCGAAAACCGCCAGCGCTGGCTGGCCGACGAACGCGCCTACATCGACGAATGGCCGATGACCGAGGACCAGAAACAGGCCGTGCTCGACCGCGACTACAACCGCCTGCTCGACCTTGGCGGCAACATCTATTTCATGGCCAAGGTCTTTTCGACCGATGGCCTCTCCTTCGTGCAGGCGGTCTCGACGATGACCGGCATGAGCGTGCCCGAATACCAGGCCATGATGATGGCTGGCGGCCGTTCGCCCGAAGGGGTTCGTTCGATCCGGGAGAAGCGTTGATGGCCCGTATTACCGCCGGTGTCGGCTGTAGCCACATTCCGGTCCTGGGCTTTGCCTTCGACCACAACAAGGAAGGCGAGGACTACTTCAAGCCCGCCTTCGACGGGTTCGACTGGACCCGCCAGTGGATGAAGGACGAAAAGCCCGACGTCGTGATCCTGGTCTACAACGACCACGCCTCGGCGTTCGACATGAAGATCATCCCGACCTTCGCGATCGGCTGCGGCGAAAGCTACACCCCCGCCGACGAAGGCTTCGGCGCGCGCCCCGTGCCGGTGGTCGAAGGCCACCCCGACCTTGCCTGGCACGTCGCGCAGAGCCTCATCCTCGACGAATTCGACATGACCATCATCAACGAGATGGAAGTCGACCACGGGCTTACCGTGCCGCTCTCGATGATGTTCGGCCACGTCGATGCCTGGCCGTGCAAGATCATCCCGCTCGCGGTCAACGTCGTCACTNAGTCGACCACGGGCTTACCGTGCCGCTCTCGATGATGTTCGGCCACGTCGATGCCTGGCCGTGCAAGATCATCCCGCTCGCGGTCAACGTCGTCACTTATCCGCCGCCCTCGGGCAACCGCTGCTGGGCGCTGGGCGAGGCGATCGCGCGCGCGGTCGCCAGCTTCCCCGAGGACCTCAACGTCCAGGTCTGGGGCACGGGCGGCATGAGCCACCAGCTCCAGGGCCCGCGCGCGGGGCTCATCAACTGCGACTGGGACAACATGTTCCTCGACAAGCTCATCGGCGAGACCGACGAGCTGCGCCAGATCCCGCACATCGAATACCTGCGCGAGACCGGCTCGGAAGGGATCGAGATGGTCATGTGGCTGATCATGCGCGGCGCGCTGGGCAAGAGCACGAAATGCCTGCACCGGCACTACCACGTGCCGGTCAGCAACACCGCGCTCGGCCACATCGTGCTCGAACCGGTGGATGGCTCGGTACCGCCCAGCACCACGCTCGAAGGCACCAACGCGGCCGCCCAGGGCGCCATCTGAAATCCGCAAGCGGGGCGTTTGCGGGAACAAACCCGGCGGCGCCCCGCTCACTTGCCAGAACACACCAAGGAGTTTCCCCATGCGTATCGCTCTCGTAGGCGCCGGTGCTTTCGGTGAAAAGCATCTCGACGGCCTCAGGAACATCGACGGCGTCGAAATCGCCTCGGTCATCTCGCGCAACGCCGACCAGGCCGCCGAAGTCGCTGCCAAGTACGGCGCGCCCCACTCGGGCACCGACCTTGCCGACGTGCTCGCGATGCCCGACGTCGACGCCGTGATCCTGTGCACCCCCACCCAGATGCACGCCGAGCAGGCGATCGCCTGCATGAACGCGGGCAAGCACGTCCAGGTCGAGATCCCGCTGTCGGACAGCTGGGCCGATGCCGAGGCGGTCGTCGCCAAGCAGCAGGAAACCGGCCTCGTCTGCATGGTCGGCCACACCCGCCGCTTCAACCCCTCGCACCAGTACGTGCACAACAAGATTCAGGCTGGCGAATTCAACGTCCAGCAGATGGACGTGCAGACCTACTTCTTCCGCCGCAAGAACATGAACGCCAAGGGCCAGCCGCGGTCGTGGACCGACCACCTGCTGTGGCACCACGCCGCGCACACCATCGACCTGTTCGCCTACCAGTCGGGCAAGATCGTCGCGGCCAACGTCCTGCAGGGGCCCAAGCACCCGGAGCTGGGCATCGCGATGGACATGTCGATCCAGCTCAAGGCCGAGACCGGCGCGATCTGCACGCTCTCGCTCTCGTTCAACAACAACGGTCCGCTCGGCACCTTCTTCCGCTACATCGGCGACAGCGAGACCTACATCGCGCGCTACGACGATCTGGTGAACGGGCGCGAGGAAGCGATCGACCTCACCGGGGTCACCGTCTCGAACAACGGCATCGAACTGCAGGACCGCGAATTCGTCGCCGCGATCCGCGAAGGCCGCGAGCCCAACTCGTCGGTCGGCAAGGTGCTTGACTGCTACCGCGTGATCGGCGAACTCGCCACCAGTCTGGAACAACAGGACGGCTGGTCTTGACCACTACCCGCACGATTGACGGCAAGGCGCTGAACCCGGTCGGGCTCGGCTGCATGAACGTGGCCTGGGCCTATGGCAATCCGCCCGAAAGGGCGGATGCCGAGGCCCTGTTCCGCCACGCGCTCGACACCGGCTGCAACCACTTCGACACCGCCAACATCTACGGCAAGGGCGTCTCGGAAGAAATTCTGGGCGCCGCGATCATGGACCGTCGCGCGGAATTCTTCCTCGCCACCAAGACCGGGATCATCGTCGATGGCGCGCGGCGCGGGATCGATTGCAGCCCCGAGGCGATCACCGCCTCGATCGAGGGCAGCCTCACGCGGCTGGGCACCGATCACGTCGATCTGTTCTACATGCACCGCTACGACCCCAAGATCCCCGTGGCCGATTGCGTGGGCGCGATGGCCCGCCTGATCGAGGCGGGCAAGATCAGGGCCTATGGCGTGTCCGAATGGTCCGCCGCGCATATCCGCGAGGCCCATGCGGTGCACCCGATGGCCGCGGTCCAGACCGAATATTCGCTCTGGACGCGCAACGTCGAACTGGGCGTGCTCGACACCACGAAGGAGCTGGGCATCGCGCTCGTCGCCTTCTCGCCGGTCGCGCGCGGGGCTCTGGGCGGGGAACTCAAAGATCCCGCCACCCTGACCGACAAGGACCTGCGGCGCAGCCACCCGCGCTTCCTGCCCGAGAACTGGCCGAGCAATCTCAGCCTGATCGAGCGCTTCAACGCGCTGGCGGCCGAAGCAGGCGTCGCGCCCGCGCAGCTCGCGCTCGCCTGGGTGCTGGCGCAAGGCAGCCATGTCCACGCCATCCCCGGCACCCGCTCGATCGCCCACTTCGACGAGAACAACGCGGCCGCCGCGCTGAACCTGCCCGCCGACGTGCTGGCCCGCGCGGGTGATCTCATCAACCAGCACAGCGTCACCGGCCACCGCTATCCCGAAGGGATGCGCGGCACGATCGACACCGAAGACTACGTCTGAACCGGCCCCCTTCGCGCAGGGCCCCCGGTTCGACCAGCGAAAAGCCCTCCCGTTCCCCCGCGAACGGGAGGGCTTTTCGGATCACACCGCGTTGGCGCGGGCGATCGCGCCAAGCACCGAGGCGCTCGGCTTGGGCGTGCGTTCGAAGGTCTCTCGGTTGACCGTGCACAGGCCGAAATGCGGCTTGTAGCCAAAGATCCACTCGAAATTGTCGAGCAGCGACCAGTGGACGTAGCCGAGCACCGGCACGCCATCGTCCATCGCGGCGTGCAGGTGTTGAAGCGCGGCGGGAATGAAGCGCGCGCGCAAGGTGTCGTCGTCGGTGCCAACGCCGTGCTCGGACACCAGGATCGGCAGCCCGGTCGCCTCGTGGACGTAGCGCACCGCGCCCGCCAGCGAGGGCGCCCAGACTTCGGTGCCCGACCAGTTGAGATCCGCGCCCTCGGGCGGCGGAAGGTGGCCTTGCGCGTTCCACACCGCGCGCTCGTAGTTCTGCACGCCGACGAAATCGTCGCCCTTCACCGCCTCGAGCCAGGCCCCGTAGCGCTCGGCGCGCACGGTGTCGCGCAGCGAATCCTTGCCCGAAGCCTGCTCGTCGGCGACCGAGAGCGTGACCCCCACCGGAAGATCGGGGCATACCGCCTTGATCGCGGCGCGCGCCTCGCGGTGGCCTTTGAGCATTCCCTGGGTGAGCGCGGGCAGGTCCGAACGCCGCGCGACATTGGCCGTCACCATGCGCGGCACGCCGAGCCTGGCCGAAGCCGCATCGAGGCAGGCGGCCTGCATGTCCCACACCGGCGGGGGCAGCATCCGTTCGAGCATGAGCAGGATGTTGGGTTCGTTGAGCGTCATCGCCATCGCGATGTCGGCCCCGAAGGCGCGCGCGACCTTGTCGCAATAGCGCGCGAAGAGCGCGGGCGCATCGGCGTGGGTCCAGCCGCCCTGCGCGCTGAACCACAAGGGCGCGACGAAGTGGTTGAAGGTCACCAGCGGCTTCAGCCCGCGCGCGTGGCAGCCCGCGACGATCGCCTTGTAATGGTCGAGCATGGCCAGCGAGAACTGGCCCCTGACCGGCTCGATCCGCGCCCATTCGACACTGAAGCGGTAGGCGTTGAGCCCCATGGCCTGCACGATGTCGAGATCGCGCGCCCACAATTCAAAGCTGTTGCAGGCATCGCCGGAGGGTTCCATGAACACCGTGGGCTTGTTCTGTTCGAGTTGCCACAGGTCCGCACCCAGCATGTTGCCTTCGACCTGGTAACCAGCCGTCGCGCTGCCCCACACGAAGCCCTTGGGGAAGCGTGCGCGCGAACGGCCCTGCGCGGCGGCGAGGCCGGGCATAGTGGCACCGCCCAGGGTAAGGGCGCCCAGCGCCAGCGCACGGCGGCGATCAATCGTCATCGGTGGTCTCTTTCGTCAGGTGGTCGGCCAGGAAGGCTTCGAGGTCGGCGCTCAGCGTGCGGTCCGTGGTGCCCAGATGCATGGGGAGCGAATAATGCGTGTGGCCGTTGGCCAGGTGCCCCCAGTCGAGCGCGCCGCGCCGCGCCTTGCGCTCGGCCAGAAGGCCCAGCCACTCGGCCTGGAACAGCGCGGGATCGAAGTGCGCGCAGGCGATGAACAGCGGGCACTCGGTCGCCACCAGCCCCGCGCGCGGGCAGCGTTCGGCGTAACCCGCAGCGGGGCCGTAATAGCGTTCGTCGCGCGCTTCGAGCGGCTCGTAGCCGTAGAGCCCCGAAAGCAGGATCGCCGCGCGCACATCGCTCGCGTGGCTGGCGAAGCGGTCGATATAGCCTGCCACGTGGGTCGCCCCGGCCGAAGTCCCCATCAGCACGATCCGCGCCGGATCACCACCGAATTCGGCGACGTTGGCCTTGAGCCAGGCCACCGCCGCGCCGACATCCTCGGCGCCCGAAGGCCACGTGGCACCGGGCGCGAGGCGGTAGTTCATCACCGCGCCCACGAACCCCAGCCGCGCCGCCCAGCGCCCGACATGCGCATTCTGCCAGTCCTGCGGCGTCGCGCCGCCCTTGTCGCCCAGCACGAAACCGCCGCCGTGGACGAACAGCAGCACCGGGCGCGGCGGCGCGGCGTCATCCCCGGTGCGGTACAGATCGAGCCGATGGCGCGGATCGGGCCCGTAGGCACCGTCGCGCAGCAGCGGAGCGAGGCTGGCCGCCAGCGCTTCCTGCTCGAGCGCATAGATCGCACGCACCGCGCCCACCACGTCGGGGCCAAGGCGCGCGCCCAGCGCGCGGATCGCATCGTTCATCGTGTGTCTCCCTGATCGCCCCGCCCGGCAGCCTCGTCCGTTCCGACCCGCCCGGCGTAAAGCGCGATGAGCGCCGCGCGCGTCACCGCCGTGCCCAGCACCGCTCCATAGACGATCTTCAACAGCAGCGCCGGGTAGAGCGGCATCATGGCATAAGGTCCGACCAGTGCGAGCGCAAACAGCGCCCCGCCACTGGCAAGGCCGCCCAGGACGCTGAGCCCCACCGCGCGCGCAATCGCGCCCGCATCGGGTCCGGCGCCGCGGGCCAGGCGTCCCTCGCGGCGCAGCCTCGCGCGCACCACCAGCGCGGGGACGAGCGCCCCCATGAGCGCGACCATCAGCCCTTGCGGCAGAAAGTCGCGCGCGAAGTGATCGGGCGCGCCATTGGCCAGCAGCCGCGGCGTCAACCCGAACATCAGCGCGAAGAACAGCGCCGAAAGCACGCCGTTGATCGCCGCGCTCAGCGCCTGCTCGCGCGCGAGCAGGCCGGAGAAAGGCATCGCGGTGGACGTTCCGGGGTTGCCCCCGGAACCGTCGCCAGGGCGCGCACCCGACACCGCGCTGGCCGCCTCAGAAGCGGGCATCGAGCGTGATGCCGACGTTGCGGTACGACTGGGGGCCGTAGATCGCACCGATATTGGCATCGCCCGAGGGGAAGCTCGACTGCATCAGCGAGGGTTCGTGCACGTCGAACAGGTTGCGCACGAAGACCGCGACCGAATAGCGATCGTCCGCCGTGCGCAGGCCAAGCTGCCCACCGACCATCCAGTGCGGGCGGAAGGTCGTCGACGAGAGCGAGTTCTCTTCGTAGCGGATGCGCGACTTCCACACCGCATCGGCCGAGAGGAAGCCGTTGAGGCTCTGGGTCACCGGATGCTCGTACTCGCCCGAGAGGGTGAACTTGTAGCGCGGCGAATAGGCCAGCTGGGTGCCGCCGATGTCGACGCCATCGGTGCCGGTATAGTTGCTCGGGTAGGTCGCCTTGGCGTAGATGAACCCGGTGCTGAGCGAAAGTCCCTCGGTCACGTTGCCGAAGAAGTTGATCTCCGCGCCGCGCGTCTTGACCCCGTTGACGTTCTTCTGGTCGCACGAGATCACGCTCGACGAATTGATCGTGCAGCTCTGCGCCTGGAAGTTGTCGATCTTCATGTAGAACAGGCTGGCGTCGGCAACGAGGCCGCCAAACAGCGTGGTCTTGAGGCCCACTTCGTAGGAGGTCGGGATCTCGGGCAGCACGACGTAGGGGTCGCGCCCGTCGCTCGGCACCGCGATCTGGCCGCCCTTGAAGCCGCGCGAGACGGTCGTGTAGGCCATCGTGTCGAGGGCGATGTCGTACTGCGCGCCAAGGCGCCAGGACCACTCCGCCGCGTTGTAGTGGACCTGTCCGTCGGTCGCCCCGGTGGTGTCATAGGTTTCGAGCGAAAGCCGGTCGGTGGTGTAGCGCACCCCGCCGATGAGCCGGAAGGCGTCGGTCACGTGGCCGGTGAGCTGGCCGAAGAAGGCGAGCGATTCGTCGTTGATGGTGAGCGCGGGCGTATCGCTCTGCGCGACGGTATAGCCATAGTAGCGCACCGTGACCTCTTCGAGGTCGCGGGTCTGCTTCTGGCTCGAATAGAACGCGCCTGCGGTGTAGTCGATCACCCCGCCGCTTGCCGAACTGATGCGGAATTCCTGCGTGAACAGGTCGATGTGGCGGTCGATCGCGTCGTTGCGCACGTTGATCGGCAGCGTGTCGGCGCGGAACACGTCGGAGGAATTGCTATAGCCCGTCTCACCCGAGCGGCGCAGCGAGGTGATCGAGGTCAGCGTGAAGGGATCGGCCTCGTAATCGACCTGGAGCGAGCCGCCGTAGTTCTTGCTGGTCGAGGAAAAGCTGTCGTCCATGCAGTACTTCTGGTTGCCCTCGCCCACGGTGACGCCGCAGCTGGCGAGTTCCTCGGTGATGGTGTCGTCGGCCGCGACGAAAGTGAAGAAGTCCCCGCCGTCGCTCGCGCGCGAATGCGCGTAGTCCCCGATCACATTGACCGTCACTCGGTCGGTCGGCTCCCACAGGAAGCGGCCGCGCAGGCTGTAGCGGTCGTTGTCGTTGAGTTTGCCGGTCAGCGCGTTGCGGTTCACCCCCTGGCGCAGGTTCGCCACGCCCGACACGCGCAGCGCCGCATTGTCGGCGAGCGGCACGTTGACGAGGCCCTGGACCACCTGATTGCCGAACTTCGAACCCGCCGTGCCCGCGCCCGAAAGCTGGGTGCGCACGCGCGCCGAGAAGGCGTTGAAGTCGGGCGCGTTGGTGGTGATGTTGATGACACCCGCCGAAGTGGTCAGGCCGAACAGCGTGCCCTGCGGCCCCTTGAGCACTTCGACGCGCGAAATGTCGAACAGGTCCGAGATGTTCGCGTTGCCCTGGCTGACCTGGTCGACCACGACCCCCACCGCGGCGACCGCGCCGGGCGAGAAGGTCATCGTGCCGATGCCGCGGATCGAGCCGCCGCCGCCGGTGTTCTGGCCCGGCGCGGCCTGGATTTCAAGACTGGGGGCAATCCGCGCGAGGTCGTTTACGGTGTTGACCTGCTGGCGTTCGAGCTGCGCGGCGCTGGCGACGGTGATCGAGATCGGCACCTCGGTCACCTTCTCGGCGCGGCGCTGCGCGGTCACGATGATCGCGTTGGCATCATCGTTGCCCTGCGCCGCGCCCGCCTCCCCGGCCTGGCTTGCCGGGGCCGAAGCCGGGGCATCCTGGGCCAGGACAGGGGTGGCCACCGCGCCCAGCGCGATACCCGACAGCAACGCAACCTTGCGAATGGTCTTCATCGTATTTCTCCCGAAATTTTATGGTTTTTTGGTGGTTGTTGGAAGTTTTGAGGGGAAGAAGAAAGGCTTACTCGTCGATCACGGGGTTGCGCAGCGTGCCGATCACGCCCACGCTGACCTCGATCGTGTCGCCCGCCTTCATGTAGAGCGCGGGCTTGCGCTTGTCGCCGACACCGCCCGGCGTGCCCGAGGCGATGACGTCGCCGGGCTGAAGCTCCACGAAGGTCGAGCAGTAGGCGATGACCGTGGGAATATCCCAGATCATGTCGGCGATCGGCTGATCCTGCACCAGTTCGCCGTTGAGCCGGGTCTGCACGCGCTGCGCGCCCAGATCCGCGACTTCGCCCGCCGGGATCATCGCCGGGCCAAAGCCGCCCGTGCCGGGCCAGGTCTTGCCGGGGGTGAACTGGATGTTGTGGCGCTGCCAGTCGCGGATCGAACCGTCGTTGAACGGGGCATAGCCCGCGACGTGGTCCCAGGCGTTCTCGGGCGCGATGCGGCGGCCGCCCTTGCCGATGATCACCGCCAGTTCGCCTTCGTAGTCGAAGCGCTCGCTTTCGGGCGGACGGACCATCGGCGCGCCGTCGGCGATCAGGCTGTCGGCCCAGCGGGTGAAGATCGCGGGGTGTTCCTTCTGCTCGCGGCCGGTCTCGGCGACGTGGTTGGCGTAGTTCAGCCCCACGCACAGGATCTTGCCCGGATTGGGCACCACCGGCAGCAGCGTGACGGCCGCGCGCGCGAAAGTCCCGGTCGGCGCGAGCGCGGCGAGATCGCCGTCCAGCGCGTCCTTGAGAAAGGCATCGGCGCCCACCGCGCCCAGGTCGACAACGCTTTCGCCCTCGAGCCGGCCGAAGCTCGACGTACCATCGGGGCGGGTGAAACTGATGTACTTCGTCATTCTTTCTTCTCCCCTGCCGGGTCGGCTGCGGGTCGGGCCCGCAACCGCCGCGCGGCGGTCAAACGTGCAGTGGCTCGGCGTCCCACTCGCGGTGGAAGCGGAAGCGCTCCTCGGCCTGGCGCAGGCCATCGAAATCCTTGTCGGAGATCCCCCACTGGTCGATCCGGTTGGGCGGCCAGGTCCAGTCCTCGGGCGCGCCCGCGACGTAGTCCTCGGGCACTTTCTCGACCGCGGTCGAAAATTCGATCACCGGCCCGAACGGGGCGATGTAGTAGGCGTAGACATTGGCGCCCGGGCCGTGGCGCCCCGGCCCCCAGGCGGGCACCGCACCATGATCGCGCAGCCGCCCGATCCCGCGCATGACCGCATCGATGTCGGCCATCTCGAAGGCGACGTGGTTGAGGCTGGCGAACCCGGCGCGGGCAAAGGCGGTCGAATGGTGGCTGTCGTTGCAGCGCACGAAGACCATGCCCTTGGTGCGGTCCGAAACGGTGAAGCCCAGCACGTCCTCGACCGCGTGGCCGCTCGCTTCGGCATCGCTGGCGTTGAACACGACATGGGTCAGCTTCACCGGCAGGTCCGCGCCCGCGATCGGCGCGACTTCGCCCGCTCCCACCAGGAAGCGCAGCAGTTCGCCGTCGGGCAGTTCGACCACATAGCCTTCGCCGCCGCCCGGATCACTGGAGGTCACAGCGCGCGCGGGCCAACCCGCGGCGGCGACCTTCGCCGCGATCGCGGCCAGATCGTCCGCGTCGCACACGAAGGTCGTCGAGCGGACGAATTCCCGCTCCGACCGGGCAAAGGCCACGAGGTAGGGGAACGTCCCCGAGCCGCGCAGATAGTGCGTCTCGCCTTCGACCCCGGCCGGGGCCATGCCCCAGACATCGGTCATGAAAGCGGCAGCGGCCGCCGGATCGGGCAGCGCGAGTTCGATGCTGCGCAGACGAATGGTCACGAAACAGTCTCCTTGGGAAGCACCGCCGCAATTCCGGCCCTGGCGCATTGCTCGTCGCATTCACCGGTATCGCCGCTGATGCCGACCGCGCCGATCGCGCTGCCATCGGCGGCCCGGATCACCACCCCGCCCGGCGAATAGGCGATGCGCCCGTCGAGCGCGGCGCACAGGCTCTGGAAGAACGCCGGATTGCCCTGCGCGCGCTGGGCCAGCACGGCGGTGTCGGTATCCATGCCGAGCGCGCCGGTCGCCTTGGCGCGGGCGATGTCGAAGCGGAACAGGCTCGCGCCATCCTCGCGCGCGAAGGCGACCGGGTGCGCGCCCGCGTCGAGCACGACCACCGCCAGCGGC
>NZ_JALHLF010000057.1 GCF_022832435.1 Novosphingobium organovorum | reverse complement strand
CGCCGGGGCCGCGCAGGCCAGGGGCACGGCGCCCGCGGCTTGCCCGTGGGTCGCGGCCTGGGGCGCTTCGCAAATGATCGCGGATGGCGACAACGCGCTGCCCGAAGCCGCGCGGCACGACGTAACCCTGCGCCAGGTGCTGCGCCCCTCGATCGGCGGCACGGCGCTGCGTGTCCGCTTCTCCAACGTCTTCGGCACCGCGCCGCTGCGGATCGACGCGGTCTCGCTGGCGCTCGCGACGAAGCCCGGCGGCTCGGCGATCACGCCCGGTTCCAACGTCGCGCTGCATTTCGGCGGGCAGCCCGGCGTCGTCATTCCAGCGGGCGGCGAATGGCTGTCCGATCCGGTGGCGATGCCGCTTGCACCCTTTGCCGATCTGGCGGTCTCGCTCCATCTGCCGGCCGCGCCTGCGCGAGAGACGGGCCATCCCGGCTCGCGCACCACCTCGTACTGGACGAGCGGCAACCACGTCGGGGACGAAACGCTCGCCGGGGGCGGTTCGATCGATCGCTGGTATCTGGTCTCCGGGGTCGAAGTGCGCGCCTGCGCGACGCCGGTCGTGGTGGCGCTGGGCGATTCGATCACCGACGGGCGCGGCTCGACCACCAATGGCAACGACCGCTGGACCGATCGTCTCGCCCGGCGTCTGGGCGGCAAGGTCGCGGTCATCAACCAGGGCATCGGCGGCAACCGGGTCCTGCTCGACGGGCTGGGCCCCAACGCCATGGCGCGCTTCGATCGCGACGTGCTTGCGGTGCCCGGTGTGCGCAGCCTGATCGTGCTCGAAGGCATCAACGACATCGGCACGCTGACCCGCGAACATCCCGTCAGCGCGGCCGATCACGCCGCGCTCGTCGCGCAGGTAACCGGCGCTTACGCCCAGATCGTCAGCCGCGCCCACGCGCACGGGATCAAGGTCTATGGCGGCACCGTCATGCCCTTCATGGGCATGGACTACTATCACCCCGATGCCTTGAACGAGGCGGACCGCCAGGCCATAAACGCCTGGATCCGAACTCCGGGGCATTTCGATGCGGTGATCGATTTCGACAAGGCGCTGCGCGATCCGGCGCACCCTGACCGGCTCGATCCGCGCTACGACAGCGGGGATTCCATCCATCCAGGTCCGGCCGGTTACGCGGCGATGGCGCAGGCCGTACCGCTGGAATTGCTGCGCTGAGGCGAACCGGGCCAGCCCCTTGCGCCATCGGCCGAACGAATTGGGAGAGTGAGCGATGAAGAAGCACGAGAAACGCGGTGTGGCGGCGGCGGTCGTCCTGGCCGGAACGCTGGCGCTGGCGGCCTGCCAGGGCGCGGCGGACAACGCCGCGAGCGGGGATACCGCAAGCGCGGCACCGAGCGCCGATGCCCCCGAAGGCGTCCAGACCGATCCCGCCAAGTTCCTCGCCCAGCCGCTGGTCGACACGATCTACACCGCCGACCCCTCGGCCCATGTCTTCAACGGCAAGATCTACGTCTACCCGAGCCACGATATCGACGCCGGAATTCCCGACGACGACCTCGGCTCGCAATACGCCATGCGGGACTATCATGTGCTGGCGATGGACCGCATCGGCGGCAAGGTCACGGTCGGGCCGGTGGCGCTCGACATGAAGGACGTGCCCTGGGTGTCCAAGAGCATGTGGGCGCCCGATGCGGCCTACAAGAACGGCACGTACTACCTCTACTTTCCGGCCAAGGACAAGGACGGCGTGTTCCGCATGGGGGTGGCCACCTCGAAGGACCCGATGGGCCCGTTCAAGGCGGAGCCCGCGCCGATCAAGGGCAGCTTCTCGATCGATCCGGCGGTGTTCACCGACGATGACGGGCAGAGCTATATGTACTTCGGCGGGATCTGGGGCGGCCAGTTGCAGAACTGGGCCAGCGGCCAGTACGATGCCGCAGCCGGCAACACCGATCTGAAGCAGGACGACAAGCCCGCTCTTTCGCCCAAGGTCGCGCGCATGGGAAGCGACATGAAGCGGTTCGCCGAAAAGCCGCGCGATGCGGTCATTCTCGACGAGGCGGGCAAGCCGGTGCTGGGGGGCGACCACGACAAGCGCTTCTTCGAGGCCGCGTGGATGTACAAGCGCGATGGCAAGTACTACTTCCTCTACTCGACCGGCGACACGCATTTCGTGAACTACGCCATCGGCTCGAGCCCCTATGGCCCGTTCACCTACAAGGGCCACGTGCTCCGCCCGGTCCAGGGCTGGACCACCCACATGTCGATGGTCGACTGGGACGGCAAGACCTGGCTGTTCTTCCACGATACCCAGCGCAGCGGGAAAAACCATCTGCGCAACGTCAAGGTGACGCAGGTCCACTTCAACCCCGACGGCACGATCCAGACCATCGATCCTTTCGTCCACTGATTGCCCGCCAGTCCGGCCTTTGCGCCGGCACCGGCACCGGTATCGGCGCCGGCCGAGCGCTGTTACCAAATCGGTTGCCTGGGAGCGGGGCGCTTCCAGGGAGCCGTATTCCGCCCGCCGTTCCTCCCGGATCGGGCGGCCTTACCGGGAGGGCCTCCAGCCTCCCCGACGCTCGAGGGGCCCGGACCAGACCACATGGTGCCTCTCGAGCGTCCGATCGGAACAAGGCCGATGCTGCAGCCGGTGGCATCCACGAACGACAGCACGCCGCTCCACCGCAATGGCGGGCAGGCTTGCGCTATGGCAATGTCGAAATCGCCCCCGGCGAACGCATCACGGCCGAGAGGTATGGCGGTGAGGGGCTCACAAACAACAGCACAAGCGACTGAATCTAAATTTCAAAATTCAAAATTGCGCTAACCAAGGCCCTGAGCCAGTCCCGCCCGCTTCACACTGTGATGTGACGTGATCTCAAGGGGTATCACATCGCACTGCATGTCGCAGTCTTCCGCATTAACAGGCCGCAGAGGCTTGCACGCCCCAGTTCGTCAAGTGGCGCGGCGATTCGCCCACAGCAGCCTGGGTCCCAACGACAAGGGCGTAACGCCCCATATGAGACGCTCAGCGGTAAAATTTCGGCTCCTAGGTGCAGACCGCCTGGCTCCGACCACACCCGGTCGTTCCCATGTCGCAGCGTCAAGGACTTCGGCCGGGACTGGTGGTCATTCATGGCCCACCTAGATAATTGCTCCCGTCACATAAGCGCATTTAGTGAACTATCAGGCGCTTGGAGATGGCCGTTAATTCGGTTCGCTGATACTTGGCGTGTCGGTCAAGCCGATGGTGCCTATGTTTGGATGTCGGCATAGGCCAGCAGACTACCAGCGCCTGCTGCGACTGAGGCTTCCTTAACCACGGTGATGGCAGCGGTAATCCAAATGGACAGCGGCTGATCGGCGAAGCGGCACTCGGCTCGTCAACTCTGCCTATGGCCATTAGAGCGAGGTTTGCACACTGCTCGCCCATCCCCGAATCCGTCCAAGCGGTTCATGTTCGGTTTCGCGATGCCATGATTTGAGCTAGCGTCTCACCGACAGGCCCCCTTCGGGTCATCGAACGATTATGAAAAGAGAACCCGACCAAGTGCTAAGGCTCCAGCGCATTTCCGTCTCCGGATTCAAGGCCGTCGATAAGTTCACGATGCGGGTGGACCCCGAACTCACAGTTCTTCTGGGCATGAACGGGACGGGCAAGAGCAGCATTCTGCAGATGTTCTCTTTCATGCGTCACTTAGCGCAGGGCAAGCCATCGCTGTTTTTCGAGGAACGCGGATGGTCGGCCGCCGATATTCGATTCAAGGGGCTCCATTCGCGTAGCAACTTCATCAACATCGAGGCTTATTTTCTTGCCAATTTAAACGATGAAATTCGTTGGACGATAAAATGGGATGCGACGGCAGAAAGACTGCGTTCCGAACGGGTTGATCTGCGCCTTTCCGGTGATGATGACTGGCTGCCGCAGTTAAAATTCAAGGCAAAGGGCGGCGGACGAGCAAGGGGGCAGAATATCCCGCCGTTCACGTTCGAAGGAAGCATCTTGGGCTTGGTCCAGATCGACGACCTTGATGAAAATGAGCGTGATCCACTGGTCGATCTCTATCAATGGCTCAGCGGAATTGAGTCGCTCGAGCTCCTGTCGCCCACAGCGATGAAGGCCGGGACCGGACCGAGCACCGGAAACCTGGGAAGCCGCGGGGATCGTCTTGCCGGGTTCCTTGCCGGCTTGACCACAGAGCAGCGCGTGCGGGTGCAGGGTCGAGTGGCGCTCTTTTATCCGCTCTCCGATTTGAACACCGTCCGCAAGAAGTCCGGGTGGATCGACCTTGTGCTTGCAGAAGCATACCGCGGCATGGGCAAGATCCAATCCGGCCACATGAGTGATGGCTTCATGCGTGTCCTCGCTTTTTGTGCGATCCCCGAGATGCGCGATGTGAGCATGATCCTTCTCGACGAAGTTGAGGACGGTATCCAGCCTCACATTCTGGGACCGCTGATCGAGCTCATATCCGCTGAAACGCCCGCTCAGATAATTGCGACAACCCATTCGCCACTTTTGGCCAACGTGGTTGGTACGAGCAAACTGCGGCTCCTGACGCGCAGCACGGAAGGGCGCACGATTGCGACTTCGGTCGAGCGTCTGCCGGTGTTTCAGATGGGCAACGAGTTCTTTGGCCCCGGCGAATTATGGGCCAACACCGAGCTTTCAGTGATCGAAGATCAGGCGCGCCGCATAGGCTCTCGGGAAGCCGACGAGACCGAGGAACGCTGGCATTGAAGGTCGTCGTCTGCGGCGAAGGCCCTCACGAGATCGGAAAGCCCCATCATTGGGATGAGCGACGGCGCGAGCACGTGAGCCTCGATGGCTGGATGCAGCCGTTCATCCGAAAGGTTTTGGGAGGCGACGTCGAAATCTCGGTGCTAACCCGCCGGGATCTGANCGGCGCGAGCACGTGAGCCTCGATGGCTGGATGCAGCCGTTCATCCGAAAGGTTTTGGGAGGCGACGTCGAAATCTCGGTGCTAACCCGCCGGGATCTGACGACGCTGCGAAGTGGCGGCCACGGCCCGCCACTTCCGGGAGGGCATGGCGCCAAAGCGCTAGCAGCCAAGCTGCGCGCGATTGCAGGCGGCTATGACGCTATGATCTTCATGGTCGATACCGACTCCAAGGAGGAGAGCGAGTGGCAACGTCTGATGGCCGAGGTGGACGCGGGGTTCCAGGCTTCAGAGCAGGAGTTCATGTGTATCGCCTGCATCCCCATGTCCGCATCAGAATGCTGGATGATGGCCGATCCGGCGGCATGGCGTAGCTTTGCAGGGTATGCCGGGACAGAACTGCCGCGCTGGCCTGAAAATATCTGGGGCCATCGGGACGATCCGCAAGGGGGCCACCCGCACCGCTACTTCAAACGCGTGTGCGATGCGGCCGGTGTCTCCGACGGCACAGATACTAGGGCAGAGATCGCGCGGGCGACCAACCTGGACACGGCGCGTGAGCGGTGTCCCATCAGTCTTGAGCCATTTCTTCTCAGCCTGGAAGTGCTCGCGATTAGCCACGCAGCCTAGCGAAAACTTCCGAAAAACTTTGAAAGGGCATCCGGGACGTTCAGGTCGTCGTTCCATGCCGTTATCTCAAAGACTCGGTCGAGAGTTGCCCCCAAAAGGCAACTTACAGTGAGAGCGCCGTTCGGCGAATCAGCTGGGAACGGCAGTACCCCCCCAGGACAAGGCCGTTGGACCCAGCAAACGACCCTTTATGGTCGTTCAACGGCCAAATTGCACTCATCTGTAGCGGACATCTAAGTGTAATGTGCCAGCTGGTCATCTTGTCCGCTTTGTCGAACAATCAGGAAGGTCCGCTTACATGGCGGCGAATTTGCATATAGCCGTCATGCCAAGCCGTAGAGCATCTGGTTTGAGAACAGAGAATCGCTGCAGTTAGGTTAGACAGTCCGGAACAGCACTTTCCAAGGAGCTTTCCGGTTCAAACTGACTTTCGTTCAGTCGCCACGTAACGAATTCTGCGAGCCTGTCGAAACCTCGTTTATGCAACAATTAATTTTCAGCCGCTGTACCAAAGAGGGATGGCGTGGCAGGTCCATAGAAATTTACTGCATATAATCAGATGCCTATGCTTATATATCCAAAAACTGATCCTGCATTACCCCCAAGGTTGACAAATCGGACCTTAATCACGATCATGTTTGGAAATCGAACATGGAGCTTGGTATGGAGTCGGGCACCGAGGATCTGCGAAAAGAGTTCCGGCGAAAGCAAGCAAAGCTGGTCGCCGAATTGGAGGCTTGGTTTGAGGACGAGACGCAGCCTATCGACGGCTCGGCGCCTCCACCTCCATCAGGAGGGGGCGGCTCCATCATTGGTGTGCGCCCGGCCATCGACTCAAAGCGTGTCATCGACGCAAGCCGCGTGACCCGCCAAGTTCTGGATATCGAGCTGCCCCCGGAAATTATCAAACAGGGTGGGTATGCCAGCTGTGATGAAATGATCTCAGATCTCGTACCGAAGCTTGAACGCGTCTACACGGGCGAATTGAAGGTAAAAAAGCGCCGGCCGTTCAAGGTTTCCGAGCCGGCATAAGGGTACGCGAATGACTGAGATAACAGACAATTTGGGCGGCATCGGCGAGCGACTCCGCAAGGCCCGTGAGTTCCTCGAGCTCAAACAGGAAGAGGCTGCGGCGGCGGTCGGCATCCCGCGTTCAGCGCTGTCACTCATTGAAAACGGTAGACGAAAGGTCGATTCAGAAGAGTTGGCACGGTTCGCCAGGGTTTACGGCCAATCGGTGGATGCTCTGGCTGGGACATCGGCGTTGCCTCCGTTGCCGGAAAGCGTCCACGCTCTAGCGCGCGCCGCGACGGAGCTGTCCGACAATGATCGCAACGAGCTTTTGCGCTTTGCAGAATTCTTGCAGGCGCGTGGCCCTAGGAAAGATGGACGTGCCTAGATCTTCTGCGGATGAAGCGCGGCTCGATGCCGTAGCGATGGCCAACAGGCTCCATTCGGACCTTGGGCTGCGCCAGCGCGTCACACAGGGTGACGGTGTCATTGATGTGTTCGGCGCCATTGCCGAACTCGGGATCCCTCTGGTCTTCAAGCCGCTCGATTCAGCACTCGGCCTGTGTCTTCCTGCCCCGCTTAGCGGCATCATGATCACCACTCGGCGCGGCCTGCACATCCAGCGCTTTACCGCCGCCCATGAGCTGGGCCACGCCTCGCTTGAGCACATGGGGAGTGTCGATCAAGAAATCCTCGAGCGCGGACCAAACTACGACGACGGCGGGCGCGACCTCCAGGAAGTTGCCGCCGATGCCTTCGCAGCCGAATTCCTCCTGCCCCGCTGGCTCTACAGACACCACATCCAGAAGCAAGGCTGGACCCTTACCTATGATCTGAAGATGCCGGCGACCATCTATCAGCTGGCTCTACGGATGTCTGTCAGTTATGAGGCGGCCTGCTGGGGCCTTTTGAGCCACAAGATCATGGATTGGCGGCAGGTTCAGTCCCTCCGCAAGGCCAAGCTGGCGGATCTGAAAAGCGGTCTTGGAGACGGGCACCGCCCGGCAGACTCCTGGTCGGATGTCTGGCGGGTGACAGAGCGGGACCATGGCGCCTCCCTGACCGGCAATCCGGCCGATCTCCTGCGTATCGAGCTGAGCGAAGCGCCCGCATCCGGCCACAGGTGGACGGTGGAGAGCCTTGCTGTCCTCGGTTGGGACCTGCTGGAAGACCACTCCGATTTCCAGCACGCACCCTTGCTCTATGGGGCTCCTTCGCGAAGGGTAATGATCGCACGGGCGCAGCAGCCCGGCCTTAACCGGATTGATCTGCGCGAGAGGCAGCCCTGGGGACCAGATCACGAGGATGATCCCCATTTTGCCTTGGCCATTGCTTTGAGTGGTCCGGAGACCCCCGGCCTGTCGCGTGCTGACCGCGCGAGACTGGGTCTGGGCAATTGATCGTCGTCGCCAAAGATCTGAGGCCCGAACTGTTGGGCGTGAGGGATCAGGGGCGCCGTCCCACGTGCTTGGCTTTTGCAACTTCTGCGGCCAATGAGAAACATGCCCTAGCCGCCGAGCATCTCTCGGTCGAGTATCTCTACTATCATGCCGTCGGACGAACGCCGGGAGGCCATCCGGGCACCGGCACGACCATGGCGGCGGCTGCCGAGGCCCTTCTACATGACGGGCAACCGGTGGAAGCCGAATGGCCATATCTGAGCGTCATGCCGCTTCATTGGGGACCACCGAGAATCTCCGGGCCCGCAATCCGGGGGGAATTACAGCTGGGCAAGCTGACCTTCGACGGCATCGTGGCGCAGGTCAGCGCAGGCCATCCCGTCATTCTGGGCCTGATCATCGGAGACCAGTTCTATCAGCCTGATCAGCAAGGATACATTGTGCCGAGCGCTACGGACATTCAGCGTGGGGGGCATGCTGTGCTGGCGATTGGTCATGGTACGGATCTGCAGAGTGATTTTCTGTTGATACGCAACAGTTGGGGAGCGTCCTGGGGCATCGGCGGCCATGCTTGGCTCAGGCGGGACTTTATTGACCTGCATTTGCAGGAAACGGCAACTTTCAAAGCGAGGCGAGCATGAAACTCCTCGAGGGCAGAACAATTCCCGAGGTCTGGCTTAAGGCTGCCTCTTATGTAAATGATTGCCACAGGCATGAAGACCTGAATGTATTTCTCCATGTGCGCGAGCCCACCGTCCTAGAGGTCGCAGACCGCGACGTCTGGCTTGCCATGGATCAATTTTTTTCCGACCACGGTGCCTATAGCATCCATACGGTCGCAGAAACCATCTTCCCGCTCGATTGCTACGAGAAGGGCGGCGCGGCCGGCGTCTATGAGGATTATCCGCGCAGGATAAAGGAGATTCATGCGGCAAGAACCGACAGGGGCTGGGGCACCTATGCGCACCGGTTGGTGCGTCAGAAAGATCGCGACGGGACCCTCTACAACCCCTTGTCCGACTTAGTGGCGAAGATGAAAAACTACAGTAAATACGTCGCTTCCTTTGAGTTGGGCGTGGGGCCCGCAATCGAGGAAGAGATCTGCATCTACGACGGGGCTATCGATCGCCGCCCGCATTACGGCGGCCCTTGCCTCAGTCATCTGAGTTTCAAGAGCCACAAGGGCGCAGTTCACCTCAATGCAACATACCGGTCTCACTATTACATTCGACGCCTTTTCGGCAACATGGTCGGACTTGGGCGGCTGCTGTATTTCATCTCGGTCGAGACGGGGCTGGCAATTGGCAGTCTGACAATCAACTCGACCTATGCCAAGGCGGACAGCGGCAATGGCGGGCAATGCGGCGGTCGCTGGACGCAAAAGGACCTCGATAGGCTGCTGGCGGACTGCTCGAAAATCTATTCAGATGCGCAAGAGCGCGAGGAAATGATGACGTGATTTTTGACTTTGAAAATTTGAGGGCACTGCAATGGCATCAGCACCGGCATGATATGGATTATCATGCTGATGTCGCCGCGATGCCCCCTGCTCTCAGGATGAAGCACTTCTCCCTCCATATGGCCAAATATGCCGCCTATCTCGCCGAATCTGAGGAAAGTGGCGACAAGGGTAAACTCGACCGCGCGCTGGTAGATTCCCTGGCCATCATCCTCGCCATCGCCAACACGTTGGGGCAGGATCTGGGCAGGGACCTGCGAGCGCAGGCAGGTGGCGTTAGTTCCAAATCGGCTGATGGGCTCGATGTGGTGCCACAAGGAATGATGTGGCGCTTCTTTGTGCGCGAAGTCGGCGCGCTCTCGAAAGCCTGTGAGGCATTGGACCATCTTGAGGATTTTCCTTTCAAGAAGACCATGAAAGAGGCCAACGGCGAGTTGGCCCGTATCGTTCTATCATCCGCAGCGGGGGTCGGCCTTGACATCGAAGGCCAATACAAAACCCGGCTGCGCGATGTGGAAAAGCGATCGATGTTCGATGATTTCATCCAGGCGGGCCGCATGGGAGCGGATGGCTGATGTTTTGGGGAGCGCAAAAGCTCAAAAGCAAGCTCGAGCCCCTGATTTCCGGCTTCAGCGAAAGTCGGGTCGATGGGGCGGCTTACCGTTTGCGCGTAGGAAGCGAGGTCTATGTCTCTCCCACCGGAGAGGCCGATGATCCGCGAAACAAGCCCAAGACTGTTTTGGGCCCCAACCAGACGAGCTTTACGATCGCATCGGGTCAGTTTGGTTTCATCTTGACCGATGAAACGATTGAGGTGCCGGAAGGGAATCTTGCCTTCATTTCAATAAGGGCTAAGTACAAGTTTGCAGGTCTTGTCAACGTGTCCGGCTTCCACGTCGACCCCTGCTTCAAGGGCAAGCTGATTTTCTCAGTCTTTAACGCGGGCCCCAATCCAGTCCACCTCGATTACCTCGAAGAATGCTTTTTGATCTGGTTTGCCGATCTGGACGGGGCGGCGTGTCCAGGCGAGAGCAAGAAGGGGTACGATTCGATCCCCTTTGAGCTGATGACGGGGCTCGCCAAGGGGACGCAGTCATTCGCTAGCCTCGAGAGCACCATCCGCGATAATGACAAGAAGGTCTCGGATCGAGTGACGTCCCTTGAGCGGGAGCAGGCCGTACTCAAATGGGCGTTGGCAGCTGCCATGAGTGTCGCGATCGGCTTTGGTGTGAAGCAATGCACGATTGATCGCCCCCCCGACCATGCGGCCCAGGCGGTGGCAGGCTCGGCGAGCGGGCATCCTTAGCCACAGGCAGAACATCGGGTTGGGCTTGACGGGGGCTCGAGCGTGTCTAAGCGCGGCGGCTTGCGCCAGTGGGGTGGAGATGGTTTAATTTGCCTCTGTCCGCCGGCCGATCCTAAGCCCGCCGCCTGTGAGCAGAGTATGATCCCGACTGAAGTTTTTGATACCTATTGGAAATTTGCAGCTGAAAGGCAGGCGGTCTATTTCAGACGTCTGTCCGACCCTGTCGGTCCATGGACACATGATCCCATCATCTCGACCTATCGCTTCACAAATGCCTATCGCGCGGCGGATCGGGTCAGCCAGTACCTGATCCGGGAGGTGCAATATCATCCTGAGCGATCCGCCGAGCCGGATGAGGTTTTCTTTCGCACGCTGCTGTTCAAGGTTTTCAACAAGATTGAAACTTGGAAGCACCTTGAGCGTGAGGCAGGTCCGGTCAGATGGCGGGATTTCAATTTCGAGGCAGTGAACGCGATCCTGGACAAAGCCATGTCGGCAGGCGCGCGTCTCTACTCGGCGGCCTACATCATGCCGGCGCCCAAATTCGGCTATGCGCGCAAACACACCAATCATCTGGCTCTTTTGTCCGCGATGATGAAAGATAGGGTTCCGGATCGTATCCGCCAGCTGCCAACCTTGTCGAATGTCTACGAGATTTTGCTGGGCTATTCCGGGATCGGGAAATTTCTAGCATTTCAATATGCTATCGATCTGAATTATTCATCACTCATCGATCATGACGAGGCCGATTTTGTTATCGCCGGGCCTGGAGCTCTCGATGGTCTGGCCAAATGCTTTTCCAGTCTCGGAAAGCACAGCCCGGAAGAAGCCATTCACTGGATCTGCGACCAGCAGGAACAAGCCTTCCGTGAGCGTGGCCTCGATTTTCAGACGCTTTACGGACGAAGGCTGCAGCCGATCGACTGTCAAAACCTGCTGTGTGAAATCTCGAAATACGCACGGGTTGCTCATCCGTCTGTGCCAGGGGTGAGCGGTCGCACCCGCATAAAGCAAAGCTATCGACCAAGTGCGGATCATCTGATCGCACCGCTGTTTCCACCGAAATGGGGGCTCTCCGTGCAGCAATCGACCCAAGACAGGCCCCGCATTAGGCCTACGAAACTTGGATTGTTCTCATGACCTGGCGCCGGTCAAGGACGCTGCGGGAGAGACTTCCAAGAACCTTTACTGTCAGCCCACGCCATACTCCGCCGGTTACGGCCCCATTGTCTTGTGACCCTGGCGACAAGGGGGAAACTGGGACAGACGAGGCTGCCACTTCGGGAGAGCCCCAGAAGAACGAGGCCGGTTCCTCTATCCAGCGCAAGGCCTCCAACGACTCACGCGCCGTGCGGGTGGTGGCCGGAACTGTGGCAACCGGGCTTCTGGTGGCGCTCGGTTTCGGGTTTTGGTGGTGCCGAGGCATCCTGGCTGCCGACGAGTGGACCCAGTTGGTCAGGCTCCACATGCCTGCCATCGCCGGCGTTCCCTTTGCGGCAGTGATGGCCTTCAGCGTGACACTGACCGCAAGAGCGATCGGTGGCTCCGGCGCCGTTGTGAGCTGGGGCATCAGATTCGGTGGGATGGCGGTGAGCGCCTTGTTCTGGATCCTGACATTTCTGGCAACCACACTTGCGATCCGCATGCTCTGGTGAGGTCCCTGATCCTTGGCATCGGCTCGGATATCCTTTGGGTTGAACGCCTTCGGCGGTCGCTCAGGCGCTTTGGACCGGGCTATCTCGAAGAGGTGTTTTCGTTCGAAGAGTTGGAGGCATCGCCGCCCTTCGGCGATGCGGCCGAATTCTATGCGCGGGCCTTCTGTGCAAAAGAAGCCTGCGCCAAGGCTCTTGGTACAGGCATCGCCGACGACGTGGACTGGTACGATATCCAGGTCATCCAGAGGCCGGGAACTACCCTACTGGTTCTCCATGAGGGCGCGCTGAGGCATCTCTTGTCGATGGTACCCAATGGCAGCGACTTCACGATCCACGTTGACATCGGATCGCGCAAGGGACTGGCCTTCGCATTCGTCGTGATCGAAATATTATAGATTTAAATCTATTTGTTGCCGAAATCGTTCATTTATCTGCACCTATCGAATTTGGGCGACAGCCTTGAATTAGGGATTGCCTCCGCGATTGGCGGGGGCCGCAGCCCCCTCCCCCCCCCCCCCCCACACACGTATCAGGGCTTGAAAGGCTTCAGGCTCATGTTCGGGTCAGCTAATCTAACGAGGCCGAAGAAGGACCCATCCGGGAAGATGCTCCATGGCTGATCTCCTAGTTGCCTCTTACCCCCGTCGCGCGGTACAATGCTCTCCAGGGTCATAAGACTGGCATCATCGCCCTTGAGATATCCTATGATGGCCAGCATCACGTCCATGTCGAGGCCAGCGCACAACAAGTGTCCCGGCTCCGGACCGACCATAAGCGGGGATATCGCGAAATCCCGTCCTTCAATGGTCAGAACGCTAACCGGAGTTGGCGCGATGCCGTCCCTTCTGCCGGAAATCATGCCGGCCGCTGCCGCATCAAAACCCATAACGCGCATCCATGCCGAGAAATTCCTCTGCCTCACCCAGGTTTCAGGCAGATCTATCGGGTTCGGGCCGGTCTCCCCGGGAGGATCGACAAACACCAGCGCTGAAGGAGTGGGATTGCCTACTTCGCGCAGGCAGCTGTAGACCGCATAACCCTTCGACGCCTTGGGCGTGATTTTTGATATCCAGTAATCTACTTGGCTGGTCAGCGCGCTCTTGAGCTTCGACTTGATCTTGGAAGGATCATTGTCCGGTTCCGAAAAGCTTGCCTTGGACTCAAGGATCATGCGCTGGCTGGAGTGGGTCTCGAACAGGAAGTCGGCTGCCCGATCGGTCTTGGCGTTGCCAGAGGCAAGGTGGCTAATAACGGCGGGATCCGAGGCTAGGTGGCCGGCAAACTGATACCCTCGTTGCTGCGCGAATAGGAGAGAGAGGCCTTGCCCAAGGCGACCGGTAAGACTCGATTTTGTGAAGTCATTGAGCGTTGCAGGGCTGCCCGCGATAAGGCGCATATTTGAGCCTGCGCGAAAAGAGATGATCTGATCGAGTTGCAGAAGCAGGCCAAGGCCCGGCAGCAGGTAGTTGCGTTCAACCAGGTAGTCAGCCTTGACGACTGCATGGGCAAGATCCCAGCCGGTGAAATGCAGGGTCGATCTCGAAGTAGCCAGATTGTCCCAGACCGGGCCATTAGGCAGCCGGGGTTTACGGACATCCTTGGCGGCCCATTCATAGACCTCGATGTTCTGCGTGCCAAATGCAGACAGCAAGTTCCTGATACTGCCAAACATCCGATTGTCCCTATTATATACGCCTTATCCTCTTATGGATTAGAAAGAAAAAGGAAGATCTTACAAGGGAAAACAATGTGCATGTTCATGGAAAAAATTGCCTAGCCAAGGAAATCTACGGCCAAAAAATCTAGCTGTGAATGGTCCAAGTTTCAGGGGGCGGAGCACCGCCCTTATCTGCCGCCCGTCGAACTCATGTGGATAGGGCAGGTGGCCTGGCTCTGCGTCTCCTCCGCCTTGGTCGCGCACTCGGCGAACTTGGCGCGCTCCTCGTCCGGCAATCGCAGGAAGTGAGCCACTTCCGCCCAGCGCTTCGCATCGTAGACCTGCATAAGGCGCTCGCCAGCAGTCCAGCCATCGCGCTTCATGGCCGCCACAGCTGACTTCTCACGCCAATGCCAACTCTCCGGTGCGATATCCAGGGCGACAGTTGGGGCAGAGAACATCAGCATTGCGCCCATCACGAAGCCACCACCCAGAACGTAGAGAAGCAACTTGTCCTGTTTGTCTGCCTCCCGAGCTGAATAGACGACTTCACGGATCGAGTTTGCCTCGATGTTCAGCTCATTGCGGGCCCGGGTCCAGGCGACCTGCTCCGCCTGCCGCGCTTCTTGTGCAGCCGCTTTGATCTGGCTGTTTACACGTTCGGGCGTCAAGGTCATTGCGGGCTGACCTTTCAGGGATTGGACTTCCTTGCCTAGTTGATTGATCCGCCCATCGATCCGGGCCAAGTCCGCGCTGTAGTCGCGCTCCTGCAAATGATCGAAGCGCGCGGCAAAGCCATCAATGGCCGCTGACATTCCGGCGAGACGGAGGTTCATGGCCTCGAATGCCTCGGCAGCATCGAGCTCTTCAGGTGGGTTGGTTTCGGTCATCCGCGAAGGCTACCGCTCAAGCCCGCGTGAGCGCGAGCGGCTGATCCAATCTTGCATGTCCCGAGACAGGGTACTGCCTTCGCGGGGCTTGAAGCCCAGCTCATAGGATCTCCTGTGGAGCCGGGATTCCAGTTCCGGATCGCGATGGAAGCTCTTCGAGAGGTAATCGATTCGTTCGGCCGCGCGTTCGGCGCCCAAGGGATCGCCCATCTTCTGCATGCGCAAAAACTGACGGGTGCGTGTCTGCCATTCTTCGATGAAGCGATCGGCGCGCTCATCGGCCGCGATACGGATCTCGCTTTCGAGCCGCATCGCCTGAATGGCTCGGGTACTTTTGCCCTGAGCGGCCTCATCGATCAGCGACGGGTCCTTGCTCATCGCGGCGTACATGTCCTCTGCCGCGTGCGGCCGCTGGGCATCGAGGCTTTTGGCTGCGCGGTCGAGGGCGTGCACCTGGCTGATAATCGGATTGAGCCGTTGACGCTGCATCCGGTCGATGTCGCGCAGTGCCCGCCCGTAGCGCGCGACGGCGGCGTCGAGTGGCTGGGCGTGTTGAATGGTTGGCTCCGGCTGCACCTTGAACCGCATCCCGGCAAAGGGATTGCGCCGAACCTCGGGTTCGTTCTTCGGCTCTCGCTCGGGCTTCTGTACGCGCTCCGGCGCGCGGGTGTAGTCGGAGACCATGTCCTTGCCGCGCTCGCGGCTGAGCGCGCGGACAAGCCGGCTGCGCTCGGCGAAGTCGTCCTTCCCGTAATGCAGGTCGACCTGGGTCCGATGCCGCGACAGCGCGACATAGGAGGCATGTCGATCGAGCCCGGGCGTTGCCAGCACATGGACTCGGTCCACCGTCATGCCCTGCGACTTGTGGATCGTCGCGGCGTAGCCGTGATCGACGTGGGCATAGTCCTTGATGTCGAAGGCGACCGACCGCCCGTCATCGGTGCGCACGCGCATACCGGTGGTGCTGACATGTTCGATGGTGCCGAGTGTCCCGTTCTTCACGCCAAGGCTGCGCTCGTTCTTGAGGAACATCACGCGGTCGCCCGAGGCAAATGCCCGCTCGCCGCGCTCCACTGTCAGCCCCACGTCTTGCCCCAGCATCTGCGCAACGCGCAGGCGATTGCGCGCGGCCTCGTTGAGTTCGCGCACTTCATCGTTGGTGTGCGTGAGAATGATCCGGCTGGCGTCAGGATGCGCTTGCCGATCCGTGTCCCAGCGCTCGATCAGATTGGCGCGCGCGTCCTCGCGCGTCTCGGCCGCATGGACATGGCCCGCGTCCTCGTACGCGGCGAGCGCTTCGCCGGTTCGCCCGGTGGCAAGCTGTCGCGTCGCCTCGCGCTGCCATTCTTCGGATTGGCGGCGAATGGTGGTGATCTCGACCGCACCATGCCGCTCGGCGATACTGCGGAAAGACGCGCCCGCCTCGATCGCCTGGAGCTGCTCGGGATCGCCGACGAGCACGACCTTGGCGCCGCGCTTCTCGGCTTCGCGCATCACGCGCTCCATCTGGCGCGTGCCGATCATGCCAGCTTAGTCGATGACGAGCACAGATTTGCTGGTCAGCAACTCGCGCTCCTGGCCCCACTGGTGTTCGAGGCTGGCGAGTGTGCGGCTGGCGATGCCCGAACCCTGTTCGAGGTTCTCAGCCGCTATCCCTGAGAGCGCTGCGCCGTGGACCGAATAGCCCGCCGAGTGCCAGGCCTCGCGCGCAACCCCGAGCATCGCGCTCTTGCCGGTCCCGGCATAGCCGATGACGCTGCTGATCCCGCGCGCATCGGTGATATGTTCAAAGGCCCCGCGCTGCTCGGGTGAAAGCACCATGCCACGCGCCTCGGCGCGCGTGAGGGCGCGGTCGCGGTGTCGGTCTGGCACGCTGTGATGACGCTCGGCATCGAGCCGGATGGTTTGCCGTTCAAGCCGCTGCTCGGTCTCCAGCATGGCCCGCGAGGTGAAGCGGTCTTCGCCGCGCCCGTCCTTGCCCAGCTTCACCAGCTCGGGCGAGGCTTTTACCACCGCCATGACTTGGTCGAACTGCTCCTTTCCCTCACTGTGGCGGTGGACGAACATGGCAAGGTCGCGGTTGGTGAACGTCGACTTCTGATGGGTGATCGCATCGAGCGCGATGTGCGGGGCCGCGAGCAGCTTCTCGCCGTTGGCCCGTGCGATGGCGTGATGCTCGTCGAGGCGTTCGCTTTCCAGGCCTTGTTCGACCATGCGCGAAGCGGCGGGGCCGATCTTGTTCTGTGGCTCCAGCTCGATGCCTTGCGCTTCCAGCGAGCGGTGATCGACCCGCGCGTCGATATCGAGTTCGGCCAGCCGGGTGTTGACGTGCTGTGCCCAAGCCTCGCGCCAGTGGGTAAGCAGTTCGGTGCGGTTCCAGTCGCGCACCTTCGCGCCAAAGCCCTCTTCGCTGACTTCGCGCAATCCCAGCATCACATGGGCGTGCGGCTTGGCGAGCCCATCGGGCCCCATGTCCCAGTGCACATTGAGGTCGGCGACCATGCCGCGATCGACGAACTCGCGCTTCACGAAGTCGCGCGCCAGTTCGATGCCGTCGGCCTGCTTCATCTCACGCGGGATGGCGAACTCGACCTCGCGCGAGAGCTGCGCGTCCTTACGCCTTTCGGCGGCCTCCACATCATTCCAGAGGCGCTCGCGGTCATGCCATTCCTCCGGTGCATGCTCGGGGAGCAGGACTTCGGAATGAACGACGCCGGCCTTGTTGGTGAAGTCATGGCTACGTTCGAGCCGCTGGTCGTGGAGCCGCGAGGCCGAGCGGTAGGCGGCAGCGGCCACGGCGGACGATCCGGCGGCGCGGGAAATGACTTTGGCCGAGAAGTGGTAGATCGCCATGGCGACAGACCAATTACCCCTGAAAGCGCACGTCGGCACGACGTATAAGCGCGCCCTCGAACGATTTCATCGCACTCGGGAACACGAAATCCCAGAGGATTTCACGCTATTGAGGGGGGCTGAGACTCCCGATAGCGCAATGGTCCGACTTCCTCAACGAAAGGACGGACCATGCGCAAACCCAAAGACTACGATGCCGAGCTGAAGGCGCTGACCGACAAGGCAAAGCAACTCAAAAGCCGCAAGGTGACGCAGCTTGGTGAGCTGGTCACCGCGACCGGCGCCGATGCTCTCTCGGCAGAAGAGCTGGCGGGCGTTCTGCTCGATGCCGCCAGCGCAACCGATGCAGCGAAGAAGGAGGCGTGGCGCAAACGGGGCGCGGCGTTCTTTTCGGGCGAAGGGAAGGCAAAGGCTCGCCAGCGAACTGGTGGCGAGCCGCGCCGCGCTGCACCGGAACCGGGCAGCGCGCAACCGTTGTTCGATGGGCCAGGCACGGCATGACACACGCGAGTGGCAGGTGAAGCGGCGCGAACGTACCCGCCAGCTTATCGAGCTGGGCGGGCTGGTCGTGAAAGCCGGGCTTGTCGAGCTGACCGACGACGACCGAGCGGTGATCCTTGGCCTGCTTGTCGAAGCCGCAGCCAAACTGCGAACCGAGGATCGCGAGCAGGCGCTGACGCTGTGGCGGCGAAGGGGCAAACGCGCCTTCGCGCAAGACGCCATCACGTAGCCATCAGTTACGCACCAAACGGCCCGCGACTGAACCGGCCTTGGCGTAAAGATTCACCTCTGGTATCGTGCAAGGGCGCTGCGCAAAGGGCAGCGCCGGGACTGGTAATCCCGCAGATCGATCAAGCTCGGAAGACACAGTTTTCCGGGGTGCCGTCGCGTATGTCCAAGCCTTCGGGTGAAAGGCGGCGGCGCATGTGATCTGCATGTTACCAGCTCCGGCGGCTCCCGCGCCCAGTGTGCGGGAGTTCGGGACTGGTCCGCAGATGTCTCGCCTCTTCCGCTCCACCGCCCAGATGCGGACCCGGAGGTGCCGATGGACAGCTTTGTTTCTGTTGCTTCACCCGATGAGATCGCCGCTGTTTCCGCAGCGCTGCGTTCCTTGCCAAACGACAATTCCGCACTCGCTGCGCTCTGGAAGATCTACGGTGCCAAGCCCGTTCGATTGCTGCGCACCCAGGAAGGGCGCAGCCTTAGCCGGGCGCGCTACGAACGGGCGCTGGAATTCATGCACGGACTAGAACCCAATGGCCGGAGCGACTGGCCCTATTTTCTCTACACCGCCGGGATCGTTGCGCAGCTGGCGTTATCCTCGCATCTGCTCGATGTGGGCTTTCCGGACAGCTGGTGCGCGCGGCATGTTGGCCTGCATGTCGACCGTTCGCTGGCTTATGCGAACGTCACGGCGTTTGGCTATGATTGCCCCGAGACGGAGCGGTTGATGCAGGTGCTCTCGCCGTACTGGAAATGGAACCAGCAGAGTGTGGCTGGCGGGCAGTTGCCGGATGAAGGCGGGTTTACGCCGGACACGGTTCGCGCGTTGGTTTGCGGGCTTGTCGATCATGTGTGTCATGTGACGGGGCATGCGCGATCGCGGGGAAGGGCGCGGGGCAGGCCTTCTTGATCCTTGGATAAGAAGCGCGAAATGTCTCTGTTTTGCGCCCTTGCTAGCCCCTCCAACACGACTTTCGCACGTCAGGAGGCGTACATCCAGATGTGACGAGACGTGGGCCGCTTCTGCCGTTCACAGATTTGGGTATAAGGTCACTCTAACCTGAATACCGAACGTCTGTACGGTAACCAGCAGCGGTGAGGAACGTGAAGGTCGGGCAATTCGCGGGATGAGGCTTGGGCTCTTTAAACACGATCTCGGAGTAAAAGCGCCAGCCTCCTTCAATGCGTCAACAGGAACATTGACATTCCTGAGAGGAACACGTATGTTCTCACTAAGCAGGCTGGCGGCCTGCTCGCAGCCGAGGAGCGCTTATGATTGAGACCGAAGAAAAGGTTACGACCGCATCGAGCATTTTGGTGATTTTATTACGCGAACTCCGCATGGAACGGCGCCTCCACCAAGCTCAAATCGCTGATTCTATTGGGAAGACAGCAAGTGCTTGGACGAAGATAGAAGCCGGCAAGAGCCCCTTGTCTTTCGAAATTTTTCTACGTGTTTGCAATGTAATGCAAGTGGCAGCGTCCGCTGTTATGGCAACTGCAGAGAGATATGCAGCTATGCTTGGAAATAGGTGGAATCATCCAGATGGGAGTCATTGGGCCGTTCTTTTCACAGAACTTGAACTTAAGGAAGATGCCTTACTGTCGGCTGCTCAAGAATACTGGAATTCACCAGGGTTTCGTCAACAGGGACATAATTCGTTTATCATTCACTCGATACTGAACGGGCCAATTACTAATCCCGATGGCACCATAACGATCGCCCCCGTGTTCCAATTCGCGTTGGACCCAGCTTTCCGCGCGTTACAATTGCGGGAATGAGTTCCCAAGGGCACAGGCATAGTTGAACCGGGCGAAGCGTTTTCCTGGGGTTACCGCGGCAATATCTTTGGAACTTGCTGCGATTCGTCGTTTCGTGCTGTGTCCTAGCTTGCTGACGGAGACACAGCGCTTTCCCTCTCCCACCAATACGACAATCGGGGTTTTCAGGATTACCTAGATTCTGTTTAACGGCCGGCATAGGCGTTTAGCCGACCAGCGGAGGCCAGCATATAGAAATGCGGTTCCGCTGGAAGCCAACTTTCCAGAAGTGACAGAGGAACGGCGAAAATTGGTTGGTAGTCGACGTAGTGTGAGTGTCAGCTATCACCGCGACTCAGCTCCAAACGCGACATTCGCCTACATGCCCCAACACGCCATTCAAAAGTGGGCCTTGGCCCGGAACTGAAATCAGTTTTACGGTGTGCGAATGCAGCGCTGCCGTCCATCCATCGGTGCGTTACGCTGAGTGATTCGGTCAGATATTCGGTATATCAGGTGGCTCCCGATGCCTGTTGAGACGGCTTGCGAGCAGAACGTCAAAATGGAAATTCGGGCGGAATATTTTTTCGCTCGTCCCCAACCGTCCTTAGACGTCCCGGATCGTTCACTTCGCCAGGTTCTGCGCTCTAGCCAGCGGCCGCATGCTCTTGATCCTGCCTCGCTTTAGCCCATTCTTGTTCGTGGCCGGCCAGTCCACCTCACCAAATCGGAGGACATGCCACATGAACATGATGACGCCCCCTGACCGCTTTCTTCGCCTCGGCGATGTGCTCAATCGCACGGGGCTTTCCCGCGCGACCCTCTACCGCAAGATTCAGAGCGGGACCTTCCCGAGGCAAGTGCGCCTCGCCGAACGATGCTGCGGCTGGCGCGAAAGCGCCGTCACCGAATGGATGCGCAATCCCATCTTCTACTCGGTTGATGACTTTCCGCCTCAGGCATGAGTACCGTCAAATCCAGCAGGAGTCTGGCGCGCCCGCACCAGCGGGCGCGCCCGTTTGCTCACCAGCCCTTGCGCTTCTGCCGATCCAGCGACTGGCTCAACATGAAGAAGGTACGGCCCATCTCGATCTCCACCCTGCGCACGCTGATATCGAAGCGCGCGGCGATCTCGTCGTAGGACCAGTTCTCGTAGCGCACGAGGCAGAACAGCTGACGGTGGAAGCGGGGCAGCGAATGAACGGCCCGCGCTATCCGCCGCAACTGCGGATCCTCGTACTCGGGGAAGGCATCGCGCAGGAACGCTTCGCGGATAGCCTGCTCCAGCTGATAGAAACGCCGCATCATGCCACGTCCTCCCCGAAAGTAAGGAGGTAGTCAGCGCCCTTGCTGGCTGCACTTGCCGCCCGGAAGATCGCCTTCTCGTCGGCGCGCAGGACTTCAAGCCACGCCCCAATGTAATCGGAATGGCGAACCGTGGGCTCGATGCCCAGCGACGCGCAGGCAAAGGCGGAGGTCATTTCGGCGACCAGTTCCTCCTTGGCGTACAAGGCCGAACCGAACTTGCCGCTCTGATCGCGCTCCAGCCGTCCCTTGCCGCCAGCCCAATGGCCAAGCTCGTGCAGTGCCGTGCGAAACCAGTTCACCGGTTCATGAAAGGCTGCCTGTGGGGGCACCTGCACATAGTCTTGCTTGGGCGAATAGAATGCTTCGCTCCCACCGATCCGGAAGTCGGCACCGCTGGCGGTAATTAGCCTGTCCATCTCAGCAATCGCCATGACGGGATCGGGCACTCCCGGTTCTTCCGCATACTGTTCAGGCAGCCCCTCGATCTGATCGAGATTGAACGCCGTGAAGCGCTTCAGGAAGGCAATCGTGCGCGCCTCACGGTCCTCGCCTGCGGCCTTCGCGGCCTCGTCCTTGGGGGTGAAGCGGTCGGCATAGCAAATGACCGTGCCTTTCTCGCCCCGCCGGACATGCCCGCCTGCCTTCTCGGCCTGCTTGTAGGTAAGCCAGCGCTGCGACGTGAACTGACGCTCCACCGCCTCGCACCACAAGATCAGCACATTAATTCCGGAGTACACTCGTCCGGACACCGCGTTGTGCGGCATCGTGCATGCACACCGGACCTTGTCCCAAGGCTGCACCCACGGAAGGCGCCCTTCTTCCAACTCGGCGATCACACGTGCGGTCACTTCGCCATAAAGGCTCTGACGGTCGGCCATAACTCCTGCTCCTTTCCTCAACCGCCATTGACCGGCGCCAGGGTGGCGGGGGGCGGCAGGAGCAGACCAGAAGCCCCGCCGGCTAAAGGCGGGGCGCACCCGAAGGGGCGAAACGAAGAGGAGCACCCGGCAGCGCAGCGGACGGGTTGCGCACCGTCGAGGCGGGGCTAGAGGGCCGCGACGCCCCCCGCCACCACGGAGCCGTCAAGGCTCAACGCCGCCGCGCCTCATGCGCGGCGACCATCGGCGGACTGATCAAGACAGTCCGCTTCCTGACAGGGATCGTCACGGCTCTGCCGACGAGACGGCGGCGCAGTCGGTGGCTCGGTTGAGCGTAAGCGAAATAGAGCCCGGCCGCGCCGCAGGCGCGGGTCAGCCCCCGCCTACAACCTGCTACCAACATCGAACCACAAGATACCCTCTGAATTTTCATTCCAGCATAGTGACTTAGTCACCTCGTTGAGGAATAGGCCCGCGCCCTCGCGATCGGGCTTCACTCGCCCGGCAAGCCTCACACCCTGGCCGAAAGAATTCCATGCCCCGCCCCAGCCCCCAGAAACCAACAGCGGCCCCAACACAGGGGCAGGGAAAACGGGGAGCGAAGCGCAGGCAACCGGCCGAACGTCCCGTTGCGCAGTTCCAGGAATGGGAGGAACCGGACAGCTTCGACGAAGCTCTGCGGCTGCACATGAAGCGCTTCGATGAAACGAGCCTTCTCCTCCATCGCGCGATCATTCGCCCCGGCGAGACCTTCCATGCCGACACGCTCAAGGGCTGGAGCCTGGGCAAGCGTCTGCCCCGCAACGTCGCGAGCCTGGACGTGCTTGCGCGCATCGAGGCGCGCTACCGACTGCCTCCCGGCTATTTTAAGGCGAAGCTGCCGCACCCTGGGCGCGCGCCCGCCGATCAGGCGGTGCGCGGCATTGCCCCGGCCGAACAACGT
>NZ_JALHLF010000056.1 GCF_022832435.1 Novosphingobium organovorum | reverse complement strand
GCGATCGCCGCCACGGCAGCCGCGCTCGCCCGGATCGATGTCGCCGCCGGGCAGGCCGAGCGCGCGGCCGAAGGCGGCTGGGTGCGTCCCGAGGTCGTCGAGGGCCTCTCGCTCGAGATCGAGGGCGGCCGCCATCCGGTGGTCGAAGCCGCGCTCAAGAGCCAGAACGAGCGTTTCGTCGCCAACGACTGCAAGCTGGCCAGCCATGACCGACTGTGGCTCATCGGCGGCCCGAACATGGGCGGTAAATCGACCTTCCTGCGCCAGAACGCGCTGATCGTGCTGCTGGCGCAGGCGGGCGGCTTCGTGCCCGCCAAGGCGGCACGGATCGGTCTGGTCGATCGCCTGTTCAGCCGCGTGGGGGCCTCGGACAACCTCGCGCGTGGGCGTTCGACCTTCATGGTCGAGATGGTCGAGACCGCTGCGATCCTCGCGCAGGCGACCGATCGCAGCTTCGTGATCCTTGATGAAGTCGGGCGCGGCACCTCGACCTACGATGGCCTCGCGCTGGCCTGGGCGGTGGCCGAGGCGGTGCACGAGACCAACCGTTGCCGCTGCCTGTTCGCGACGCACTACCACGAAATGGCGCGGCTCGCCGAAACCTGCGAGGCGCTCTCGCTCCACCACGTGCGCGCACGCGAATGGAAGGGCGATCTGGTGCTGCTGCACGAATTGGCCGAGGGGCCTGCCGATCGCAGCTACGGGCTGGCCGTCGCGCGGCTGGCCGGAGTGCCGCCCAAGGTCATCAGCCGCGCCAAGTCGGTGCTCGAAAAGCTGGAGAAGGGCCGCGTCGAGACCGGTGGGCTTGCCGCCGGGCTGGGCGAACTGCCGCTGTTCGCCGCGGCGGAGGAAGCGCGCGAGGAAGCCTGCGACACCTTGCGCGAAAAGCTGATCGAAATGGACATCGACGCGCTTTCCCCGCGCGATGCGCTCGAGATCCTTTACGACCTCAAGCGCGAGGCGGGTACCGAACCTTAACCCTCGCGGGTGTAGCGACAGGGGCCATGATCAGCACCTTCGGCCCTCGTCTCAATTCGGTGTTCCGCAGCCGCTGGCGCGCCTTGTGGTGGAGCGCGGGCGTCCTGCTCACCGCTTATTGCTCGGTCCCGGCGATGACGCACAAGGATGCCGGACAGGGCGCGGGCCAGGATGCCGCCGGTAAAACCTCCGCGCGGGCGAGCGATCAGGACGACGCCAAGGCCGCCGCCGAAGTCGCCAGGCTGCTGGGGGACGATACCGGGGCCAAGCCCACCGACAGCGCGAACCCCTGGGCCAGAAGCGAGCCGAAGACGGTCGTCATCCAGGGGCAGTGAGGGAGCTCAGCTGTCGTCCTGGGCAAAATCCTCGTCGGCCACATCGGCGCGGCCGTAGCGGTTCTCGAGGTCGTCCATGGTCTCTTCGCCGCGATAGGCCGACATGTCGATGATCCCGCTGGTGTCCATCTGGACCATGTGATCGACCAGATCCTGCGCGTCGGGCGCATCGAAACTGCCGGCAAGCTTTTCGCTCTGTTCGAGCCCGAGCACGGAGACCGAAGCGTCGCGCGCCTCTTCGGCCACGGTCTGGGCCTGGGTTTCGGCGTCGGCCTGTTCGGCGTTGACGGTTTCGGGGGGTAGCGGATCGCGGGGCTGGGTCATCGGGCTTGTCTCCTTTGCCCTTTTCAACACCCTGCCCCCGAGTCGCGTTCCCATACCTACCGGGTGGGAACCGGTTCCTCGCCCGAATAATCGTAGAAGCCCTTGCCGCTCTTGCGGCCGTACCAGCCCGCCTCGACGTATTTCTGGAGCAGCGTTGCGGGGCGGTACTTTGGATCGCCGGTGCTTTCGAACAGCACTTTCATGATCTCGAGCAGGGTGTCGAGGCCGATGAAGTCGGCCAGCGTGAGCGGGCCCATCGGGTGGTTGGCGCCCAGCTTCATTGCCGCGTCGATGTCCGCGACACTGGCGACGCCCGCGCCCAGTACGCAGATCGCCTCGTTGAGCATCGGGCACAGCACGCGGTTGACCACGAAGCCCGCCTCGTCACCGGCGAGGACCACGGTCTTGCCCAGACTTTCGCCAAAGGCCTTCATGCGCGCGATCGTCTCGGGCGCGGTGGCGAGGCCCGGTATCACCTCGATCAGTCCCATGACCGGGACCGGGTTGAAGAAGTGAAGCCCGCAGAACCGCGCCGGGTCGATCGTGCCCGCAGCCATGCGGGTGATCGGGATCGAGCTGGTGTTGGAGGCCATCAGCGCGCCCTCTTTGAGCACTTTGCCCGCCGCTTCGAAGATCTTCGCCTTGATATCCTCGCGCTCGGTCGCGGCCTCGATGATGAGGTCGCACTCGCCCATGTGGGCGTAGTCGCCGGTCGGTGCGATCCGCGCGAGCAGCGCGTCGGCATCGGCTTGCGTGATCTTTTCCTTGGCGATCAGCCGGGCGAGGCTCTTTTCGATCTTGGCCTTGCCCTTCTGCGCCACCTCGAGGCTGACGTCGGCGAGGATGACCTGTATCCCCTTGCCGGCCACGGTCTGCGCAATGCCCGTGCCCATGATGCCTGCACCGATGATCCCGACTGTCTTCACTGCCGTACTCCCTCGCGAATTGTGCGTTGCAGCACACTGGTTAGCCGCTTGGCGCGCGCGAGGGAACCGGGCGTAATGTCCTGCCGAACTTTTGGATCAGGCGCTCAGCGGTTCTGGCCGGGCACCCACAGCACGTCGCTCGCGCCGTCCTCGTTGAGCGCGCGGGCGAGCACGAAGAGATAGTCCGACAGGCGGTTGAGGTAGGCCAGCGCGGCCGGGTTGGCGGGTTCCTGCGCGCCCAGCGCGGTAGCGCGCCGTTCCGCGCTGCGCGCCGAGGCGCGCGCGACGTGAACGCGCGAGGCGGCCTCGCTCCCGCCGGGCAGGATGAAGCTGGTGAGCGGCTGGAGCCGGGCGTTGATCGCATCGATCGCGGTTTCGAGCCAGGCGACCTGTGCGGGCACGATGCGCAGGCTCATGGCACCGGGCGTGAAGTCGCTGCCGGGCGTGGCGAGATCGGCGCCAAGGTCGAACAGGTCGTTCTGGATGCGGGTGAGGTCGGCGGCGTGGGCCGCGATGCCCGGCGCGCAGAGCGCGAGGCCGATCGCGCTGTTGGTCTCGTCGACCGCGCCGATCGCTTCCATGCGGCCCGCATGCTTGGGCAGGCGCGAACCATCGACAAGGCCGGTGGTGCCGTCATCGCCGGTGCGGGTGTAGATCTTGTTGAGCTTGACCAAGGCGTTCGTCTCTCCTGCCGGGGCATTTGTGCGCCCTCCTAACCGGAGCGCCGCGTAAATGCACCCGCAAGAGCGCCGGGAAGAGCCTTCAGTGCGCGATCGCGAGCAGGATCACGCAGGCGAACACCGCCAGGGCCTGGAACTTGATGCGGTTGAACATCATGCGGTTCTGCATTTCCTGGCTGCGGGTGGGGCCGGTTTCGCCCGGTGCGCGGTTGAGATCCTCCTTGGTGCTCTGCAGGAACGCGACGATGCCGCGTACGAGGCTGATGACCACGCCGATCATCAGCGCCACGATGACAAGAGCGAAAAAGACCTTCATGCGGGGAAATCTACGCCCATCGACAGCGAAAGGCCAGCGGGGAAGCGGTGCGCGCGCAAGGCGGCGGCGAGCGCAGGGCCATCCTCGCCCGCGCGGCGCCGGTCGGCGAGCGAGGGCGAACCGCGCCGCTTGGCGAGCTTGCGCCCGTCCCCTTCGACCAGCAGCGGGTGGTGGTGCCAGACGGGCACGGGCAGGGCGAGCAGGGCCTGGAGCAGCCGGTGGATGTGGGTGGCGGCGAACAGGTCCATGCCCCGCGTGACATGGGTGATGCCCTGCGCCGCATCGTCGAGCGTCACGGCCAGGTGATAGCTGGCGGGCAGATCCTTGCGCACCAGCACGACGTCGCCGAAGAGTTCGGGGCGGGCGCGCTGTGTCCCGGCGATTTCGTCGCTCCAGTCGAGCGGGCCGGTCTGTTCGAGCGCCTTGCGCACGTCGAGCCGCCAGGCCGCGTTTTCGGGATCGACCGCCTGGCCACGGCAGGTGCCGGGATAGACCGGCCCATCGGGGCCCATGGCCTGGGCGGCGGCCCTGATTTCGGCGCGGGTGCAGTGGCAGGGGTAGAGCAGGCCCATGGCCTTGAGCCGCGCGGCGGCCTCGGCGTGGGCGGGCAGGCGGTGCGACTGGTAGTGGACCGGACCATCCCAGGCGAGCCCCAGCCAGGCGAGGTCGGCGAGCGCTTCCTCGGCCAGCTCCGCGCGGCTGCGCGTGCCGTCGATATCCTCGATCCGCAACAGGAATTCGCCGCCGCCCGAATGGCTTTCGCGCCGGGCCCGATCGTGCGCGACGAGCGCGGCGAAGGCGTGGCCCAGGTGCAGCGCGCCGTTGGGGCTGGGGGCGAAACGGGTGCGGATCATGACGCGGTCTCGTAAGGGAAAGAACAGCCGATGAAAACGGGGCGGTGCAGGCGAAGGACAAGGCCGTGCGTAACCACACCCCCGGCCTGTGGATTGTCAGCGCGATGAAAGAGATACGGCTTGACGATTTCAAGCGATAGTGCTGCAAAAGAGGGCATGTGTTGCCATGAACTTGTCATCACGGCCTGCGACAGGAGGCCATGCTCAGATCGGAGCTGATAGAGCGCGCGGCCCGGTTCCGCAGCGCGGAGGATGACCCCTCCCGAAGTCTTTCCGACTGCCCTGCGCTTGTTCTCAATGCGGATTACACGCCGCTCTCCTACTACCCTTTGAGCATCTGGCCCTGGCAGACCGCGATCAAGGCGGTGGTGCTCGAAAAGGTCGACGTCGTCTCGTGCTACGACCGTTCGGTGCGCAGCCCCAGCTGGACGATGCAGATCCCCTCGGTGATCGCGCTGCACGACTATGTGAAGCCGAGCGAGTTTCCCGCCTTCACCCGCTTCAACCTGTTCCTGCGCGACAAGTTCACCTGCCAGTACTGCGGTTCGCCGCATAACCTGACCTTCGATCACGTCATCCCGCGCCGGCTGGGCGGGCGCACGAGCTGGGAGAACATCCTGACCGCGTGCAGCCCATGCAATCTGAAGAAAGGCGGGCGCACGCCCAGGCAGGCCAACATGCCCCCGATGCTCGCGCCGATCCGGCCGACGAGCTGGCAGTTGCAGGAACGCGGCAAGGCCTTCCCGCCCAACTACCTGCACGAAACCTGGCGCGACTGGCTCTATTGGGACATCGAGCTGGAAGAATAGGGCTCTTTATCGGAACGGCGCTTTAGCTCCCCTCCCGCGTGCGGGAGGGGTTTGGGGGTGGGCAGGCGCCATTACGCTCAGGCGAACGCCGCCGCCCAGTCCTCGACCGGATCGCCGCTGCCCAGCTTGGCATCGACCAGCCCGTCGACCATGAAGGTGGGCGAGACGTGGATGCCGTTCTGGCGGCCGTAGCGCGCGTGGCGCTTGATTGCGTGCTGGAGGCCGGGGACTTCGAAGGCTTCGACCAGCGAGAGGCCGGTATAGCCCTCGATCCGGGCGATGATCGCGTTGGGCGTCGCCTCGCGGTTGGGGCCGGTGGCGTGGTTCTCGAATTCGAATTCCAGACGGTGGTCGGCCACCGCCTGGAGCACCTTGCGCGCCGCTTCGCGGCCTTCGGGCAGGGTCGAGGCGGCCAGGACGCAGCGCACGATCACCGGCGAGAACATGTGCCAGGGCTGCGACTGGAGCCAGATCCGCACGGTTACCCTGTCCGGTCCGGCGGCGGCGAGGAAGGCGTCGATCTTGTTGAAGGCCCTGACCGAAAAGGGGCAGGTCGGTTCGAGGAACATCTCGAACAGGCGCGGACCGGTGCCCCATTCGAGCGGGGCGGCGTAAGGTTGGGCGGGGGCCATTTCGGTATCTCCTGAGGCGGGTGGACGGCGCTTCCCCTGAACCACGGTCAGGCCGGGCAGGGCTATTCAACGCGCCGGGGGGACATTGATTTTTCAGGCGCGGCGATCAGTGCAGCGTGACGCCACCCTCCTCGGGCGCGTCGAGCGCGGTGTCGACCGCGCTGGTTACCGCCACGTCCATCGTCACGTTGCCGACCGTGCGCATGATGTCGGGCAGCATCTCGACCGCGACGAGGATGCCCAGCGGCCAGAGCGGTACGCCCATCGCGGCCGCCACCGGCGCGATGTTGAGGATGAAGGTGATCGTGCCGGGCACCGAGGCCGAACCGAAGGTGGTGATGAAGGCGACGACGACGCCCGCGGCCAGCGCGCCCATCGACAGCGGCACGCCCGCGATGTGCGCGGCGTAGATCGCCACGCCCACGTTCATCGCCGGGCTCGTCGCGCGAAACAGCGTGACCGCGATCGGCAGCACGAATTCGGCGCTCGTGCCGCGCACGTCGAGCTTGCGGCAGGCGGCAAGCATGGCGGGCAGACTGGCGAGCGAGGATTGCGTCGATATGGCGACGACTTGCGCAGGCAGCACCGCGCTGAAGAAGGCGCCGAGCGGCTTGCGCGCGATCAGCGCGGCGATGGGGTAGGCCAGCAGCAGCAGCACGAACCCGCACGAGGCGACCAGCACGATGTACTGCGCCAGCGCGCCGATGGCGGCAAAGCCGTTGCTCGCCGCCAGCGTCAGACCGAGCGCGAAGACCCCGATCGGGGCGAGCTTGAGCACCCAGCCGATCACCACCATCATCGCGCCCGCCAGCCCTTCGAAGACCAGCGCGAGCTGGCGGCGCGGCGCCTCGTCGAGCCGGGTCGCGGCCAGCGCGAAGATCGCGATGAACAGGATCACCGGCAGCATCGCGCCGTTGGCTGCGGATTCGAGCACGTTGGTGGGCAGGATCGTCTTGAAGAAATCGCCCATGCTCGGCGCTGCGTGCAGCGCGGCGCTGTCGGCCGGGGGATGGAACCCGCGCGGCGGATCGAACAGCGGGATAAGCGTGGTCATCACCAGTGCGCCGATCACCGAGGACAGCGCCAGCGTGCCCACGATCCAGCTTATCGTGCGCTTGGCGATGGCGCTGGCGCTGGCGGCCCTGGCGGTCTCCATGATGCCGGTGAACAGCATTCCTGCGACCAGCGGCAGGATCGTCATCTGCAGGCCCTGCAACCACAGCGTGCCGATCGGTCCGGCGATCGCCTTGGCCTGGTCGAGCGCGACCGAACCGTTGGACGACGACATGCCGGTCAGCACGAGGCCCACGGCAAAGCCGGCGACGAGGCCGCCCAGGGTCAGGAGGCCGGGCACCTTGATTTCGGGCATACGGCTGGCGCTTGAAGCGTCTGTCATGAAGGTCCTTGCAAACTCGGGAGAACAGCGGGGAAGGGGGGTGACATTACCAACGCGGCGCGACATAGCAATTTCTAAGGATCACTGCGGGTAACAGGCAGCCATGAGCAAGCAATTCTTCGGAACCGACGGTATTCGCGGGCGCACCAACCAGGGCGCGATGACCGCGGCGATGGCCATGAAGGTGGGGCAGGCGGCGGGCAAGCTGTTCCAGCGCGGCAGCCACCGCCACCGCGTGGTGATCGGCAAGGATACCCGCCTGTCGGGCTACATGCTCGAAAACGCGATGACCGCAGGCTTCACCAGCGTGGGGATGGACGTCATCCTGCTCGGCCCGATGCCCACCCCGGCCGTCGCGCTGCTCACCCGCGAGCTGCGCGCCGATGTCGGGGTGATGATCTCGGCCAGCCACAATCCTTACGAGGACAACGGCATCAAGCTGTTCGGACCCGACGGTTTCAAGCTTTCGGACGACGACGAGGAAACCATCGAGCGCCTGCTGGGCGAGGAACTTCCCCTTGCGCCCAGCGAGGAAATCGGACGCGCGCGGCGCATCGACGACGCGCGCGGGCGCTATATCCACGCGGTCAAGGCCTCGCTGCCGAGCACGGTGCGGCTCGACGGGCTCAAGATCGCGATCGACTGCGCCAACGGCGCGGCCTACCAGGTGGCGCCCTCGGCGTTCTGGGAACTGGGCGCGGAAATCGTCGCGGTGGGCGTCGCCCCCAACGGCAAGAACATCAACAAGTCGTGCGGTTCGACCCATCCCGATCTGCTTCAGGAAACGGTGGTTTCGGCCGGGTGTGACATCGGCATCGCGCTCGATGGCGATGCCGACCGGCTGATCGTGGTCGATGAAAAGGGCGCGGTGGTCGACGGCGACCAGATCATGGCGCTGATCGGCACGCAGATGGCCGCGCGCGGCAAGCTCAAGGGCGGCGGCGTGGTGGCGACGGTGATGTCCAACCTCGGGCTCGAACGCTACCTTTCGGGCCTCGAACTCACGCTCGAGCGGACCAAGGTGGGCGATCGCCACGTGCTCGAACGCATGAAGACCGGCGGTTTCAACGTGGGCGGCGAACAGTCGGGCCACATGATCCTGCTCGATCACGCGACGACCGGCGATGGCACCGTGGCCGCGCTCCAGGTGCTCGCCGCGCTGGTCCAGTCGGGCAAGCGCGCGAGCGAGGTGTTGCACCTGTTCGATCCGGTGCCCCAGCTTTTGCGCAACGTGCGTTTTGCGGGCGGCAAGCCGCTCGAGGAAAAGAGCGTGCAGGCGGTGATCGCCGAGGCCGAAGCCTCGCTGCGCGGCGAAGGGCGGCTGGTGATCCGTCCCTCGGGCACCGAGCCGGTGATCCGCGTCATGGCCGAAGGCGACGATGCGGGCCGGGTCGAGGCGGCGGTCGCCGCGATCTGCCGCGCGGTCGAGGAGGTGACGGCCTGATGCCCTTGGAAATGCGTCCTGATTGCGAGCGCTGCGGCGCTGACCTCCCGGCCGAGGCGCCCGGCGCCTTCATCTGTTCGTTCGAGTGCACCTGGTGCGCGAACTGCGCCGAGGAACTCGATGATCTTTGCCCCAATTGCGGGGGCGAGCTGACCGACCGGCCGACCCGCGCGAAGAGGCACCACGATGCCGCGCCGCCCTCCAAGGTGCGGCGGTTTCGCGCGGGCTGATCCCGCAGGCGCGCTTTCGCGCCCATTTCGTGCGTTCGGTTCGCTTGTGTTCAGATAGGATGGTGCACAGCGCCCGACCGATACGTCCCGTTTAAGGTCCTGTGCATGGTGCGTAGAGTTTCACCGAGCGCGGCTGGTGCCGCCGTTTCTAATGCCGTTCGTGATGCCGCTGGGCCAGCGTCCGGCGGTCTTGGGGGCGACGGTACGCCGTTGATGAGCCTCGTGCCGCAGGCCACCTCCCCGGTCTTGTCCACCCCGACCTTGTCAGCCCCGGCCTTAACCGTCGCGTCGTCCGCGCCCTGGGCTTGCCCGCGCCGTCTGTCGCGCATTCCGTCGGGTGCGCTGATCGCGCTCATCACCCTGAGCCTCGCCACGCTGATCGCGCTGCTCCACGCCGCACGGCTGAGCGTGGCGCTCACCAGTTCGGGGGCGCTGCGCTACGCGCTGGTCTTCGCGATCCTGGGCGCGGTGCGCTGGAGCTGTCGGCGCCGGGCCCGTGCGAGCGCCTCGCGGCTGTTCTGGGCGGGGGCGGACCTGGCGGGCTACGTCGCGCTGTTCATGGCCATCGCGCTCGTCGCGGCGATCGCCAGCTACCCGCTCGCGGGGCTCAGCCGGGGGTTCTTTGACGCGGACCTGCAACGCGCCGATCTCGCGCTCGGCTTCGACTGGCTGGCCTGGTACCGCTTCACCGCGGCGCACCCGCTGGTCCAGATGGTCAGTCGGGGAGCCTACGCGATGATCTACGTTTCGCCGGGGCTGCTGCTGGCCTGGCACGCCTGGAGCGGCCAGCGCGCCGAGGCGCACGCCTTCCTCGCCGCGGTGTGGCTCTCGGCCTGGCTCACGCTCGGCGCCTTTGCCTTCATGCCTGCGGTCGGGCCTTTCGCGTACCTGTGGCATGCCCCGGTGGCCTATCTTCCGGTGAGCGACCTGTGGCAGCCGCAGCTGATCCCGGCGCTGCGCGACCACAGTTTCACCACCATCGATCCGGGCCAGCTCGTCGGGCTCGTTTCTGCGCCCAGCTTTCACGCGGCCTCGGGCGTGCTGCTGATCGCCTTTGCCGCGCGCCAGTTCGCCACGGTGCCGCGGCTCGCCTCGGTGCTGATCGCGATCGACGTGGCGATGCTGCTGGCGACTCCGGTCGAAGGCACGCACTACCTCATCGACCTGATCCTGGGCGGCCTTGTCGCGGGGTTTGCGCTGTTCGTCGTGGCGCGCTGGCGCTCGTGGCTGCATCTGCGCGCGCTCTTGCCCGCCGCACCGGGGCAGACTAGCGCTCTGGCATGACCCCAGCGCGCATACTTTCGATCGCCGGCTCGGACTCCTCGGGCGGCGCGGGCATCCAGGCCGACATCAAGACGATCACCATGCTCGGTGGTTTCGCGATGACCGCGATCACCGCGATCACCGCGCAGAACACCTGTGGGGTGACGGCGGTCGAGGCGCTTTCGCCGGCCATGGTCGCCGCGCAGATCGACGCCTGCGTCAGCGACATCGGCGTCGATGCGGTGAAGATCGGGATGCTCGGCTCGGCGGCCATCGCGCAGGTGGTGGCCGACCGGCTAGAGGGGCTTGGGGTGCCGGTGGTGTTCGACCCGGTGATGGTCGCCACCAGCGGCTCGGTCCTGGCCGACGCGGCAACCGTCGCGGCGTTCGAGCGGCTGATGGCGCTGGCGACGCTGACCACCCCCAACGTCCCCGAACTGGTCGCGCTGGGCGGCGACGAGGCGCTGCGCGCGCGCGGTATCGCCTATCTTGCCAAGGGCGGCGACGCCGAGGGCGAGATGGTCGAGGATCGGCTGGTCGTGCCCGGCGCCGAACCGCTGGTGTGGAGCGCGCCGCGCATCGCCACGCGCCACACCCACGGCACCGGGTGCACGCTGTCGAGCGCGATCGCGAGCAGCCTCGGGCGCCGGGTGCCGCTGGTCATCGCGGTCGCCCAGGCGCGCGAATTCGTGCGCAAGGCGCTCGAGGCCGCGCCGGGCTTTGGCGCCGGGCACGGCCCGATGGGGCATCAGGCGGTGCGGCCGAACTAGAACATGGGCGAAGCCCCAGGGCGCCGACCTTACCCCTCCACGCCATGGCAGCGTGAACGGGATGCGGCTGACAGTCCTGGGGTCAAGGGGTGACAATCCTGTTCTTCAGAGCGGAAACCCGCAGTCCAGCTCGTAGAACTTGCCGATCGCGGCCCAGGCCTCCTCCGCGGTTTCGCACCAGGTGATGAGCTTGAGGTCGCGCGCGTTGATCACGCCTTCTTCGGCCAGCGCTTCGAAGTTGACCACGCGTTCCCAGAATTCACGCCCGAACAGCAGCACCGGGATCGGCTTCATCTTGCCGGTCTGGATGAGGGTGAGCAGTTCGAGCATCTCGTCGAGCGTGCCGAACCCGCCCGGAAACACCGCCACGGCGCGCGCGCGCAGCAGGAAGTGCATCTTGCGCAGCGCGAAGTAGTGGAACTGGAAGGAGAGGCGCGGGGTGACATAGGGGTTGGGTGCCTGTTCGTGCGGCAGCACGATGTTGAGCCCGAGCGATTCGGCGCCGACCTCGTGCGCGCCGCGGTTGGCCGCTTCCATGATCGAGGGGCCGCCGCCCGAGCACACGACGAACTGGCGCATCCCCTTTTCGACGATGCCGCACTGGCTCGCGAGCCGGGCGAGCTTGCGCGCTTCCTCGTAGTATTTGGACTTGGCCACCAGCTTTTCGGCGACCTTCTTCTCCTCGTCGGTCGTGGCGCGTTCGAGCACGCCGTCGCACTTTTCCGGCGAGGGGATGCGCGCCGAGCCGTACATGACCAGCGTGGAGCCGATGTTGGCCTCTTCCAGCAGCATTTCGGGCTTGAGCAGTTCGAGCTGGAAGCGCACCGGGCGCAGCTCGTCACGCAGCAGGAAATCGGTGTCCTGGAAGGCCAGCCGGTAGGACGGGTTCTGCGTTTGCAGCGTGCCTTCCTGCCCGTCGGCAAAGCCGGCTTCCTGTTCGGCCTTGTAGAATCGGCGGTCGGTGAGTTTCTTTTCTTCTTCTGTCATTTACATATCCATGGCCGTTTGTGCGCGGCCCGTCGAGAGATTTGGCAAGACGCGCGGGGCGGGCGCGGGTAGGGTCCCGTGCCATGATGTCCCGACGCCATGCTTTGAAAGCGATTGGAATTACCGGTAGCGGCCTTGCAGCCTTGGGTGGAGCCGCAAGGGTCCTGGCCGATCCTGCACCCGCGCAGACTAACGCACGATTACCGGGAAGGCTCCGGGGAGCCCGTGTGGTGGCGCCGCGCTTGCGCATGGGCGATACCCTGGGGCTGGTCGCTCCGGCGGGTTTCGTGGGCGATCGTTTTGGGATCGAGGAAATCGCCGAGGCGGTGCGCGCGATGGGGCTCGAACCGCGCCTTGCGCCCAACCTGACCGAGCGCGCGGGCTATCTGGCGGGCGAGGATGCGGCGCGCGCGGCGGCCTTCATGGAGACCTGGCGCGATCCTTCGGTCAAGGCGGTGATGGCGGTGCGCGGCGGCTGGGGGACGGCGCGGATCCTGCCCCGACTGGACTTTGCAGCGCTGCGCAAGGCGCCCAAGCTGTTCTGCGGATTCAGCGACAACACCGCGCTGCACCTGGCGCTCATGGCCCAGGGCTGCGCGCCGAGCGTGCACGGCCCCAACGCCGCGGCGAGCTGGCCGCCGGTGGCGTGGGAGGCGTTCCACGCGCTCGCGTTCGAGGGGGCGACGCCGACGTTTTCGGTCGCGGCCTATACCGGGGCGAACCTGGGCGGCGGGCGGCGCGAGGCGCGCGTCTTTGCCGGTGGCCAGGCGACGGGGCGGCTGGTGGGGGGCAACCTGACCGTGCTCAGCGCGTTGGTGGGCACGCCCTACCTGCCCGACATGCGCGGCGCGATCCTGTTCCTGGAGGACACCAACGAGGCCGAATACCGCATCGACCGCATGCTCACCCAGCTTTCGCTGGCGGGCGTGCTGGGAAGCCTTGCCGGCGTGGTCTTCGGGCAGTGCACGCATTGCGAGAACCCCGACGGGGGCTTTTCGAACTACACGATCTACCAGGTGCTCGACCAGCACCTGGGCACGCTCGGCGTGCCCGCGTTCCAGGGGCTGTCGATCGGCCACATCGCCGCGCAGGCGAGCGTGCCCGAAGGGTGCCTGGCCCGGATCGACGCCGATGCCGGCACGCTCACGATGCTCGAACCCGTGGTCGCCTGACGCCGTTCAGGCGCTACCGCCAAGCCCGTATTGGGCAACGAGCTGGGCGTAGTCCTCATCGCTGAGCGGATCGGCGAATTCGAGCCCGGCGCAATGCGCGTTGGCCCAGGCGACGAAGGCCATGCCGGGGCGCCGCCCGGGGAGGGTGAGGCTGACCGCCTCGTCGGTCTGGAGCCCCTCGATACCTTCGATCCGCGCGCCGAAGCGCGTCAGGTCCTTGAGCATGACGGTGGTGCTGGTGACGGTGCGGCGGAACTTGGCGAGCATTTCGACATGCTCGCGCGGCTCGCGCCGCCCGAAACCTGACGCAGCCGGTGGATTTTCGGCACCCGAAGCAAGGGTATTGACCATGACACCCTACCCCTAAGACGTGACGCGGGCCGTGTCAGGGGCACCGCAGAGCGGCAAGTCTAGGTTGGATGGGGTTGACGCAATGCGACCGGCGGCCTCGGGGCAAGCGCGCAGGGGCAGGGCGCGTGCGTTAACGATCGGCGCGCGGATCAGGCGGGCAGCGCGCCGGTCTGGCGCAGCCCTTCGCCAAGCGCCAGCGCGGTGGCCATCGCCAGGTTGAGCGAGCGCACCTCTTCGCGCAGCGGAATGCGCACCGTTTCCCCGCACCGCTCGGCGACGGCGGCGGGAACGCCTGCGCTTTCCTTGCCGAACAGCAGGATGTCGTCGCTGCGGTAGGTGAAGTCGTAAGAGGACTGCGTGGCCTTGGTGGTGAACAGCACCAGCCGCGCCGCGCCGGTGGTGGCGCAAAAGGCCTCGAAACTGGCGTGGCGGGTGATCGAGACATGATCGATGTAGTCCATCGCGGCGCGGCGCACGCGCTTGTCGTCCCAGACGAAGCCCATCGGCTCGATCAGGTCGACGGGCGTGCCCATGCAGGCGCCGAGCCGCAGGACGGCCCCGACGTTACCGGCGATTTCGGGTTCGAAGAGAGCAATGCGCATTGCCGCTCCTTGGCCCTGCCGTGCCGCCCATGCAAGAGTGTGCGGCCAGCGCCCGGCCGCCTTGGCGCGATCGCCGCGGCCAGCGGCCCTATCGCCGGGCGGTTTGGTCCGATCGGCCCGGCTTTGCCCGGCAGGCCCCTGCGCACACGGATGGCCGGTATTTCCAGAGCGTTTTCCCGCCCGGTGGAAACACCTTATGGTTCGCAAAAAAACGCGCTGAAACACGATTCCCGCAGGCCCTGCCAATCAGGACGCGCGTATCCGAAGCAAAATTGGTGCGGGCGGCGGGACTCGAACCCGCACGATCAAGGATCAGGGGATTTTAAGTCCCCGGCGTCTACCATTCCGCCACGCCCGCACGGCGCTGCCCGGCGATCTGACAGATCGCGCCTTTCGCGGCAACGGTGTTTGCACGATATCGGAGCCTTCGCGTTCAAAGGATCGCGCGCGCCAGCCCCTGCGATCGGCCGCCGGCCGCATGATGGGGCGCTGGCACGCACCGGACCGGCGCACACCGGTCAAGCCGCGGGCCAGGCGCTTCTGGAGCCGTGTGGACGCCCGCGCCGACCGATCTGCGGTCCTGCCCCCGCAAGTCCGCGCGTCGGGCCCCGAGGGCGCGCAGGTCAGCTCACGTTGAGCTTGGCGCGCATTTCCTTGCCGGGCTTGAAGTAAGGAACCCGCTTTTCGGGCACTTCGACACTTTCGCCGGTGCGCGGGTTACGGCCCACGCGGCTTTCGCGGTGGCGGGTCGAGAAGGCGCCGAAGCCGCGCAGCTCCACCCGTCCGCCATCGGCAAGGCGCTGTCCGATCTCTTCGAAAAAGGTGTCGAGCGCGCTTTCAACGTCCTCGGCACGCAATTCCGGATTTTCCTTGGCAAGCGCTTGCAGCAGTTCCGATCTGATCATCGCTACCCCCCAAAAATCGTGTCAGGCCATCTGTCGCACCAGGCCTTCGAACAACGATCCTTCAACAAACCAAAAACCCCACGACAGGCCGCCGAATCAGGATGTTACGAGACAGCGCACCCGTTTCATTGGGAAAATGACATTTCATGGCTCACGACGCAATGGTTATAGCACCTAATGGTCCGATCTTGCACGAAAACTCTTGCTGCAACGCGCCATCGGACGATCCGGTTCCGACGATTTTCGCACCCTCGCGGCGCGGGCGCCTGACCGGCCTTCCAACACGGGGTGGCGGGCTTGCCAAAGGGGCTGGCAGGCGGCGTGGCGGCAAAATTTTTGGCCTGCCGCAGTGCGTCATATAATTGCGCGAGGCGGGGCGCAAAGACGCGTGCGAAACGCCTTTTGGAAGGCGTGGGCGCAACGGACGTGCGGCGCGTGGCTGGCAGCGGTCGGCTATCGCCCACGTGGCGCGCCGGCGGGGGGCGCACAGGCCATTTACACTTTCTTCGGGATCGTTAACCTCGCGCACTTTCCGGTCCTTGCCCTGCGCGCGCCGTGCGCCGGAGGCGCCGTGCGCAGCGCGGGCCAGAAAACCGTGGGTCAGGACCAACAGGGATGCAGGACAACGCATGAAAGACATTGCAATCTGGAACGAGGGAGACTGGATTGCGGCCATCGCCGCTGTCTTCCTGTTCGTGGTGATCGCCATCGGCGGCCTGATCGCGGCGCGCAAGAGCGAGGAATTCGTCGGCCACCCGCGCGGCCTCTTCGTGCTGTTCTACGCCGAGATGTGGGAGCGCTTCTCCTACTACGGCATGCGCGCGCTGCTGGTGCTCTACCTGACCCAGTTCTGGCTCTACAACGATGGTTCGGCGAACCTCATCTATGGCAGCTACAACAGCCTCGTCTACATTACCCCGGTGCTTGGCGGCTATCTCGCCGACCGCTGGCTGGGCCAGCGCAAGGCGGTGATCTTCGGCGGCGTGGTGCTGGCGCTGGGTCACCTCGCCATGGCCTACGAGGGCCTGCAGGGGGTCACCGATCCGGCGATCAAGCAGGCGGACCCGGCGATCAACGTGTTCTGGCTGGCGCTCTCGCTCATCATCGTGGGCTCGGGCTTTCTCAAGGCCAACATCTCGGTCATCGTCGGCCAGCTCTACGGCATGAAGGACCTGCGCCGCGACAGCGCGTACACGATCTTCTACATGGGCATCAACACCGGCGCCGCGCTCGGCACGCTGCTGGTCGGCTATCTGGGCCAGACCATCGGCTGGTCGTGGGGCTTTGGCCTGGCGGGGATCGGCATGGCGCTGGGCCTCGTCATCTTCTGGTTCGGCAAGCCCGCGCTGCGCGGTAATGGCGAGCCGCCCAAGGCGCTGGCGGCTTCGCGCGAGTGGACGCTCTATGGCCTGGGCGTGGCCTCGATTGCGGTGATCTGGCTGCTGCTGCAGTACCAGGACGTGATCGGCACGCTGCTTGGCGTGGCGGGCGTCGCAATGCTGCTCTACACTCTCTACGAAGCCTTCAAGCTGCCGCGCGACGCGCGCCACCGCATGTTCGTGATCCTGTTCCTGGTTGCGCTCAACCCGGTGTTCTGGGGGCTTTACGAGCAGGCTGGCGGCAGCCTCAACCTCTATACCGACAAGTACGTGGACCGTGGCGGGGTGCCCGCCTCGCTGTTCCAGTCGATCAACCCGATCTACATCATCCTGCTCGGGCCGGTCTTTGCCGGGCTGTGGCAGTGGCTGGGCAAGCTGGGCCTCGAACCGTCGACCCCGGCCAAGTTCGGTCTGGGCGTGGTGCAGGTGGGCCTGTCGTTCCTGGTCTTCGTGTGGGGCGCCAAGACGGCGGGCGTGGGCGCGCTGACGCCGGTGCTCTTCGTGTTCCTGATCTACCTGCTGCAGACCACGGGCGAGCTGTGCCTCTCCCCGGTCGGGCTTTCGGCGATGACCCGCCTGGCGCCCGCGGCGCTGGGCAGCTTCATCATGGGCGCCTGGTTCTACATGACCGCGGTCGGCCAGTTCATCGCGGGCAAGATCGGCGAGGCGACCGGCGGCGAAAGCGGTGAGATGTCGCAGGCACTCACCTTGCACATCTATCAGGAACTGGGCTGGGTGGCGCTGGGCATCGGCATCGCGGTGCTGGTCGTCTCGCCGCTGGTGCGCCGGGGCATGCACCTCGAGACGCTGGGCAACGATCCCGGCGATGATCTGGCGGGCCAAGGCGCGCTCGGGCTCGAAGCGCAGGAAGCCGGCACCCACCCGGATCTCAAGACCAACTGACCACATTTCCCGGCCCGATCCCAACCGATCGGGCCGGTTTTCTTCAAACAGGGGTTACAACCATGAGGATTTCGCCTGAGATCGGGCGTTGGGGCAGTGCGCTGGCGCTGACCCTCGCGCTCACGCTGGCGCCGCCCGCCTTCGCGAAGAAGAAGGACAAGGCGCCCGCCGCCACCGCGAGCGCGGTGCCCTATGCCTCGACCTACAAGCCTTATCCGGGCCGGCCGACCGCGCTGGTCGGCGCCGTCGTCTACGACGGGCGGGGTAAGCGGATCGACGACGGCGTGGTGCTGTTCGCGCAGGGCAAGGTCGTCGCGGTCGGTGGCCCTGATCTCGCCATCCCCGAAGGGTATGACCGCATCGACGCTCGCGGCAAGTACGTGACGCCCGGCGTCATCGACGCGCACTCGCACCTGGGCGTCTATCCCTCGCCCGGCGTCGACGCGTTGTCCGATGGCAACGAGATGACCAGCCCGACCACGCCCAACGTCTGGGCCGAGCATTCGGTCTGGCCGCAGGACCCCGGTTTCACCCGCGCGCTGGCCAATGGCGGCGTGACCTCGCTGCTGATCCTGCCCGGTTCGGGCAACCTGATCGGCGGGCGGGCGGTGATGCTCAAGAACGTGCCCTCGATCACCGTGCAGGGCATGAAGTTTCCCGGCGCGCCCTATTCGCTCAAGATGGCCTGCGGCGAAAATCCCAAGCGTGTCTACGGCTCGAAGGGGCAGATCCCCTCGACCCGGATGGGCAACTTCGCGGTCGACCGCCAGGCGTGGATCGACGCGCGCCAGTACATGGAGGGGGACCACAAGGACCGCGATCTGGGCAAGGACACGCTCGAAGGCGTGCTGAAGGGCGAAATCCTCGTCCAGAACCACTGCTACCGCGCCGACGAAATGGCGCAGGTGCTCGATATGGCCAAGGAAATGGGCTATAAGGTGACTGCTTTCCACCACGCGGTGGAAGCCTACAAGATCGCCGACATGCTGCGCGAAAACGACGTGTGCGCCGCGGTCTGGGCGGACTGGTACGGTTTCAAGATGGAAGCCTACGACGCGATCCCCGAAAACGCCGCGCTGCTTGCCAAGGAGGGCGCCTGCGTGGTGATCCACTCGGACGATCCCAACGGCATCCAGCGGCTGAACCAGGCCGCCGCCAAGGCGCAGGCTTCGGGCCACCGCATGGGCATCGACATTCCCGACGCGCAGGTCATTTCCTGGTTCACCTACAACGCCGCCAAGACCGCCGGGGTCGAGGCGATGACCGGCAGCCTGGAAGATGGCAAGATGGCCGACGTGGTGCTGTGGAACGGCAACCCGCTGTCGGTCTATTCGCGCCCCGAGAAGGTGTGGATCGACGGCGCGCTGATGTTCGACGCCGACAATCCCAAGACCCGCCCGGTGAGCGATTTCGAACTCGGCCAGCCCGGTGAAGGAGACGTCAAGTGAAGCGCATCCTCATGCTTGCGGCGGGAATTGCCGCGCTCGCCGCGCCGCTCGCCGTTTCGGCGCAGGATCTTGCGGTGACCAACGCCACGCTTGCCAAGGGGGACGGTTCGGAGCCCATAACCGGGGCAACCGTCGTGGTTCGCGGCGGCAAGGTCGTCGCCGCCGGTGTCGGTGTCGCGGTGCCTGCGGGTATCCCGACCGTGGACGGTACGGGCAAGTGGGTCACGCCGGGGCTGTTTTCGGCGCTGACCGATCTTGGCCTGTGGGATGTTGAGGCGGTGTCCGACAGCAACGACACCGAAGCCGACGAAAGCCCCTTCAACGCCGCGCTCGACGTGGTGCCCGCGCTCAATCCGGCGAGCGAGCATATCGCGGTCAGCCGTGAAGGCGGGGTTACCCGCGCCAGCGTTTCGCCCGCCAACGGCAATTCGATCTTCGCCGGGCAAGGCGCGCTGATCGATCTGGGCGAGGGGGCCAGGATCGTCGATGCGCCGCGCGCGTTCCAGTACGTCACCCTGTCCGAACGCGGCGCGCGCATCGCGGGCGGCAGCCGTGTCGCTGCCTATGTCGTGCTGCACAACGCGCTGGCCGAGGCGAGCGCGCTGGCTGCAGCGCCCGCCGGGGCCGCGCGGGCGAGCGACTCGATGCTGACCCACGCCGACGCCAGGGCGCTGGCGCCGGTCGTCGCGGGCGCGCAGCCGCTCTACGTTCAGGTCGAGCGTGCGGCGGACATTCGCGCGGTTCTGGGGCTCAAGCAGGAGTTCCCCAAGCTCAGGCTGGTGCTGGTCGGCGCGAGCGAGGGCTGGCTGGTGGCCAAGGACATCGCGGCCGCCGGGGTTCCGGTCATCACCATGCCGATGCGCGATCTGCCCGACGCGTTCGAGGCGCTGGGCTCGACCCAGTCGAACGTGGGGCGCATGGTCCAGGCGGGCGTCAAGGTCGCGATCGGGATGTTCGCGGGCGAGAACCAGCCGCGCCGGGCGCCCGAACAGGCGGGCAACCTTGTGGCGCTGACCAAGCTGCCCGGCGCCACCGGGCTGACCTGGGGCCAGGCCTTTGCCGCGATCACCTCGGTCCCGGCGGAGATTTCGGGCATGGGCGGCAAGGAAGGCGTGCTGGCGCCGGGCGCGGTGGGCGATGTGGTGCTGTGGGACGGTGATCCGCTCGAACTGTCCTCGGCCCCGGTCGCGGTCTACATCGACGGGGTTAAGCAGCCGTTCGACAGCCATCAGGTGCGCCTGCGCGAACGCTACAAGGACCTTGATCACACCTACAAGCCCAAGGCCTACGACTGGTAAGAGCCGCTGATACGGCACGATCGCGCGCCTCACGCGTTGGGCTTGGCAAAAGGCGAACAAGGACAGGACCATGCGGATCGCGATCGTGACCGGCGGCGCTCAGGGTATCGGCAAGGGGGTGGTGTGCCACCTGCTTGACCGGGGCTGGGCCGTCGCCGCGTTTGACAAGGACGACGAAGCGCTCGGCGATCTCGCGGCCGAGCGCACCAGCCCCCATCTGATGACCCACGCGGTCGATGTCGCGGACGAAGCGGGCATGGCCCAGGCCTTCGCCGTGCTGGCCCAGTGGCAGGCTGGGCTGGGCACCGGGGCGGGGCTCGACCTGCTGGTCTCCAACGCCGGGATCGCCGATCCGCACTCGGGCCCGATCGAGGATCTTGCGCTTGCCGAATGGCGCAAGTGGCAGGACAGCCATGTGACCGGGGCCTTCCTCGCGGTGCGCGGAGCGATCCCGGCGCTGCGCCAGCGCAAGGGTTCGATCGTGTTCGTCGCCTCGAGCCGGGCGGTGCAGTCCGAACCCGATACCGAAGCCTACGCCGCGGCCAAGGGCGCGCTCTGCGCGATGACCCATGCGCTGGCGATCAGCCTTGGCCCCGACATCCGCGTCAACGCGGTCCTGCCCGGCTGGATCGAGACGCGCGACTGGCAGAAACCCGCTCGCCGCGAAGCCGTGCGCCAGCGCCCGGTCGATCGCCGTCAACACCCCGCAGGGCGCGTGGGCGTGCCGGGGGACATCGCCGCGACGGTCGAATTCCTCGCCAGCGAAGGCGCCGGGTTCATCACCGGGCAGGAACTGGTCGTCGATGGCGGGATGACACGCAAGATGATCTACGCGCCATAACGCGTGGATTGCGCGGCGACCTCCCCTTCAGAACACAAGGCTGGCCGAGAGAGGTGCGCGCGACAGTCGGGGGTCAAGGGGTGGTAACCCCTTGTATCCTATTAGATCAAAACGTCCTCACCCTTCCAGGAAGACGAGCAGGGCAAAACTCGCCAGCCAGTGCTCCCCCATGTAGTCCCCTGCGACGTGGTCCAGCGCGGCCGCGAGGTGCGTCTGCGCGAGGTTTTCGAGCTGCGCGGCGCGGGCTTGCGGGAGGCTCCTGGCAACCGCGCGCAGGCACCAGGCGCGGCTGAGGTTGAGCCCGTCGAGGTGGGCGATCTTGCCGTCGCTGCGGTCCGAGACGAAGGCCGGGGTCAGCGCGGTGTCCAGCCACCCGCCTTCGGGCAGGAACGCGTCGAACCAGCGGGCAAAGCGCTCGGCGGGCAGCGCGGCGTGCATCAGCCGCGCGGCGCTGAGCGCGGGCGAGAGGAACTCGTCGCCACCCGGTTCCCAGCCGCGATAGTCGGTCCGTGCACCGAAGGCGTCTTGCGCCCAGCTCTCGATCCGCGCGGCGAGCGGGGCCTCGTGGACCGTCGCCCATTCGTGCGCGAGCGTGAGGGCGAAGGCGGTGTTGAAGTGGGTGCCCACGGTGATCGGGTAGGTCAGCTTGTCGAGGTAATCGCCAAAACGCCGCGCAAAGGCGCGCGCCAGCGGATCGAGCGCGGCGGCGAGCGGGCTGTCGGCGTGGCGCGTCGCCTCGAGGTGGAGATAGAGCAGCCAGCCCCAGCCATAGGGCCGCTCGAACCCGCGCGCCGAGGGGCGCTTGAGATAGGCCAGCTCGCGACCGAGCTTTTCGGCGGTGAAGGTGGTGTGCGCGAGCGCATCGATGGCCTTCGCCTCTTCCATGGTCGGGAAGAGACGGCGCAGCGTCAGCAGGGTCCACCAGCCGTGGACGCAGCTGTGCCAGTCGAAACTGCCGAAAAACACCGGGTGCAGCGCGCGCGGGGGCAATACGTCGCCATCATCGTCCATCACGTGGTCGAGCTTGTGGGGGTACTCGCGCGTGACGTGGCCAAGCGCGATGCGTGCGAACCGGGCGGCGACTTCGGGGGAAAGCTGGGTCATGGAAAAGCCAGGAAATAGATGAGGAGGACATTGCAGGCGAACAGCGGCAGCGCCGTTCCCGCCTGCGCGCGGATGACGCCGTACTCGCTCTTGAGATCGAGCAGGACGGCGGGCACGATATTGAAGTTGGCGGCCATCGGGGTGAGCAGCGTGCCGCAGAAGCCCGAGAGCATCCCCACCGCGCCGATCAGCGCGACATTGCCGTGGAAGTGCTGCGCCAGCACTGGAACGCCGATGGCCGAGGCCATGACCGGAAAGGCCGCAAAGGCGTTCCCCATGATGATCGTGAAGACCAGCATCCCGAGGCAAAAGGCCAGCACGGCGAGCGCCAGATTGTCCTCGGGAATGACCCGCGCGGCCAGATCGCCCACGATCGTGCCCACCCCGGCCAGCGCGAAGACCCCGCCGAGCGCGGCGAGCATCTGCGGCAGGATCGCCGCCCAGCCGATCGAATCCATCAGCCGGCGCCCTTCCTCGAGCGGGGCCAGCGCGGGTGGGCGCAGCCAGAAGTGGCCGATCGCGAGCGCGACCAGCACGCCAAGCCCGAACAGGATGAGCGTCTCGCGCCGCGCTTCGAACAGGCCGCTCTCCTGCAGCGGGGTATAGGTGTAGAGCAGCGTGCCCAGCACGGCGGTGAGCGGAATGACCAGCGCGGGCACGAAAAGCCGGTTGCCCAGTCGTGCGGCGCTGGCTTCGCGCTCGCTCTCGTTCGTCGTTGCGGGATGGCTGCGGCCGAGCTGTCCGGTGCCCGCCAGCCCCACCAGCGCGAGGACGAGCAGCCCGTTGGCCAGATCGGAGAGGTGCGAGCCGAAGAAGAAACTTGCCGCAAGCAGACCCCAGAACGCGGCGTTGCCCCAGCGCTTGGGGTTGGCGCGGTCACGCGCGCTCAGCAGCGCCCAGCCGCTGAACACCAGTCCCGCCAGCATGTAGAGCCATTCGAGCGTGATCATGCCGCGCGTCCGGGCAGGCGCGCACGCCGGGCAAGGCGCCGGTCGAACGCGAGCAGCCGTCCACCGTGGAGGAAGAAGGCGCAGACCGCGCTGGGGATTGCCCAGACCGAAAGCTGCAGGGGGGTAAGCTCGTAGCCCTGCGTCTCGAACACGCCCTGGATCAGCAGGATCGAGGCAATCGCAAAGAAGATGTCTTCGCCGAAGAATAGGCCGATGTTGTCGGTGGCGGCGGCCATGGCCCTGACCTTGTCGCGCTCGGCGGCATCGAGGGGGCCGTGCGTGCGCTCGGCCGCCGCTTCGGCCATCGGTGCGATCAGCGGGCGCACCGCCTGAGGATGCCCGCCGATGTCCTTCATGCCGAGCGCGGCGGTGATCTGGCGAAAACCCAGATAGAGCACGAGCAGGCGCCCCATCGTCGCGCCGCGCACCGTGGCAATCAGACACCGGGCCTGTTGCTGGAGGCCGTGGCGCTCGAGCAGGCCGATCACCGGCAGGATGATCCATGTCAGCGAGATGTAGCGGTTGTCGTTGAACGCCTTGCCCAGCGCCTCGATCACCGGCACCAGCCCGAGCCCGCCGAGCAGGCCCGTCACGAGCGCCGATCCGGCAACGACGAGCAGCGGATTGAGCCTTAGCGCGAATCCCGCGACGACCAGCGCAATGCCGATCAGTGGCCAATAGGACATGGGTGTGGGGTCTCCTTCGTATGACCATGGGGCGTGTGACCATGGGGAGCGCCCCCGAGGAGCAACCTGCCACAAGGCGAGGTCCGAATGAATCCATCAAATGCCCTCGCAATCAGCGTCCACACAGCGATTTGCGAAGGGGTGAGAAAACGATTCCCCGTCAGCTCCTGCACGGTTGCGAGGCCTGGGTAATATAATTACGCCCACGGTCTTGCTCGGACAAAGGTTGGCCATCAAAACATTGGAAATGTGCCACTTTCCGAGAAATCGCTGTTTGATGACGATTTTTTGAAAAAGGTGTTTGACCGAATCGGAATGGTTC
>NZ_JALHLF010000055.1 GCF_022832435.1 Novosphingobium organovorum | reverse complement strand
GTCCATGCCATTGATCGCTCCATCTCTCGCAAGGACGGCGTGAATCGTAACATTCTGGTATTGCTCAACAACTTTTGGATCAGGCTCTGAAACTGGAAGGCGAAGCCATTGCACTGTAGCTGAAGCCGGTTCGCCCGTAGCGAGAAAGAGGAGCGCGAGATGCCGCCGCGCGGCGGGCAACGGCTTATCTGGCCAGCTTGTAAACAAGCGCTCCACTTCCATGTTAGCGGCAGGAACGTCGAGCTTGGCCGCAATGCCAGCTGGTCTCGGATCGTAAGTAACAATAAGTCGCGACGGTCTCGGCTAATCGTGCGCCTTGGTGGCGCATAAAATCGCAGTTCAAACCGGATATATTCTCGCTGGTAACGGCAGTTGGCTGCCATCGCGCAAGGCGCCCTCGACTGCTACGTGCACTGGGGCAGGCCCAAATGCGCTCCGACGGTCCGAGAGGATCGAAACCGGCCCGGATCGTCAATCGCCGAAACAAACGTCAGCGAGATCAGCGCCCCGACACCCGGCACGGTCATCAGTAACTGCGCCCTCTCGTCCTGGCGCGCCCGACTGTTGATCAGACCATCGAGCCGTCGGAACTGCTCAAGCAGCGTAGCTCGCGCCTTCAACAGGGCATCCACGGCGTGGTCGATTCCGGGGGGGCGATGCCGCTAGTTCCCGCACCCGCCCCTCGAAGGTCTTGCGGTTCGTCGGCCCTACCTTCAGGCCATAACCACGCAGCAGTCCGCGCAGGCACAGCTCAAGATCGATGTACTTCGACTGCAGCATCTTGCGGCCAGCAAGGAGCGTCCGGTTCTCCTACGCTTCCTGTGACTTGCAATGAACCCAGCGGCATTGCCCAGACGCATCAACTGGGCAATGCCGCGGGCATTCTTGGGGTCGGTCTTCACCGGCATTGATCGGAATGCATCGCGAACCTGGCGGGTCTCGAGCAGGACCACTGGAAACTTCGCCTCGATCATCGCTGCATAGAGCCACTGCGACAGCGGACCGGCTTTCAGGCCGATTGCCGCCATCTCAAGGTTCAGACCTTCGAACCAGGCGATGATTGCCTCCGGCTCGCTGGCAACGCGTGCCTCCTTCACGATACTGCCTGCAGCATCCACAATGCAGAAATGCTAGACTTCCAGCGAAACGTCGATCCCGGTATAGTAGCTCACGGTAGCCTCCCTCGATGCTTGGCGCAGCCCAACCGCTGACGCCATTCAACCGTCGTACCGGGAGGCCTCCAACCCTGCATCAGAGATGCGCGACCGGTGCCGGATCGTTACACCATCTAAATAATGCCGAAACCGCGCTGATCGGGCATGGATGGATGAACAGAATGATCGGTCGAGAACGGCATGAGCGAGGCTTCGAAGTTCAATACCAAAGCGGGACCAGCTATTGGTCCTGCACCACTTTCTCGGCTCCATTGGCAAACACATGGCCATTGGAAAGCCGAGGAAACCACTGCCGATCAAGAACTCGTGGGTTCTTGTAACTGGGGCCTCGACCGGCCTGGGCAGAGCGTGTGCCCTCCGCTTGGCGGCATCGTACCAGGCCAAGCCCCTGATTGCTGGACGAAGGCTCGATAACTTGCGGGAGCTACAGGGCGAAATCGACGAGCGGTTCAATGTGCCGTGCGAGATCATAGTGGCTGATCAACATGAAATTGATGGAAGAAAGAAAATCGCGGCCAAGGTTGCAGAATTGCAAGTGACAGCCGCTTTGTTGGCCGCCGGGTTGACGAGCGTCGGTCCATTTGATGCAGGCCATGCCGACGCTTATGTCGAGGTAATTGAAACAAACATACTCGGCTTCACGGATTTGCTGGCTCGCCTGATTGCGATTTTCAGACAGCAGCCGTTTGAACCCTCAGTAATCGCCGTGCCGAGCCTGGCGGGAGAAACATCCGTGTCCTTCCAAGCGGTCTACGGCGCGTCGAAAGCCTATGTGAGCACCCTCATGCGGGCGCTTTCCGTCGAGGTTGCCGGGACGGGCGTGAGCGTTGGGTCTTTTGCCCCCGGTGGAATCGACACAGACATGGCTGCCCTTCGCGATTTGAAGTGGGGGAGGTTGGGTTTGATGAACGTTGACCGATCGCGGCGCATGCCGTCCACGCTCTGGTTCATCGGCAATCCTTCGCCATACCGGGGATGGGCAACCGGCTCACATATTTGGCGAGCAGGGCTCTACCTCGATCGTTGATGAGCCGCCTTGCCGCCCTCCCATATCGTCGTCCGCGATGACCGACATGCTCAAGGAATAGGTCGAACATGCAGTTGCATGCCCACCGGTAGCCTCTGCTGGCATCGTACCAGATTTGTTCGCCCTTAGCGTGCAGATACGACACTTTCGTGTAGTCACCCCTCGTAGTCGAGGCCGGTGCGTGCTCGTTCCGCGTCCTGGGGACCGTGTTCAACATCCGCTTCGGGCTCGAGTCGACAGAATTGACCGTACTGTCCCGTCGTATCGCGGTGCACGGTGCGGGGATTGCTCCGGTCGCGGTTTCCGCCAACCAGTACACCGCGATCAGCGACAGCCGGGTGGGCGTGACCACGCTCGGCGAACCCGAGCTTGCCCGGCGGACCGCCTCGCACGGCATCATGTCCTTCGACGGCGAAACGCTCGAACAGGCGGCGGCTGAACCGACCGACACGCGGATGCGCTATGCCGCGCGGGCCAGCCCTGCCGCGCCCGTACAGGCCAGCCCTGGCGTTCAACACGCCGACCATTCAAGGCTGGCTGTCGAGCACGATCTGCCCCTCGTAGTGCCCCGGTCGGGCGGCGATGCGCTTGCCGTTGACGGTCAGCGTCAGCGCGCCCGACCCGCCGTCAATCCGCGCCCCCGCATCGATCACCAACCGGTTGAGGTAGCTGGCGCCCGTCACCGTCCAGCGCGAACCGGGCGCGAGGTGGACGACCATGCCATCGGGGCGCGGATCAGGCACCGCTGTATCGACCACGTTTCCGATCTCGCGGTACGTCGCGCGCGTGGGTGCCGTGCCGCTGGCCGGCGCGGCGCGCGCGGTAGAAATGCGCCCGGTAATATGGGCATCTGCTCCAAAGGTAAGGTTCATCCCGCCTTGCGCCACGCGTGCGTTCCAGAAATCGCCAATAAGCCCGACATGGGCGAAGTGGGCCACGACATCGGGGTTGGGCCGCGCCCCCTGGGGCCGAGCGTCGTCAGGCCCCATGCCCGGCGGGAAGGCGCTCATCCCTTCGGGAAGTTCCCCGCGCATGAGCTGTTGCATCACCGGATCGTCGTTCTCCATCGCCTGAAGGATCACGCCGGTTGCGCTGGTGATCCGCGCATCGTCGACAAGGATGGTTGTCGCCACCCCCTTGACCTCGATCGCCGCACGGCCCGCGTGGATCTCGCTTCCACCATCAATGGTCAGCGTGCCCCCGCCCAGACCGGAATGCATCATCACTCCATACGTGCCCGCCTCCACCCGCGTAGCGTCGGTCAGCGTCAGCGAGCCCTGCGCCGCCATGATCGCCCCCACTTCGGGCGAGCGCAGGATGGAATGCGCGAAGGTGTTGAGCGAATCGCCAATCGAATACGTGCCATAGCCGGTATCGGTCAGCTCGATCAGGCTGTCCTTGACGATCATGCGTACATGCTGCGGGGCGTCGGTCGATAAGCCCCCCCAACCCTGCGAGCGGATGTGCGAATTGGTAATGTACAGCGTGCCGTTGCCGACCAGGTTGCTCGCGCGCACGTTGCCCGACACGCCCAGCATCCAGGGAGCCTCCATCATCCGCCCCAGGTCCACGGTGAAGTGATACCCCTTGGGCAGCGTTCCGTTGAGCGTCTCGATCTCGGCGTTGTCGACATGGACGACCGCGTCATCGCCGGTGAACAGCGCGGTACGGATCGCGCCGTGCGTGCGGATGATCGGGCGCTCGATCGTCAGATCGACCTTGCCCGTCGCCATGATCGCAGCGCCGAAGCCGGCAAAGTCGTTGCCCCCGTTGCCGACCATGTCGATCACCGGATGATCGAGCCGATAGGAACCGTTTCCGGTCACGATAACACCGTTGAAGTCCGGCCCGACCGACCGGATATCGAGCCGCTGTGCCTTGCCCGCTTCGGCTGAACCCTGTCCCAGTGCGGCCTTGACCGACTTGGACCAGACCGGAACGCCATTCTCGACGTAGAGCGCGGTGCGCATCTGCTGCACCGGCAGATCGAGGAAGTGCAGGGGAATATCGTCCGTCACGCTGAGCGTCACGTCACCGGTGTAAGTGCCTGGCGCAAGCGGCGTCTCGATCCCATCGACGGTAAGTGTGAGCTGCTTGCCCTGGGGGGCCTGCGGGAGTTCTCCGGCCCGCAGCGTAAGCGTGTCGAAATGCCGGGTCGCAGCCACCAGCGCCGGAGCCTCAGCGGCCAGCGCACTGGGTGCGCCGGCCAGCGGGACAAGCCCGAGGGCCAGAATAAGAGCGGCAAGACTGCAGGTGGATTTGTTCATCGCCGGGGTTTCCTTGAAACGGGGAGAGAAGATACGCGCCATCGCCGGAGGTGACCGGATAGGCCCTTTCCAGTCGCACGCGCACCGATCGATGCGCCGGGAAAATTTCTAGAACTTGAAGCCGAGCACCATGCCGTAGGTGCGCGGCGGCTCGACCTGCGTGTTGCTGCCATCGGTCGCCGACTTCACCGCCTCGTTGGTGAGATTGCGGATATAGGCGGAGATCCACCAGGCTCCCTCGTCAGGCTTGAAATCGGCGTTGAGGTCATACTTCACGTAGCTGGGCTGGATATAGAGATCTCCCACGCGCACCCCGTCCGAAGTCACCGCGTCGTTGAGGTAGTTGAACCCGTTGAGATAGTACCTGGAGGAATAGCGCAGCCCCCCCCCGACCGAGAGCACTCCGCCCAGCATCGCGAAACCGTGCTTGTAACTGGCGTTGATCGCCACCTTGGGCGAAAGCGGCAACGTGGCGCCATCGGTCTGGTAGTAGATGTTCGAGCCCGAGACGGTCGCATCGCTGGGTACACTAGCCCCCGAAGGCACCGACAGACCCACCTCCTCGTTTGCGGCGCCCTTGGCCGACAGGTAAGCCACCGAGACCTGGAAATGATCGGCAATGGTCGGGTCCCATACCATTTCGCTTTCCACCCCGAAGATGTGGACCCGCTTGGCGTTGGTCAGTTGATTGCAGACCACGTCGTCGCCGAAATAGTCCGGCGCCGCGCCGTTGGGGCAAGCCGAATCCGGGTCTGCGGTGGTGGTGAAATAGGTATACTGACGATTGCGGAAGTCGGTGAAGTAGGCCGAGAGGTTGAGCGTCAACCCGGCCCCCAGGCTGTTCTTCGTGCCGATCTCGAAATTGGTCATCGATTCCGGCTTGCTGAACAGCGAAGTGTTGAGGAACGTGTTGCCATCGAGATCGGTGAGGTATTCGCTCGCCGAGGTATCGACGCCGCCGGGGCGGTAACCGGTCGCCACTGTGGCGTAGAACATCATGCCCGGCGTCAGGTCGTACTGCGCCTGCACACGCCAGTCGACGTGGTGCCAGGTGCGCGCGCCCGACAGGCTGGAGGAACTGTCGACCGTCACGAAGTCCTTCTTGTCCTGCGTGTAGCGCAGCCCCCCGGTCAGCGAGAAACGGTCGGTCAGGTGCCCGGTCAGGCTAGCGAAACCGGCGATCGAGCTTTGCCCTTCGTTGACGTGACGCGAATATTCGCCCTGATAATAAACCGCGTTGGTGTTCTGGTAATAGAATCCCGTCTGCCAGTCGATCGGCCCGCCTGCCTTGGAATTGAGCCGCGTCTCGACCGAGGTGGAATCGCCGTCGATGGTATTGGGATAATACGTGTAGGTGTAAGGGTCGTCAGTACTCACGTACTGGGCCAGTACACGGTTGCGGTTCACCTTGTTGTAGGAGGGAATGACGGTCAGGTCGGCAAAGCCAAGATCCGCCTCCAGTTCACCCCAAACCTTGTAGAAGCTGTCGTCCTGGCGCGATCCAGGGACCTGACCGGTAACCCCGCCGTCCTTGGTCACGTCGTCCCACGGATTGGCAGGCGCATCGCCCAGGGCATAGGCCGCGACACCGGTCCCGCTGCCGCCGACCGCCAGCGCGCCGCCCAGGTGGGTGTACTGCGCTCCCACCAACACGCGCAGCCCCGTACCGGGATCGTACTGGATCTTGGCACGCGCCGATAGCACGTCGGCCGAATCCCCGCCCGAGGTATAATACCCATTGCGATAGAGCCGCTGGCCCGCCACGCGTACGGCCAGACTGTCAGCCAGCGGCACATTGATGAACACCGATCCGCGCGCAAGGCCATAGTTGCCGGCCTCGACCGTCGCTCCGCCACCTAGGGTCGGCTCGGGATTGGCGGTAACGACATTGACCACCCCCGCCTCGGCGCCGCTGCCGTACAGCGTACCCTGCGGCCCGCGCAGCACCTCGACGCGCTGGATATCATAGAACACGCCCGTCCCCGGATCGCCCAGCAGCGAAGAGGACACCGAATTGTCAAAATAGACCGCGACCGCCGGATCAGTCTTGCCCAGCGCCCCCGACATGCCCTCCACGCCGCGCATGTTGATGTTGACCGAACCGTAGGCCGCAGTCGTAAAGTTGACCCCGGCCACCTGGTCGAGCACATCGCGCAACTCGGTCTTGCCCTGCTGGTTGAGACTGTCGCCGGTCATCGCCACGATGGAGATCGGGGTATCCTGCAGTGTCGTCGCAGTCTTCTGCGCGGTCACGACGATCTCGTTCATCGACACCTGCCGACCGGGCGCGGCATTGGCCTGCGCGCTCGCCGAGGAATCCTCCTGATCGCCTGTGGCCTGAGCCCAGGCCAGTGCCGGGCTCAACGCCAGGGCGGGCGAAAGGCACAGCAACGCTGCCTTGCGGTTCATACATCTTCTCCCTTGTACGCCGCGAGCACGGCGCCATCATCTTGTCTGACCAAGGGAGCTAATCGTCACCTTCGCAATTTTATAATTGAACCTCTTCATAGGTATCCATTGAAAATTACAATTGTTGATTTTTGTAACGGAAGCAAAAATGCTACTGTAGCGCTACAATAACAAAGTGCAGCCACGGGTGATCTGTATTTTCAGACGTCGATCACCGCAGCGCGCGAATTCATGCATGGGGGCACATCACAATGCCGTCGGGGGTGGTCACATCATCAAAGCCCTAAGAGCCCGTTTGAGAATGGGTTGATGTGGCGGCGCGGGCGTGATTCAAGCTTGGGATGTGGACCCGAGCGAGCCGTAGCCGGATGGCCAGATTTGAAAAGCGATCGAAGCGCTATCCGACCGATCTGACCGACGAAGAATGGCTGTTCATTCAGCCGTTTCTCCCGCCCGTGGCCAAGCGCGGTCACAAGCCAGAGACGGACCTGCGTGATGTCCTCGATGCGCTGCGCTATCTGGCCCGAACAGGTGGTGGATGGCGGATGTTGCCGAACGACTTCCCGCCCTGGCAGACGGTGTATTGGTGGTTTCGCCGTTTCGTGCGCCGACTGCTGTTCCGCACGCTCCACGACGTTACCCTCATGCTGGACCGTGAACGCGAAGGCCGTGAACAAAGCCCGACGGCGGCCGTCGTGGATAGTCAGTCGATCAAGGCCCCAGCGGCAGAAAAACGAGGCTTTGATGCGGGCAAGAAGGTCCTCGGTCGTAAACGGCACATTGCTGTCGATACCGATGGCCGATTGCTCATGGTCAATCTGACCACTGCCGACATCTCCGACAGCGCTGGCGCTCAAACGATCGTCGCGACCATTCGCAAGCGATGGCCCTGGCTGAAGCATTTGTTCGCCGACGGCGCCTACGATCGCACCCGTCTGATGGACGCCGCTGCCTATCAGGACTTCGTTCTCGAGATCATCCGCCGCTCCGACAAAGAGGCGGGCTTCAAGGTGCTGCCGAGGCGCTGGGTCGTCGAACGCACCTTCGGTTGGATGACCCGGTGGAAACGCCTCGCCCGCGACTACGAGCAGCGGATCGACGTCTCGGAGGCCATGATCCATGTCGCCCTAGGCAGTCTCATGCTCCGCAGAATTGTCCATCCATGACATTCTCAAACGGACTCTGAGGTTGATTTAGGATTTGTCGCCGAAGATGAGGTCGTCCTCACTGGACGCTTTGGTGATGGGAGCTATGGCGCACGAAAATTCAAAGCGAACGATCCAGCAATTCAGGGGATGGAATACGGCAAACCGTACACTCAGAGAATTCTGACGTGACACCGAGCATTCCTCCATCGGGAACTAAAATTGCGATCCATTGGCGAGCGGCTAGCCGATTGCCGCCTGTCCGCAGCTGGGCACGGAAAATCGGCGGTTGAAGGACCGCAAAGGGTCGGGCCCGGAGCTAAGAGGCCTCGCCGATGTGCTCACGCAGCCAGAGGGCCTCATCGCTGGGATTGCGATGAAAATGACGTTTGAAATCCCGGCTGAACTGCGCGGGGCTGGCGTAGCCGACCTGCATCGCGACAGTCGATATGGCCGCTTCGCGCCGCGCGATCATCATGCGCGCCTCGTGCAGGCGCATGGCCTTGATGTACTGAATGGGTGAACTTCCGGTAAGCGCCTTGAAACCGGCGTGGTATGACGCAACGCTCATCCCCGCAGCCTGGGCAAGGGCCGGGACGGTGAGTTTTTCGTGATAGCGTTCGCGGATCTCCGACAGGCTCTTTACGATCCGGTTCGCCGCTCCTTCGTGCTGCAGGGCGGCGAGGAGCGGCCGGGCTTGCGGCCCCGTCATGACCCGAAAATGCAATTCACGAATAAGGCCCGGTCCCAGGATAGTGCACTCCTGCGGTGTCTGGAGAGCCTCCAGCAACCGTCGCAGCGCATCGCGAATGGAAGGCTCCATCGGGCTCGAGACCAGACTGCGTGCCTGTTCGCGGGTCTGCGAGGCGTCCACCGCCATCATCTTGGGGGCCATCACGGCAGCGATCTCGGCCGCGACATGAAGGTCGAAATCGAGATAGACGGCGAGCAAGGGGCAACTGGCATCCGCCTGTGAGGCCATACGAAACGGCACGGGCACTGAGACGGCGAGGTAGTGATCGGCATCGTAGCGATAGACATCGCCATCGAGAAACCCTTGCTTCGATCCTTGCAACACGAAGACAGCTCCGGGCCGGTAAAGTACCGGCACGTCCTCGAGCATAGCTTGCGAGCGCAGGATGCGCAGGCCGGGAAGGCTGGACGCATTGTACCCGTGCCGCGGCGCAAGACTGGCCGCCAATTCCACGAGAGGAGGCGTTGTGCGTGACGATGCCATAGGATTGAGCAAGGAGTTCAGAGAAAATGCCGTTTTAGGGCCGACGTGATCATACCATTTGGCAAGGTGTAAAAGCAACCAGCAGGAACACCGCCATGTCGCAACACACGTTCTTCATCACCGGGGCGAATTCCGGTTTCGGATTCGCCATCGCCAAGGCCGCCCTCGATGCTGGCCACCGGGTTATCGGCGCGGTCCGCTCCGAGGCGGCGCGAGATCGTCTGGCCGAGGCTCTGCCCGAAGTCGTGACGGTCTTGTGCGATGTGACGCGCTTCGAGATGATCGCCGGAATTGTCGATCGCGCCGACAGCGAACATGGCCCGATCGATGTCCTCATCAACAATGCCGGATATGGTCATGAAGGCATCCTTGAGGAATCGCCTCTCGACGAAATGCGCCGCCAGTTCGACGTCAACGTCTTCGGAGCGGTTGCCGTCGCCAAGGCGTTCCTTCCTCGCTTTCGCGAACGGCGCTGTGGATTTATCGTCAACGTGACGTCGATGGGCGGGATGATAACCATGCCCGGGATCGCCTATTATTGCGGCAGCAAGTTTGCGCTTCAGGGCATTTCGGAAGTGATGCGCGCGGAGATGGCGCCCTTCGGCGTTCACGTCACGGCCCTGTGCCCCGGCTCCTTCCGCACCGATTGGGCGGGGCGATCGATGGTGCGAAGTCCACGCGCCATTGCCGACTATGACGCCCAGTTCGATCCGATCCGGGCCGCGCGCAAAGAAAAGAGCGGCAAACAGGCTGGCGATCCCGTCAGGCTGGCCAAGGCTGTCCTTACCCTGATCGATGCCGATGCGCCGCCACCACAGTTGCTGCTGGGTAGCGATGCCCTGCGCCTGGTTCGCGAACGCTTCAGGCAGATGGAACGTGAGGTCGATGAATGGGAGAGCCTGACCTTGTCGACGGATGGCTGAGTTAAACGCTGAGCGATGACTGGCTGCAGATTAGCAGAACGTCCGTACTTAGGGAGCGGATATTGGCAGCTGAGCGTCTTCAGAGGGTCGGTTTAGCTTGTGCTACGCTATCCGCTCGATGGCCTGGCGTTTCCACGACGCGATCGATCCGAGCGGTTCCGTTTTCTAAATTGAACGACTGAAGGCAATAGGTACGACTTGGTCGGTGGGCGCACGCTGGCTGCTGCTCGAAATGCACCGTCAGGGCGGGACTCGGCCCGAGCCCGCCAAATGTTTCATCAAGCAAGATGAGGATCGCATACCTGACACAGGTCACGACTTGGACGAACACGCCAAGTTGGGCCTGTCAATGTTGCCCGAATACACTGTTTCCGGTTGGGATGGGGGCCAGTCCCAGTGGGAGGCGCGGTAGAAGACGTGGGTCTGCTCGACGATCACGTCGGCCGTGCGTTCGGCCTGACGGCCAAGACCACTGCGCAGTTCGGCCAACGTCGAAATGGCAGCGCCCACAGCCAAGCGCGAGACATCGCCGGTCACCGTCGCTATACCTCCGCTCAGGATCACACCAGGCTTGAGGCCGTCCTTCGCCATCGTGGAAAAGGCCAGATGTGCAGGTTGCGATACATCCCGCGCCACAGGCTCAGTGGGCCCGGCTTGGATACGTGTCCGCGTGGCAAACGCGGAGCGGCCAGCACCGAACCCTACCAACAACCGTTTGGCGGTGTTGCCAGGATCCGCCTCCACAATACGGACCTGGACGAAGGCGGCCGCTTGGTCCTTGAGCTGGCCAAGGACGATGCCGGCGCTCAAACCGGCCTCGTGGTATTTTTCGAGAAGTTTCGCTTCAAGCTTGCGGGCCGCCTTGCTTGCAGCCTCCTGACCTTGAAGTCCCGGCGCGAGAGAAACCCGAAGGCAAAGGCGCGAGGCTGCCGGCAGCTCACGTGCCGGGCTCAGGGCAACGTCACCAATTTTCGTATGTGCACAGCCCGACACGAGAGCGGCGGCGCACACTGCGAGAGCCAGATGGATGTGTTGGTTGCAGAGCCTCACGGTTGCCCTCCTGGACGGGACGATGCCACCTGTCCGGTTTCAGAATTTGCCTCAACGGGCTGGGTCGCCGGCATCGACGTCGCTGGCCCGGCCCCAACGGGGGCAAGGCGGAACGCAAAGGGGTAGCGCACACCGTCGAAGTCTATGGCAAGGCGGATATCGGCATGACGGTCGTCTCGACGGACGCCGGACACGATTATCATGCCACCAAACGAGGCACCCGGATCGATCGTCGTCGTCCGGAGCGCCTGGCCACCAAGCTCTTCAAGCGTATAATCGAGCTTGTCGTCGATACCCCGGATCGCCATCGCGCCGCCTGCCACGACCGCGGCCGCCCCCGCACGTCCGGGACTGTCGTCATGCCAGCGGATCGCCTCGACATGGCCATGACCGGGCCCTCCATACCGGCGATAGTAAGTTCCTTCATTCGAAGCGGTAGAGGCGACGCCTGCAAGGACACCGGCGAGGAGAGCGGTGCCGATTTTCGCTTCGTGTGCTTTTGTCTCGGCTGCGTGGACAAGTTGATCGTAGGTCGGAATCGACGCGGGCGAACCGTTGACCGTGGCCGAAATGTTCTCGGTACCGAAATTGGCCGCGCGCATCCCCTTGTTGAAGACCGCGACAGAGAAAGCAACGCGGCCATCTTCGACCGGCAGGGGACGGATCTGCACGGATCCACGCGGCATATCGTACGACACAGTAGGCGTACCGCGCTCGTAACGTGCGGTTTCGGCGCCGATATGCACCGGATAGAGCATGACTGGCGCTTCGGCATGGACCGGGACGGTTGGAAGAGCCACCAGTGGCAGGAAGACAAGGGGGCGAAGTTTCATGTAATCTCGCTTCTGAACCGGGGATATCGCGCGCTGTGACGCATGGCGCTTAAGCGCGGGGAGGGGGGGGGATCGCGAACCTGCCGGGGGCAGGAGCAGGTTCGCCATCTGTCGGAGCCTTGCGCCTACCAACCGCCCGCAACGGACTGGACGATGACACCGCTCGACTTTCTGATCAGGACGAAATTCGTCCCCACGAAATACCACCCATAACCTGGCGACGGCGGCGCGAGTCCGTACCCCGCCGGGCTGACGACGACGTAGCCGCGCAGATCGACCGGCAAGGTCCGGCCGACAACCCAGGTCGTGTGGACATAGGCAGGCGGGACGCGGTAATATCCGTATCCGGGCGCGAAGTAGTATCCTGCCCGGGGGCCGTTGTAATGGACGAAGCCGGGATGATCGTGCCACCAGCCGGGACGCCCCCGATCAACCACGACGGTACGCCTATAGACACCATTATCGGTCTGCACGGTGGTGTGGCGCACAGTATCGGGATGGGCCGTGGTCGGGCTGATGGCGAGCAGCAGGTTGAGGACCGACCCGATGAGGCCGATCCGGCGGGCGGCCCTTTGGGGAAGAAAGTTATGCATGGTTCCAGCTCCTTGGTTGGAGCCACATTCTCACCGAGTCCCGCAACAACCATGCGTGACGAATGTAACGGAACTTGTCATGCCTCGGGCGGGACCAACTCCCCCCGCCGCAAGGAGAGGATCGCGCGGAAGCCGCCCTCGGAACGGTTCTCGAGGCGCACGTCCCCCTCATAGCGTCGCGCCAGCGCCTGAACGATGGACAGGCCAAGGCCCACTCCACCGGTGTGCCGCGCACGCGAGGGTTCACTGCGCTCGAAAGGCTGCAGGAGGCGTTCGAGATCGATCTCGGGAACACCTGGCCCCTCGTCTTCGACCGAGATGTGCACATGAGTCCGTTCCGCCAGCACCCGAACCCGCGCGCTGCCTCCGCCATAGCGCAGGGCATTGTCCAGAAGGTTGGCCATCATGCGCTGGAACGAGAGATGCGAAGCACGTACCAGCACGGCCTCGCCAATTGGAACGATGGCGATATCCTGCGCCGTGCGTTTTCTCTCAAGTGCCAGCGCAGCCAGTTCGGTGCGGACCTCACACGTTACCGGATCTGCTTCGCAGGTCGACGATTCTCGCGCAAAAGTCAGAGTGTCTGCAAGAAGTTCACGCATCTCCTCAATGTCCTGCCCGGCCAGCCGGCGCTGCTCGGAATCCTCGATGAACTCGCTGCGAAGGTCCATCCGGGTTAGATAGGTGCGATAGTCGTGCGCAATCGCCGCAAGCATCCGGGTCCGCTCTTCGAGCAGGACCTTGAGGCGCGTCCGCAAGTCCCGAATGGTCTTGCCCAGTTCGACAAATTCGCGCGGCCCAGGCAGATCCACCGTGTCGAGCCGGTCCTCGCGCACGGCCCGGGCCAGCCGTTCGACCGGTCGCGTAGACTGCGCCGCCAGCCAGAATACGATGAGCACGTCGAGCACCGCCACGACGAGCAGGAACAGCATGAGGTTACTGAGAATCTTGGTTACGGGCGCGGTGACCTTCTGCTCGATGGCCAGCGCTTGCCCATCGGGCAGCTGGACCGTGATCCGGATCGGACTCGAGGTGATCCCCGGCCTGTCGTCGAAGCTGCGCGGCACGTCGGAACCGAAAACCTGTAACCGGAACGGTCGCCCACCAAGGGCATCACGATAGAACTCCAGCGTCTCGGGCGTAACCGAGCCGGGCCTATTCACAGGCATCGAGGGGTGTAGGGCGACCTGGAGCGTGGCATCGGAAAAGGCGCGATCGAGCTCGGCGTGGGTGTCGGGCGGCGTGCGCTCGAAGGCCGCAGCTATCAACGCCACCTTGGTGGGATCAGGGAGTCGGTAGAACGGCTCCATATGCGCGGGATCGGCCATCTTCAGGAAGCCAACGATGATGCCGATCATCGCCAGAAGGTGGATGACCACGATGACAGCGATGCGTTCACGCAGGCGGATCGAGCGCATTTTCACGAGCGGATGACGTTGGGCGCGAAAAGGTATCCATCTCCGCGCACGGTACGGATCATCGCCGATTCGCGCGGATGGTCGCCCAGTTTGCGGCGCAGCCGGCTCATCTGAACGTCGATCACGCGGTCGAAGGGGTTCGCCGAGCCGCCCCGTGTCCAATCGATCAAGAGATCGCGTGAGAGCACCCGGCGCGGGTGGAGGACCAGCGCATGGAGCAGATCAAATTCGCTGGTGGTGAGGATGACCGGTTCGCCTCGGGGATCGGAAAGCTCGCGCGATCCAACGCGCAGCACCCACCCATCGAACCGGTAGGTGTCTCCACTCTCCTTGCTCCCGGCCGCCTCGATGTCGCGCGTGCGCCGGATGATGGAGCGCAGGCGGGCCAGCAGTTCGCGCTTGTTGAAGGGCTTGGCGAGATAGTCATCGGCGCCGATCTCCAGCCCGATGATGCGATCTATGGGATCGTCCTTGGCCGTGACGATCAGGATCGGTAGCCGCGGCATCTCGACGCGCAGTCGCCGGCAGATGTCGAGCCCGTCCTCGCCCGGTAGCATCAGATCGAGTATCAGGCAGTCGAGACGGGCCAGGACGTGTTCGTCCAGCCCTCGCGAACTCTCGAAGGCAGTGACCGTGAAGCCCTCACGCTCGAGAAGGGATTTGACGAGCCCGCGAATGCCAGGATCGTCCTCCACCACGGCGATCATACCTTGGGAAAAGGTCGCCTGTGATTGGGCGGTCATGAAGTCTTGCCTTCCTATGGCTCGGGGTAACGTGGAAAGCCCCTTCCTGCGCCCTAGCACGCTTTGGCCCGGAAAGGGCACGGGGGCCATTCGATACAAGCGCGGATATGGCTTGGCGCCACTTGGCGACGGCTTCGCGCAATTCGACGAGTGTGGCCTGAGCGTCCCTATCCGTATCGCCATAGGCAAAGCCGCGCGCAGCGGCCCGCCACGGTCAAAGCGGAAAGGCCGATAAGGATCGGGAGTGCCTTCATCGAATATCCCCTTATGGTCCTCGCCCGGAACGTGGGCGGGCCTCTCCCTAGACTGTCCCGGGCGCTGCAGTTTGTGGCGAACGTGAACAGACATTGCAGTTTGTAACAGGACGCGCAGGCCTGCCGTTCCCCGCTTCCTCNTGTCCCGGGCGCTGCAGTTTGTGGCGAACGTGAACAGACATTGCAGTTTGTAACAGGACGCGCAGGCCTGCCGTTCCCCGCTTCCTCAGAGCATTTTCCAGTCAGGTGGAATCACCTGACGGTTCAGAAAATGCGTCAAAACAAAAGTCTAGAGCGGTAGATCTGATGCAATCCGATCGAAAACCGCTCTAGCGAGAGTTACGTCATCCTGGCCTGCAATCACCAATGAAATAAACCGTTACAATGGTCATGATCGGGTGTTGCACTTTCCCTTCATTGCCCGGGGCTCGATTTGCAACGGGCCGCCACAGGCCGCCCCTTCCGGCCCTGGAAATACGATGTCACCTCTTCGCACCATGATCCCCGCCAGCGCGCTGATGCTCTGCGCCTGCAGCCAAGACAAACCAGCAAAAGACGAACGGCGCCCCGTTGCGGTCCTGACCGTGTCCGAGGATTCGCAGACCAACGAAACGACGTATGCGGGTGAAATTCGCTCCGCCTTCGAGAGCCAGGTCGGCTTTGAGGTGCCGGGGCGTATCACGGCGCGCACGGTTGATCCCGGCGACCTCGTCCGCGCCGGCCAGGACCTCATGCGACTGGACCCCGGCGACTATGCCCGGGCGCTCGACAGCGCAACAGCTCAGAGCCATTCCGCTCAGACGGCAGCGGCGACGCAGCGCGCAGATCTCGCCCGCTCGCGCGAACTGCTGGACAAGGGCTTCATCTCGCCTGCCGAATTCGATCAGCAAAAGGCGCAGACCGCGCAGGCCCAAGCCCAGTTGCGCACGGCCGCTGCCCAGCGCGGCACGGCCGCCGCCCAAATGGACCGCACGCGATTGCGCGCACCCCGTTCGGGCGTGGTCACCCAGGTCCAGGGCGAAGTCGGGCAGGTTGTCGGCGCCGGACAGGGCGTGGTCACGCTGGCCGACGACCGACGCCCCGAAATCGCGGTTGCCCTCCCCGAGGGCGGACTCGAACAGGTGCGCCAAGTAACGGCGCTCAGCGTCAGCGTCTGGAGCCATCCAGGGAAGCGCTATCCTGCGCACCTGCGCACGATCGCAGGTGCCGCCGACCCCACGACGCGCACTTTCGCAGCCCGAATCTCGATCGAGGCCCCACCCGAAACCCTGCTGATGGGTGAAACCGCACAATTGCACGTCCGCATCCGCTCCGGACACGGCGCCATGGACGTCCCTCTTACCGCAGTTTGGGAAAGCCACGAAGCGACGGGCTCGAGCCATGCCCGCGTCTGGGTGGTTGACCGCAAGGCCATGACAGTCGCCCCACGCCCTGTACGCCTCGGCGCGCCGGGCGGAGAAATCGTACGCATAACGAAAGGCCTGAATGCTGGCGAGACCATCGTTACCGCCGGGGTGCAACTCCTCCATTCCGGCGAGAAGGTTCGCATCGTGAAGGTGCCTTCTTCGTGAGCAATCCCTTCATGCATGATTTCAACCTGTCCCGCTGGTCGCTCGACCATCGCCAGTTCATTGGCTTTCTCGTCGCCGTGGCTGCCGTCGCCGGCCTGCTCTCGTACTTCTCGCTTGGACGCAAGGAGGATCCCGAGTTTACCGTCAAGACGATGATGATCACCGTCGGTTGGCCGGGTGCCAGTGCCGGGCAGATGGCGCAGCAGGTTATCAAGCCTATCGAGACGATGCTGGCCGAAAACATCCCTGAGATAGACTACGTGAAGAGCAAGGCTCTGCCCGGCCGGGCCACACTCAACGTCACCCTCATCTCCACGGTCAAGAGCAGCCGAATCCCGGACATCTGGTACAACGTGCGCAAGACGGTGAACGACAACCGCGCCGACCTGCCCGACGGCATCGTGGGCCCCGGTTTCAATGATGAATTCGGCACGACCTACGGCAACATCTACGCGATCACCGGCGTGGGCTTTGCCGAACCCACGCTGCGCCGTTACGCGGAAACCCTGCGCGACCGTGTGCAGCAACTGCCCGACGTCGCCAAGACCGAACTCGTCGGCGATCAGAACGAGGCGGTCTACGTGACCTACGACAGCGCCCGCCTCGCCGGGGCTGGTATCACGCCCCAGACGATCGCCGACGCGCTCGAAAGTACCAACGCCATTTCGGCATCGGGCATCATCGATGCAGGCCCCGAACGCGTACGCCTGCAGGTGAGCGGAACCTACGATGCACTGCAGGACATCGTCGCGACCCCGATCGTGATCAACGGCAAGAGCATCCGATTGGATTCCTTCGCACATATTGAACGCAAGCCCGTAGATCCAGCGAGTTTCGCGATGCGCTTCGGTGGCCAGGAGGCGGTAGGTGTCGGTATCAGCCTGCGCGCGGATGGCGATGTCGCACGGCTCGGCAAGGACCTTAAGGGCGCCATTGCACAGCTCCAGTCCGAGATGCCGCTGGGCATGAAGATCGAAACCGTGTCCGACCAGACCCGGGTGGTCGACGAATCCGTGGGCGAATTCACCCGCTCTCTGTTCGAGGCCATCGTTATCGTACTCGCGGTGAATTTCCTGTCGCTGGGTTGGCGGCCGGGAATCGTCGTCGCGCTGTGCATCCCGCTGGTGCTGGCGATGACCTTCACCGCAATGCTCTACATGGGCATCGACCTGCAACGTATCTCTTTGGGCGCGCTGATCATCGCTCTGGGCCTGCTGGTCGATGACGCGATCATCGTGGTGGAATCCATTGCGACCCACCTTGAGGCGGGCTGGACCCGCACACGTGCGGCCGTAAGCGCCTTCACCGTCACGGCCAAGCCGATGCTGATAGGCACTCTTATCACCGTTGCCGGATTCCTGCCCATTGTGATGAGCCAGGCCACCGCCAGCGAATACGTGAAATCCCTGTTCCAGGTGATTGCGCTTTCGCTGATCCTCTCATGGATCGTGGCGGTGATCTTCACGCCGTATCTCGCCTTCCACCTGCTGCCCCAGCGCGATGACGCCCGCGAGGATGCTGCCGAACCCGAAGAGCAGTATTCCGGGCACATCTACAGCTGGTTCCGCGGCGTTCTCGAAGGTTGCCTCCACCGACGCAAGCTTGTGGTGGCTGTGACGGCGGCGATCTTCATCGCCTCGCTCGCGCTGTTCCAGTTCGCGGTGCCGCGCCAGTTCTTTCCAGCCTCCGACCGGCCGGAGATCGTCGTCGATCTCCAGCTCTCGCGTAACGCCAGCTTCGCCCAGACGCGTGACCTGACCGGCCGGATGGAACGCCTGCTGGCCGAGGATACGCGTGTAACCTCTGTTACAAGCTATGTCGGCGGTGGTTCGCCGCGTTTCTACCTGCCACTGAACGTGCAGACCCCCGACCTTACGCTGGCCGAGCTGATTCTTCAGACCCGCGATGAAGAGACCCGCGAAGAGGTGATCTCCCACTTGCAGGAGCTTCTTGCCACGCGCTTCCCCGAGGTGCGCGGACGGGTCAGCCGGCTCGAGAACGGCCCTTCGGTCGGCCAACCCGTGCAATACCGAGTCTCCGGCCCGGATCTTGCCCAATTGGTGCCCGTCGCCGACCGGCTCGAGGCGCTGCTGCGCGATCAAGCCAGGGCTCGCGATGTCAGCAGCGATCTGGGCGAGCCCTTGAAAGCGATCCGCGTCGAACTTGATCAGGACAAGGTGCGCGCGCTTGGCCTTTCGACCCAGGCGGTGCAGAAATCGCTCCAGTTAGCCCTCTCGGGCGCAGGCACCACGACCTTGCGCGACCGCGATCTTGGCCTAGACGTCATCCTTCGCCTAGACGAAGCCGAGCGCACCGATCCCGGTCGGATCGCCAATCTGCCCATTGCGACGCCCCAAGGTAGCATCCCGCTTTCCCAGATCGGCCATGTCGTCGCCGCGAGCGAACCCTCTGTGCTGTATCAGCGCAATGGCCAGCCCACGATCACCGTGTCGGCCGACGTCGAGGGGGAGCAGGCCAGTGACCTCACGGCCCGGATAGCCCCCGAGATCGACAAACTGCGCTCCAGCCTGCCCGACGGCGCCAAGATCACGCAGGGGGGCTCCCAGGAGCAGAGTGCCATAAACCAGCGCGCGACAATGGCTGCGGTCCCCTTCGCCGTCTTCGTCATCGTGGTTTTGCTCATGGTGCAACTCCAGAACGTCCCCCGCATGCTGGTGGTGCTCGCCACGGGGCCGCTCGCGATGATCGGCGTTGCGCTCATCATGGCCACGTTCCGGATCCCGTTTGGCTTCGTCGCCATGCTGGGCTCGCTCGCTCTGTTCGGGATGGTCCTGCGCAATTCGGTCATTCTGATCGCGCAGATCGATGTGCTGGCCAAGCACAGCGCGACGATGCGCGAGGCCGTTCGCGAAGCGGCCGTCCACCGCCTGCGTCCGATCATGCTCACCGCCCTTGCCGCGATCCTCGCGATGATCCCGCTCACGCGTTCCACGTTCTGGGGACCGATGGCCTGGGCGATCATGGGCGGGCTGATGGTCGCGACCATCCTCACTCTCATTGTCCTGCCCGCCCTTTACGAACTGGTGTTCGACCGAGGCAACACGCAGCCGGGCAACCAGGAGCCCACGACATGATGCGCCTTCTTACTACGTGTGCAGCGACGGCCCTGTGCACCTTTGCCGTCCCGGCTGCCGCAACCGACCTCGCCGACGCCTATGCTGCGGCCGTGATGCACGATCCCGATCATGCCGTCGCGAGAGCGGCGCGCGATGCCGGTGACGAAGCCGATGTGCAGGCGCGCGCGCTCAAGCGGCCCTCCCTTCAGGCCCAGGGCGGCTATCAGTACAATGCAGCCGAGACGAACGCCCGCCTGCCCGAGGATCTCGATCCCTATTTCTCGGGCTCTCGCTCGGGAAGCCGTGCCGGCGTCGGTGTCCAGGCCGTGCAGCCAATCTACGATGCTGCCAAGTCCGCACAAGCGACCCAGCTGCACGAGAAGGCCGCAAGCGGACGAGTCCAGTTCGAAGGCGAGCAGCAAGAGCTGATCCTGCGCGTAGCCCAAGCCTATTTCGCCGTGCTCTCCGCCCAGGACGCCCTCAGCGCGAGTTCGCGGCAATACGATGCGGCCGAAGAGCAGAGACGCGGCGCACAGGCCCGCTTCGAGGCCGGGCGTGCGCGGATCACCGACGTTCGCGAGGCCGAGGCCCGGCGCGATGCCAGCGCGGTATCCCGCATCGCAGATCAGTCCGGCCTGGCCATTGCGCAAGCCTCCTTTGCCGAGCTGACAGGGCTCCCCGGAACGGATCTGGCGCGCCCCCGATCCGATCTCGTGCCCGCACTACCGCCCGTTTCACTTGAGGAGGCAACGGATATTGCCAGTAGGAGCGCACCCAACGTCCGCATCGCCGAGCATGCCGCCCGCGCGGCCGGTGCGGATATCGAGCGCTATAGCCTGGCAGGCCGCCCCGTCGTCGAAGGTGTGGCAAGTTATCAGGGACAGTACCGGCTCGGCGGGGCCGACGGGAATGCCATTCTTCCCGACCGTATCCAAACCGCATCGGTCGGGCTTCGCCTGACCGTTCCGCTCTACGCCGGGGGTGGGATCACCTCGAAACAGCGCGAGGCCGAAGCGCTGGCCACACAGGCCATGCACCAGCTGGAAGCGGCGCGCCGCGACGCCCGGCTGCAGACGCAGAAGGCCTGGTATGCCGTGCACAACGGAGCCAGACAGATCGCCGCTTTGACCGTGGCTTCCGTGTCATCCCATGCGCAACAAGATGCAGCGACGACGGGGCGCGAAGTCGGCATCCGCACCCAGAAGGACGTTCTCGATGCGCAAAGCCAGACCATCGCGACCGGCAGCGACAGGCTCAACGCCATCTACGCATACCTTCAGGCCCGCTTGCAGCTCGATGCGGCAATGGGCCGGCTTGACGAAGACGATCTGCGCACGCTCATGAGATGAATGAAATGTCCTTTTGAGTGAATTCGCCTTTTCATCCAGCCCTGGCAACTTCACGCGCCAGTTTGTCCAAACGCTTGCCAGCAGCCCCAGTAAAGTCAGGAAGTGGCGCGGTGTCGGGCGGCGCGCCTGTAGGGCTTGCCAGAGGGTCCTTCTCCACTCCCTGTTCATCGAACCGGAAATGCGGTTCTCCAGCATCCGGCTCTCGGACAAGACATCACACTTTCAAGCGCGGCAAGCATCAGTAGTCATCCTGGTACGAGCGCAGCTTGCGCTGCTTTTGCGCCTGATCGACCATTTTCGCGACGCGCCGGGCGAGGGCTTCGCCGTCCTCGCCCGGCTGCTGGCTGATCTTGAAGACGAAGGTGCTGCCACCTTGCGTGACAGGCGCGGGCTGGGCGGCCGGAGCGAGCTGACGCGCGCTTGCGCCTGAGATGCCCCCGGCAAGCCGCCCCATCGCGCGCTGCGGTCCTCCTGCGGCGCCATCGATACCATGGCCGAGGCCGGTGGCGACGTGATCGCCCATCTGCATCATCAGGCGCGAGGGGCTTTTGATCCCGAGGTAGTTCTTGAACACGGTGATGCCGTTCTTCGCCATGGCGATAAGTTTCACGCCCAGTGCCAGCGGGTTGATGGCCAGCAAGAGCCCCTGCATCATCATCGTGCCGATCTGGCGCAGCTGCGCGGGCAGGGAGCTGAAGGCGCTCTTGATCCACGCGACGCCAGACGACAGCACCGATTTGATCGCGTCCCAATTGGCATAGATGACGTAGCCGATCGCCGCGATCGCCGTTCCTCCGATCGAGAGCACCGTGTCCAAGGCTCCGCCTACAGTGATCAGAATGGGCGCGAGGGTGCCGATGGCTCCGGCGATCGCGGCGAAGCCGACCAGCAAGGGGCCGACCACGGCCGCGACGCCGCCTGCGATCACGATCCACTTGCGCATTTCGGGGGAGAGCGTGCCGAAAGCCTTGATGATGTCGGTGAAGGTCGTGATCAGCGGGGGCACCGCCGGGATGAGTTCCTGACCTACCGCAAGGCTCATGTTCTCCCAGGCGGTGGAGGCGGCGCGCACCTGGTTGGCGGTGGAGCTGCTGGTGCGGATGAGGTCCCCTTGCGCGTTCTTCGTGATTTCCCGGGCCGTTCCCGAGGACGTCGATTACCGCACGACCCGCGGTCTCGACCGCCGGCTCTTCGACATACTGCTCAAGGGCGACTGGATCGCCGCCTGTGAAACCTGTGCCATCATCGGACCAACAGGCACCGGCAGGAGTTGGCTCGCCTGTGCCATCGGTCACAAGGCGTGCCGTGACAACCGTTCGGTCTTGTACACCCGGCTCCCCCGCCTGCTCGACGAACTGGCCCTGGCCAAGGGGGATGGCCGGATCGCCGCGCGCATGAAAAGCCTCGCCAGGGTCGAGCTCCTGTTGATCGACGACTGGGGCCTTGAACCCCTGAATGGCAATGCCCGCCATCATCTCCTCGAAATCCTCGAGGACCGATACGGCCGTAAATCCACGCCGGTTACCAGCCAGCTTCCCATGGTACGTTGATTCGATCTGATCGGAGATCCCACCTACGCCGACGCCATTATGGATCGCCTCGTTCACAATACCCATCGGCTTGAACTCAGCGGCGAATCCATGCGCCGGAACGCCAGCTGCGCAGCCCCTTGACCAACCGAGAAGGACAGGGTCATTAATCAACCGCGATCTGGCCTCTACCTGATCGGGATCGTCGGAATCCGCACATTGAGGCTCACTCGGCATTGTTCAGCGCAGGAAACAGCTAAAAATCACACATTTTGATGTGCCTCATAGCAGCCCTGCCTGCGTAATATCCGTGCCCGAAGCGTGGAGGCCGGGCGTGGAGGCAAGTGCGGCGTGTGGGGGCGCGGACGGCTGGCGGGAGGGGACGCCCACGCGGATCGGCAAGCAGCGGCACGCCCCCACCCTCGGGGCGCGGGCCGCCCAGGATGGGCTAGCGGGCGGGCAGCGTCAGGCGCGGCCTACCTGCCCCAATCAATTGGTGATGATGACTTCGCCCACCCGCTCGGCCTGCGCGCTGCCGCCCACGGTATGGGACGGCTTTAAGTCTCACTCGCAGTCATCGTCTCTGCCGCCTGATGCAGGCGCGACGCCGGAGCCGCGGCCCGCCCACCGGTGATGACCTGGGTGAACCCGGGTGCGATTCTCAGTAGCAGGAAATAGCCTGCGGTGACGATGCTGATCGTGATGACAGGCAGGGTGATGTAAAGCGCAACAGAGGAGAATTCGTTCAGCGGCACTATACGGAAGACTAGCTTGCGCAGGATACGCAAGGTCGGTTCGTGAGCGGCGAACACGAAGAAGGCCGCCGGGGCCAATGCCATGCTGAGCTTCACCCAACGCGCATTGTCGAGTTGCGCGCGCGCGCAGCTGAGCGTCCATACCAGTCCAAAGCTTACACCGATCCGCTTGACCCAAAGCAAGTCGGTCGGCGAACTGCCGGTCGAGCTGATGGCAAAGCACAAGCAGGCGATAGCCCCCACGGTGAGCAAGAAGCCGCGGTCACAGCGCAAACTTGGATCGAGCCGGCGTTGGCTCATGGCGCATCCGATCGAGAAAAACAGCAGTCCATCGAGGCCCGGAACGTAGATCGGCCAGAATCCGGCGAACCAGCATGCGGCAAGAACGGCCAGGCACGGCACGGCGGCGCGCTTCATCAACCAGTGGATGACCGGGCTCAGGAGAACGAGCACCATAAGGTCGCGAATGAACCAGAACTGGTAGGCGGCGGGCGATTGGGTCAGGCCGAAGATGTCGTTGGCGTAGTCGAAAGCCGAATATTGCGCGAAGGGCTTGGTGAGATTGCTGAAATAGGCGGCCGTCTGGGGCAGGAGCTGGAGGGCGATCTTGAACGCCAGCCAGAACAGGTTCCAGAACAGGAACGGAACCAGCAGCGTCCGGAATCGATTGGCGAGCTTGTCGCGGTAGGCGCCGACGTTCCATGCGGTGTTGAAGAACAGAAGGTAGCCGGACATGAAAAAGAACAGCGGGACCGCTATTCGGGCGATCCCTTCCGAGAGGAAGGCTTGCAGGAAGCTGTTGAAGGCGAAATCGCCCCCTGCCGAACTGCTTCCGTCCGCGTAGCGCACCTGCGAGCCGGCATTGTGGATGTAAACGACAAGTACAATCAGGGGATACCGGAGCGTATCGAACAACTTGTAGATCGTCCGGTTGTCTTCATCGCTGACGGCTTTGAACATTCGACAAACCTCGGGTAGCCAAGTTGATTCGCGCGGCGACAATGGCCCGCAGGCAGCCAATTGGAAAGCCCTCCGTTTGCGAGAGCTGGATGGACTTTCGCGGCCGGCTCCGTTCACTTCGATGGCACGGATTTCAAATGATCCGGCATCCACGCCCAGGTGGGCCTTGCGCCACTGGCGGCGCTTGGAGGGGCCATGCTTGCGCCTGCACCATTCCCGGTCGCCCACTGCCTTGATGCCCGTGCTGTCGATCAACAGATGCAGCGGCTCTGCCCGGGGTTGGCAGGGGATCTCGACAAGCAGGGTCTTCTACCTCCGGCTCAAAGTGCTGCAATCCGGCACCAGCCAATCGAGCCCTGCCGTCTTGAGAAGGCTGGCGATCATGCCGGTGGTCTGGCGCAAGGGAAGCTTGAACACGCCCTTCAACGTCAGGCAGGCCAAGATCGCAGCGTCCGAGAAGACGGGCTGGCGCCCGCGCTTGCCGATGGGCGGGGCAAGCCACTGCATCGCGGGATCGAACCCGACCTGAAGCGAGCCTCTTCGCGCCAGCGCTGCGTTGCAGGACGTCCCGTTCGTCGTGCGGTAGCGTGCGCGGGGTGGTTTGCTCATCGCCTCCCCTTAGAGACCGTTTGAAAAATGCCTTTTCAGGCATTTTGATTACG
>NZ_JALHLF010000054.1 GCF_022832435.1 Novosphingobium organovorum | reverse complement strand
GAACGCCGCGACACCCCGCGTGGCGAACGCCGCGAGGCACCGCGCGGCGAGCGTGGTGGTGAGCGTACCGCGGATCGTGGCGGCGAGCGCGGTGGCGAAGGCGAAGGCCAGCGCAAGCGCCGTTTCCGTCCGCGCGGTGCGGGCAAGGGCGTTGGCACGCACAAGAACGCCGTGCGCCGCGCCGGCTGAACCCTGAGATTTCGAGGGCAGCCGCCCTCGAACGTCCCACCTGCCGACCGCACCCCTCTGAACCACCAGCGTGTCAGAGGGGGCGGTCGACAGTATGGGGATCAAGGGGTGGCAACCCCTTGAATCATTCCCCCCTCACGCCTTCCCACAGGCCCCGCGAAGCGGCATAAGCCCCGCCATGGGATCGCCTCTTTCCCCCGCCCTGCTGGCCATCGCCGCCTCCGCGCTGGCCATGACGGCCATCGTCGGCGTGCGCTACCTCATCACCTCGGGGCTGTTCGCGCTCGTCACCCATCGGGTGCGTCCGGGCCTCTATGCGGGGATGAACCGCCAGATTCGCGCCGAGATCGGCTGGTCGCTGCTATCGGCCGCGATCTATGGGCTGCCTTCGGGGATCGTCGCCTGGGGCTGGCAGGCGCATGGCTGGACGCGCATCTACACCCAGGCGAGCGCCCATCCGCTGTGGTGGATGCCGCTTTCGGTGATCCTCTTCCTCTTCGCGCACGACACCTGGTTCTACTGGACCCACCGCTGGATGCATCGCCCGCGCGTGTTCCGCATCGCCCACGCGGTGCACCACGCCAGCCGCCCGCCGACGGCCTGGGCCGCGATGAGCTTTCACCCGCTCGAAGCGCTGACCGGCGCGGTGGTCGTTCCCGCGCTGGTCTTCCTCATCCCGATCCACGCCGCGATGCTGGGGCTGGTGCTCACGATCATGACCGTGATGGGGATCACCAACCACATGGGCTGGGAGATCTTCCCGCGCGCGCTCGTCCACTCGCGGCTCGGCCACTGGCTGATCACCGCCTCGCACCACCACCGGCACCACGAGCAGTATCGATGCAATTACGGCCTCTATTTCCGGTTCTGGGATCATCTGTGCGGCACCGATCGCGGGGTTTCGGCGCCCTGAAGACACGACTTGCCTGTGCGGTCCTCGCGCTCGTCCCCGCCCCGGTGCTGGGCGCCGTGCCGGGTACGGCCCCCCTCGCCGTGCCCGGACGCAGCCATGTGCTGGTCACACTCACCGACTTGCGCTCGGCGAAGGGGCAGGTGCTCGCCTGCCTGACGCGGAGCCCCGCACACTTTCCCGATTGCGACAAGGACCCGGCCGCACGGCGCCTGATCGTGCCGGTCGCCCCTGACAGCCGGGGCAGCCTCACGCTCGACTTCGGCGCCGTACCCTACGGGCGCTACGCACTGGCGGTGATCCACGACGAAAACGCCAACGGCAAACTGGACAAGGCGCTGATGATCCCGCGCGAGGGCTTCGGGTTCTCGCGCGATGCCCCCGTGCGCATGGGACCGCCCTCCTTCGCCAAGGCCGCGTTCGAGGCGCAAGGCGCGCAGATCGCTCTTACCGTTCGCATGCGCTACCTGCTGTGATGCGCCCGCTCTTGCCCTGAGCCGGCGGGCTGCCTAACGCCATTGGCGTGGACGACAAGACCAACCCAGCCCTTCCCCCCGCAGACACCGGGGACGACGAACCGACCGGGGCGTTCTCGCCGTTTCGCCATCCAGTCTATCGCGCGATCTGGATCGCCAACCTGTTCTCCAACCTGGGCGCGACGATGCAGGGGGTCGCCGCCGCCTGGCTGATGACCGACATCACCGCCTCGCACCTGCTCGTCGCGCTGGTGCAGGCCTCCTCCACCGTGCCGATCCTGCTGCTGGGCGTCTTTGCCGGGGCGATCGCCGACAATTACGACCGGCGCGTGGTCATGCTCGCGGCGCAGACGGGGATGCTGGTGGTCTCCGCCCTGCTCGCCGGGCTGACCTACGCCGGGATGATCACCCCCTTGCTGCTGCTCGGCTTTACTTTCAGCGTCGGGATCGGCACCGCGCTCAACGCCCCGGCCTGGCAGGCTTCGGTGCGCCAGGTCGTTTCGCCGCGCAAGATCCCGCAGGCCATCGCGCTCAACTCGATCTCGTTCAACATCGCGCGCTCGGTCGGCCCGGCGCTGGGCGGGCTGCTGATCTCGCTGTGGAACGTCTCGTTCGCCTTCGGCATCAACGCGGTGAGCTACATCGGCCTGATCGCGGTGCTGCTCTGGTGGAAGCCCGCGCCGCGCCAGATCCATCCCCGCCCGATCCTGCCCGCGGTCTGGGCGGGCATCGCCTATTGCGCGGCAAGCGCCCCGCTGCGCCGTATCCTCGCGCGCAGCTTCGCGATCGGCTTTGGCCTTGCCGCCTACCAATCGCTGCTGCCCGCCGTCATCCGCGACCGCCTGGGCGGCTCGGAGATCGGCTTTGGCGTGATGCTCGGCCTGTTCGGCATCGGTTCGATCACCGCCGCGCCCTTTGCCGGGACGATTCGCAAGCGACTCGGCCTCGAGGGCATCCTGACGATCGGCGTCGGCCTGTTCGTGGTTTCGCTTTCGTGGATCGCGCAGGTCCACACGATCGCCATGGCTGCGCCCGCCGCCTTTCTCTCAGGGATGGCCTGGGTGCTGATCCTGACCACGGTGAACACCGCCGTTCAGCTGCGCGCGCCGGATGCGATCCTGGGCCGCTGCCTGTCGATCTACCAGGCGGTGACGTTCGGCGCGATGGCAATCGGATCGTGGATCTGGGGCGCGCTGGCCGACTGGAAGGGGCTGCCTTTCGCGCTCCACGCCGGATCGCTGGTGCTGCTCAGCGGATTCCTCGTGCTGCGCTTCGCGGCTCCGCTGCCGCGGCTCGGCGAAGGGGTGCTGCGCGAAGGCGCGCCGCAATCGCCGCGCACTTAAGCAATAGTTTACCACGAAGCGGCCATAACCGGGTCCTGGCCCGCAACGGGACCGGTCGGCGCGCGTTTGCGAATCGCGGCGAAACCTGTCCCCCTGACGAGGATCGAGACGAGGCTATGGGAATGAGTGCCGAAACCGAAGCGGCCGCCGTCGGGCGCGACGAACGGCGCATGCAGGTGCGCGCCTACAATTTCTGGGCCAGCCTGCTGGGCGATCGGATGTACCCCCCGATCAGCGAACTCCACCCCGAGGAACTGCCCGATTTCGGCCCCTACAGCGTGCTGCTCGACTTCGCGGAAGGGATCGAGGACCCGCTGATCGCCTACGTGGGTGAGCTGATCGCCGCCGAAAGCGACGTGACCGGCGACATCTTCCGGCTGGCCGACGTGCCCGGCCGCTCGCTGCTCTCGCGCATCACCGACCACTACATGCAAATCCTGGGCAATCAGGCCCCGGTCGGGTTCGAGGCCGAATTCGTCAACCAGCGCGGCCAGACCGTGCTCTACCGCGGCATTCTCATGCCGTTTTCGCGCGATGACATCGCGATCGACTACATCTACGGCGTCATCAACTGGAAGACGCTGGAAGAGGAGGAAGCCCGCGCGCGCGCCGAAGCCCGGCCCGCAGGATCTCCCGAAGACGCCCCGCGCCTGCCCGCCATGCTGCGCGAAGCCGCGCCGATGACCGAATGGGCCGATGGCCCGGCCGACAGCGATTTCGCCTACGAACCGCTGCCGCCCACGCTCGAACTGCCCAGCGCGCAGTTCGGCCTGGCCCCCGGAGAAGCCAAAGCCCTCCCTGCGCACGACGGTCCGTTCGAGGACCTGGCCGACTGGCTCGCCGCCGCGCGCGATGAGGCGCACACCGCCGACAACGGCGAAGCCCGCTCGCGCCGGGCGCTCTACTGCGCGCTCGCGCGCTGCCATGGCCTCGCGCTCGCCGCGCAGGAGAACCCCGATGACTACGCCGCGCTTGTCGCCGATGCGGGCCTCGTGGTCCAGCCGCGCGCGCCGCTCGTCGCGCTGGTCAAGCTCGTCTTCGGGGCCGATTACGACAAGACCCGTCTGACCGAATTCGCCACCGCCATCGCGCACGCGCAGCGGCTCGAACTCGCGCCAGGAGGACTCGGCGAACTGCTGGCGACGACACCGGGCGGGCTCAAGGCGGTGGTGCGCGCCGAACGCGACCTTCGCCGCGCCGAAGCGGGCGATGCCAGCGCGCAGCGCGGGCGCCGCGCGGACTTGCGCGAAGGGCTGCGCCAGCTTCCCGCGCGCACGCTCGACACGGCCGCGCACGGCAACGAATTTGCGGTGATCGTCGCGCGCCGCGCGCCCGATGGCAGCCTGGTGCTGCTGGGCGAGATCGGCGACGATGATCGCCTGCTCGATCGCGCCGCGCGCCACCTGCTCGACGGATAGCAACGCCATCGCGGCGGCGATCCCGGCGCTGCACCAAGTCCGCGCTGGCCTGCCTGCCGATGCAGCGCAATAGTGTCCCCCCGGTGCGAGTCGCCCTGCCCGCCGCGAAGGCCAGCAGGCAGCGGCGGGCACGCGGGAGAGGACCAGACCAGCGCAAGGCACCGCCATGACCCCCACCGCCCTTCTCGTTCCCACCTACCGCAACATGCTGCGCATGCTGCTCGGCCTCCTGCGCACGCTCGAGGACCAGGCGCCCGCACGCGCGCAGGCGCTGCTCGGCGCGCGGCTGGCGCCCGACATGTACCCGCTCGCCACGCAAGTGCGCTACGCCGCGCTGCAGGCGCAGGAAGCGCTCTACCGCCTGCGCGGCGAGCCCCGCCCCGATGCGCTCACCGCGCTCGGCGAAGAGGCCCGCGCCGCCGCCGACAATCCCGGCACGCTGGCACAGGCGCGCGCGCGGATCGAGGAAGCGCTCGCCGCGCTCGACACGCTCTCGCCCTGCGCGCTCGACACCAGCGGGGAAACCCCGGTCGCGATCGAACTGCCCGGCGACCTCGCCTTCGACATGAGCGGGGCGCACTATGTGCGCGACTGGGCGCTGCCGCAGTTCTATTTCCACGTCGTCACCGCCTACGCGATCCTGCGCGCCGAAGGCATCGCCATCGGCAAGGCCAACTTCGTCCCGCACATGTTCGCCTACAAGCGGCCCTGAGACGCGGCGGACACGCCTCCCGCCCCTGTCTCGCTCCCTGGCCCGCCCCAGGCGCCTTGGCAGCGTGCATGCGGCCCGCTAGCCTTGCCGTATCGCGCGCCCGGCCTTCGGGCGCTTCAGCACCGGTTCAGCCCCGAAAGACCCTAAGGCCCTCCATGTCGTCCCTGCGTCTTGCCGCGTTCCTGCTGTCGCTGCTGGCCCTGCTCGGCTGGTCGGCCTCGCCCGTCGCCGCGCAATCGATCCTGCGCGACGCCGAGACCGAGAGCTTCCTCCACGATCTGGCCGCCCCGGTGGTTTCCGCCGCCGGGCTGCAACCCGCGAACGTCGATATCGTGCTGGTCAACGATTCGTCCGTGAACGCTTTCGTCGCCGGAGGGCAGGCGGTCTACATCAACTCCGGACTGATCGAGGAAGCCGATACGGCGGCGCAGGTTCAGGGCGTCATCGCCCACGAACTGGGTCACGTCGTGGGCGGCCACGCGGTGTTCAACCCGGCGGGCAAGGCCGCCAGCCACATCTCGATCCTTTCGCTGCTGCTGGGGGCTGCGGCGATCGCGGCGGGCGGCGGCGAGGCGGGGATGGGCGTGATGATGGCCGGCCAGCAGGCCGCGATGGGCAATTTCCTCGCCTACACCCGCTCGCAGGAAGCCTCGGCAGACGCGGCGGGCGCGACCTTCCTGTCCAAGGCCGGGATCAGCGGGCGCGGCTCGCTCCAGTTCTTCCAGAAGCTGCAGAACCTGGAATTCCGCCACGGCTACAGCCCGCAGACGGGCGACGAATTCTATTCCACCCACCCACTCACCGGTGACCGCATCCAGACGCTTCAGGACACTTACGAAAAGGACCCGGCCTGGACCAAGCCCGACGATCCCGCGATGCAGGCCCGGTTCGAGCGGATCAAGGGCAAGCTGTTCGGCTATATCGCCGACCCCAAGCTGGTGCTGCGCACCTACCCGCCAAGCGACACCTCGGTTCCGGCACGCTACGCCAGAGCCTATGCCTACCACCGCCTGTCCGAGTTCGACGAGGCGCGCGCCGAAGTGACCGCGCTCGTCGCCAAAAACCCCGACGATCCCTATTTCCTCGAGATGCAAGGGCAGATCCTGCTCGAGAGCGGGCACCCGCGCGACGCGCTCGCCCCCTTGCGCCGCGCAACCCACCTGACCGGCAACCAGCCGCTGATCGCCTCGCTCTTCGCGCACGCGCTGATCGCCACCGACGATCCCCAATTCCACGACGAGGCGCGCGAAGTGCTCAAGGCCGCGGTCGCGCGCGACCGCGAGAACCCCTTCGCCTGGTACCAGCTCGGCGTCATCTACGCGCAGGACGGCGACATGCCGCGCGCCTACCTCGCCAGCGCCGAACAACAGGTCATGGCCGGCAACATGGCCGAAGCGCTGCGCAGCGCCCAGGCGGCCCAGGTCGGCCTGCCGCAATACTCGGCCGACTGGCTGCGCGCGCAGGATATCGAGATGCAGGCGCGCGCGGCTATGGAACGCGCCCGGAAGTGACGCTAGAGGCAGAAAGCCCGCGCCGGACACCCTGGCGCACAGGATAAAAGAGTTACGCATGGGAATGGCCACCAAGCTTGCCGTCAGCCTCATCGGCCTGGCCGTCGTCGGAACCGGCGGCTGGTACGGCGGGCGCATCGCGGTCGAGCACGTCGTCCACGACTACATCCTCGAGCACCCCGAGATCCTGCCGCAGGCGATGGAAAACCTCCAGCGCCGCCAGGCCCGCGACCAGCTCGCCGAGGTGCGCCAGAACGTCGAAACTCCTTTCCCCGGCGCGGTTCTGGGCAATCCCGAAGGCAAGACCACACTGGTCGAATTCAGCGACTACGCCTGCGGCTATTGCCGCCAGAGCCTGCCCGACGTGAAGAACCTCATCGCGCGCAACCCGGACCTGCGTATCGTGGTGCGCGAACTGCCGGTGATCGGGCCGCAGAGCCCGGCCGCCGCGCGCATGGCGCTGGCCGCCGCCGAACAGGGCAAGTACGAAGCCTTCCACGACGCGATGTACGCCGCGGGCCAGGTCGACGAGCCGACGATCGAGGCGGTCGCCCGACAGGTCGGGCTCGACATGGCGCGCGCCAAGCGCATCGCCGCCAGCCCCACGGTCGACCAGGAAATCCAGCGCAACCTGCAGATCGCGGGCAAGCTGGGCTTTTCGGGCACGCCGAGCTGGGTCGCGGGCGACAACCTGATCGCCGGCGCGGTGGGCATCGACCAGCTCGCCCGCGCGCTCGACGAGGCCCGTTCCGGCGCGCAATCGGGCGGGCAGGACAGCTGATGCGGCGGATGGGCGCCGCCGCGCGCAAGCCCGGCTTCGGACCGGCCGCGAAATAGGCTAAGGCATGGACATGCGCGTGCTGCCGATCCAACCGATTCCGTTCTTCGCGAACAAGGACAAGGCCTTCTGGCGCCTGCAGACCGCGGGCTGGGCCGGCGCGATGCTGCTGCGCACGATGTCGATGATCGCCAACAACCAGCCGCTCACCTCGCTGGTGCTGGTGCTGATCCAGACGATCACCGGATTCTCGATCTCGCTCGTGCTTTCGGTGATCTACCGCGGGCTGATTACCCGCCGCCCGATCATCACCTGGGGCATGACCGCGGTGATCCTGGCCTTCGCGGTCTGTCTCCACGCCTTCATCGACGCCTGGGTGTGGTCCTTGTGGCGCACCGACAGCGATGCCAGCTTCACCCAGCTGTTCCTCGGCGTGCTCTACATCGACGCGACGCTGCTGGGGGCCTGGTCCGCGCTCTACTACGCGATCAACTTCTACCTTCAGGTGGAGGAGCAGAACGACCAGCTGATCGCGCTGGAAAACCAGGCGACGAGCGCGCAGCTCGCCATGCTGCGCTACCAGCTCAACCCGCACTTCCTGTTCAACACGCTCAACTCGATCTCGACGCTGGTGCTGCTCAAGCAGACCGAGCCCGCCAACGCGATGCTCAGCCGGCTGTCGTCCTTCCTGCGCTATACGCTGGTCAACAAGCCCTCGGCGCGGGTGACCGTGGCGCAGGAGGTCGAGACGCTCAAACTCTACCTCGACATCGAGCGCATGCGCTTCGAGGAACGGCTGCGCACCACCTTCACCATCGACGAGGCGACGCAGAAGTGCCTGCTGCCCTCGCTGCTGCTCCAGCCGCTGGTCGAAAACGCCATCAAGTACGCGGTCAGCCCGCAGGAATCCGGGGCGGAGATCACCATCGCCACGCAGCTCATCGGATCCCGGCTTCGCATTACCGTCTCGGACACCGGGCCGGGCTTGCAAAGCGCCACCACCGACAACAGGTTGTCGGGCATGACCTACGATGGAGGGGAGCCGGTCTCGACCGGCGTTGGCCTATCGAACATTCGCGACAGGCTCGCCCAGGCTTACGGCGGGGATCACCGGTTCGAGACGATCGAGCCGGTCGAGGGCGGCTTTGCCGTGCTCATCGAGATTCCCTCCGAACGCCGCGAGGACCCCGCGCAGGATCTGGCGCATAGCCCCCGCGTGCCGATGGCCTTTGCGCGTTGAGGCGCGCGTCGAGGGCGCAATAAATCCCGCTTCGCGCGGGAACCCATGGAGACGGCGCGCGTTGTGCGCTTTTCCGGAGATACGAAACAGATGACCATTCGCACGATCCTTGTCGACGACGAGAAACTGGCCATTCAGGGCCTGCAACTGCGCCTTGAGAAATACCCCGATGTGGAGATCATCGACACCTGCTCGAACGGCCGCGAAGCGATCCGCAAGATCAAGACCGAAAAGCCTGATCTTGTCTTCCTCGACATCCAGATGCCCGGTTTCGACGGCTTCTCGGTGGTCAAGGGGGTGATGGAGATCGAGCCCCCGCTGTTCGTCTTCGTCACCGCCTACCAGGAACACGCCGTGCGCGCCTTCGAGGCCAATGCGGTCAACTACCTGATGAAGCCGGTCGACGAGAGCAAGCTCGACGATACCCTGGCCCGCGTGCGCCAGCGCATCGCCGAGAAGAAGAGCGCGGACGAGGCCGAAAAGCTCAAGACCGTGCTCGCTGAAGTCGCTCCCGATGCGGTCGAACAGATGCCCGAGGACAGCGATCCCAACGCCGATCGCTACGAAAAGCTCATCAACATCAAGGATCGCGGCCAGATCTTCCGCATCGACGTCGATTCGATCGAGCATATCGAGGCGGCGGGCGATTACATGTGCATCCGCACGGCCGACAATTCGCTGATCCTGCGCGAAACGATGAAGGACCTCGAACGCAGGCTCGACCCGCGCGTGTTCCAGCGCGTCCACCGCTCGACCATCGTCAACCTCAACCAGGTCCGCCAGGTCAAGCCGCACACCAACGGCGAATGCTTCCTGGTGCTCGAATCGGGCGCGCAGGTGAAGGTCTCGCGCAGCTATCGCGACGTTATCGCCCGCTTCGTCCACTGACCCCGTTTTCCCTTCCGGCCTGCCAGCCGGACACAAAAAAGCCCTCGACGCGCGGCCTTGCGCATCGAGGGCTTTTTCCGTTTCGGCCATGCAAGGCGGGCTTTACGACCCGCTTGCCGCCGAAGCGCGACGAATGGGTGCCCAGCGCTTACTTGGTGGCGTATTCGCCCGCCGCCGCGTTGAAGTTCTTGCGCGCATAGGCCTTGGCCGCCGACTGGGTCTCGAACACCTCGTCCTGCAGCTTGGACGACACGATCGGGTAGCCGATCGAGTTGTAGCGCGTGGTGCGCACGGTGAGGCGGAAGTTGCCGGACGCATCCTTCTGGATGAGGAACGGCTTGATCGAGCCCTGGGCCATGTGAATACTCCTAATCGCACCGCACGGGGGCGGCGTTTGTGTGTCTGCGGGGCCGCTTCGCCAGGCGCGCACCATGCACGCCGGCGGCAGCGCCGGGCACGAGGGTCAGGGCCAGAACGGCAAGCCGAAAACGCCCGCGCCGCGCGGGATCGCGCGAGCGGGATTCGGCTGGAATGGGCTGATCGGCGATCCGGGGAAGGCCAGACCCGGCGCGCCGGAAGCGCGCCCGAGCGACCGGGACGGAGAGTCATGCAGCCACGAGCGCCTGTTGGCCGTGAGCTCGTGTTGGACACCACCATAGGCTTCTTGTGCATATTTTGCAAATGGTGCGATTGCATCGCCCCGCACAGCCCTTCGCGCCAGCCTTCCCTCACCCGCCTTTCCTCGCCCACCTTTCCTTGAAAGCCTTTACTCGACAGGCGCGCCATCGCTTGGCATGGACAGGCGCATGACCGAGCAGATCCTGTCCGGCCTCGCGCCCGAGGCCTTCGATTGCGACGCCTTCGTCGCCGCCACACTTGCCGAGGACCTGGGCGCGGGCCTGCCTGGCGGCGGACGCGACGTCACCAGCGAAAGCGTGATCGAGGCCGGGGCCCGGTTTTCCGGCGTGATGGATTCGCGCGACGCGATCACCGTCGCCGGGCTGCCACTCGCCGCCGCCTTTTTCCGCGCGCTCGACCCGGCGATGGAGATCGAGATCCTCGTCGGCGAAGGCGAACAGGTCGCGCCGGGCACCAGGCTCATGCACCTCACCGGCAACGCGCGCGCGATGCTGACCGCCGAGCGCAGCGCGCTCAACACGGTGCAGCACCTTGCCGGGATCGCGACGATGACCCGCGGCTACGTCGATGCCATGGCGGGCAACGCCACGCTGCTCGATACGCGCAAGACCATTCCGGGCCTCCGGCACCTCGAAAAGTACGCCACCCGCATGGGCGGCGCGAAGAACCACCGCATGGGCCTGTGGGACGCGGCGATGATCAAGGACAACCACGTCCTCGTCGCGGGCGGGGTCGGCCCGGCGGTGGCCCGCGCCAAAGCCGCGGGCGTCGCGCAGATCATCTGCGAGGTCGACCATCTCGACCAGATCGAACCCGCCATCGCGGCGGGTGCGCACCACCTCCTGCTCGACAACATGGGGCCCGATACGCTGCGCGAGGCGGTCGCCCTCGTCGCGGGCCGCGTGCCGACCGAGGCTTCGGGCGGCGTGAACCTGTCGACCATCGGCGCGATCGCGGCCTCGGGCGTGACCTACGTCTCGGTCGGACGCCTGACGCAAAGCGCGCCCGCCGCCGACATCGGGCTCGACTTCACCCCGCTGTAAGCCACGCGATGAGCCCCAGGCCGCTCTCGATCCGGATTTTCGGCTGGCTGCTGCTCGCCGCGACCGTGCTCGGCCTGGGCTACCTGCCGCTGCGCTACGACCTGTCGGGCCAGGAAGCGCTGGATGCCGCGCTCGCGCTGATGCAGCTGTGCGGCTACAATCTGGTCTTCTGGACGCTGATCGCCCGGCGCGCGAACGGCCTGGCGCGCTGGCTCTACCTCGCCCTGACCGGCCTTGCCCTCATCGGCATCGCGGCGGACTGGGCAACCTACCGGGGAGCGAGCGCGGCGATTGTCGTGCCCACGCTTGGGGTCATCACGCTCCAGGTGCTTGCCGCGCTGGTGCTCCTGCGCGCCGACGCCCGCGAATGGCTCGCCGCGCGCGGAAGGCTTATCGATCATGACGACATCTTTCGCTGACATGCGGCCCCAACGGATTGCCTTCGCCCTGCTGCTGGGTCTTTCGCCCCAGGCCGCTGAGGCCCAGGCCTACCAGTGCCAGGCGCCGCGCACGCTGCCGCAGGTTCGCCCCGTCACCCCCGACGGCCCGACGCGCACCAGCGCGATCGCGGGCTACACGCTCGCCGCCAGCTGGTCGCCCGACTGGTGCAAGACCCACCACGACACCACCTCGATGCAATGCGCCAAGCGCTACGGCCGGTTCGGCTTCATCCTCCACGGCCTGTGGCCCGAAGCCGCGCGCGGTCCCTCCCCGCAGTGGTGCGGCGCCCCGGCCCCGCTGCCCCGCCCGCAGGACCTGCGCGCGCACTTGTGCATGACCCCTTCCGCGCCGCTCCTCGTCCACGAATGGGCCAAGCACGGCCGCTGCATGACCCCGAGCGCGCCCAAATACTTCAAGGTCGGCGCAATCCTGTGGCGCTCGCTCCACTGGCCCGACGCCGATCAGCTCTCGCGCAAGAAGGGCCTCACCGCGGGCGACTTTCGCGACCAGTTCCTGACGCTCAACCCCGGCTGGCCCCGTGCGGCGATCGGCCTCAGGCTCAGCCGCAGCGGATGGCTGGGCGAAGTGCGCCTGTGCTACGGCAAGGACTTTCGCCCCACCCCCTGCCCGGCCAGCCGCCAAGGCCCGCGCGATGGCGCGCCGATGAAGATCTGGCGCGGGCTTTGACGTTTGGGGAAGCCGATAAAGTGCAGGAAAAGTGAAGGAATGATTCCGAGGGCTAACGCCCTCGGGCTCCCCAAACTGTCGGCCGCACCTTTCTCAGCACACTTGGCGCGAGAAGGCTAAGGGCGACAGTTTGGGAAGCCCCTTGAATCAAATCAATCCTCCCAGGGATCGAGCCGACACCCGTAGGCTGGGTCGTAATGCGCCTTCTGCTCGCCCAGCAGCGGCAGTCCGGCGGTGATCGTGCGGCGCTTGTCGTCCGCGTCGAGCGTGACCATCCCGGCGACGCCCGGCAGCGGCGCGATAGCGAGATCCGCCTCGCAGGCCTTGATCCCGCGCTGCGAGACGAAGTGGCATACGCACCCGATTCGCGCCGCGTAAGCCGAACCGATCACGGTGCGTTCGCGCAAGTCGTTCCACTGCCACACCAGCACCCCGGCGCCTGCCAGCACCGCAAGCGCAAGCGTGTTGCGCAGCCAGTGCGAGGGCTGGCGGGTGGGCGGCGCACGGCGCGCGGTGCCGGGCCGCAGGGCTTGACCCGTGGCGACCAGGCGGCGCCCCAGCGCGCGCAGCTTGTCCCCTGCTGCAAATTTCGGCGGTGTTGCCATTCCCGTTCTTCTCGCACACTACACCGCGCGTCATGCCGGTGCGCTCCCTCCGCCTTATCCTGCCGCTCCTTGCCCTGCCAAGCCTGTGGGGCTGTGGAGAACCTGCCTCCGACGGACCGCCGCCGCCGAGCGCCGAGGCCCAGGCCGCGATCCACGGCGACGGTGGCGCCCCGCACGACGAGCTGGGCCGCGCGATCGACGGCCTTTTCAACACCAGCGCGGTCGGCGCCACCCAGGCCCTGGTCATCATGAAGCGCGGCTCGGTCATCGCCGAGCGCTATGCCCCCGACATCACCGCCAAGACCCGCCTGCCGGGCTGGAGCGCGGGCCAGTGCCTGACCACGTTGATGATCGGCCAGCTGGTCAGCGACGGGCGCCTGCGCCTCGACGAATCGGCGCCGGTGCCCGAATGGCGCCGCCCCGGCGATCCGCGCGGCGAAGTCACGCTCAAGCAGCTCGTGCAGATGCGCTCGGGTCTGCGCCACGAAAGCCACGCGCGCGACCTGCGCGGCACGGTGGAGGAACAGAGCGATTCGATGCGCACGCTCTACCTCGACGGGCGCGACGACATGGCCGCCTACGCCGAGGCGCAACCGTTGGTGGCCCCGGCTGGCCAGGTGTTCGAGGATTCGGGCGCCAACGCGATCATCCTGTCCGATCTGGCCGCGCGCGTGCTGGCGCCCGAAGGCACGCCCGACGAACGGCGCGAGGCGGTCATGGGCTACCTCCAGAACCGCGTGCTCAACCCGATCGGCATGACCTCGACCCGCGTCGGGTTCGACCGCGCGGGGACGATGATCGGCGCCGGAATGATCCACGCCACCGCGCGCGACTGGGCCAAGCTGGCCGAATTCCTGCGCAAGAACGGCTCGATCGGCGGCGCGCAGATCCTGCCCCGGCGCTGGATCACCTTCATGCGCAGCCCGAGCCCGCGCAACGAGGCCTACGGTGCCGGTCTCTGGCTCAACGCCGCTCCGCCGGGCGACGCGGCCCGCCTGTGGCCCGGCCGCTCCCCCGCCAACGTCTTTGCCTGCCTTGGCGAATACGGCCAGTTCGTGGTCGGCTCGCCCGACCAGCTGCTCACCGTGGTGCGGCTGGGCCGCAGCGATACAGCGCAGGAGCGCGAGGTGCACGAGCGCATCGGCGCGCTGCTGGCGCTGTTTCCGGGTGGAAAGTAGGCGTTTTCGCTAGGTTAAGGGGTAATGATTCAAGGGGTTAACACCCCTTGACCCCCGGCTGTCGAGCGCACCGTTTTCGCGCACTGTCCGCTGAAGAGTCCTTTGGGGACATGCGGGCGATGGCAGGATTTCGTTAGTTCTCCGCCCGCTCGGCAAGGCTGAGGCGGATCGGCGGCAACACGTCCTTGCCCGCATCGCCCTGTTCGTCGACCAGCCCGTCGGGGTCGGTGTGAATCAGCACTTCGACATCGGGAAACTCGGCGTGGAGGCGGTACTCGATACGGTCCATGATGCGGTGCGCCTCGCGCACGGTCAGCCGCGGATCGACCCAGATATGGAACTGCACGAAGTCCTTCTCACCCGAAGTGCGCGTGCGCAGGTCGTGCACGCCCGAAATGTCGGGATCGTGGGCCAGCACTTCGAGGAAGCGCTGCTTCTTCTCCTCGGGCCACTCGTGATCCATCAACTGGCCCAGCACTTCATCCGAGGCCCCCCAGGCCCCGATGGCGAGCCAGACCGCGATGCCCAGGCCAAACAGCGCATCAGCGCCCGCGAACCCGGCGTATTCCTCGAGCACCAGCGCGACGATCACCGCGAGGTTGAGGAACAGGTCAGACTGGTAGTGAACATTGTCGGTCTTGACCGCGAGGCTGCCGGTGCGGCGGATCACATGGCGCTGCCAGGCAAGCAGCGCAAACGTCACCAGGATCGCGACGATCGACACGCCGATGCCCTGATCCACCGCCTCGACCTGCGCGCCCACGACCAGCTTTTCGATCGCGCGCGCCGCGATGCCCACCGCCGAAACCGCGATCAGCACGATCTGGAACATCGCCGCGATCGCCTCGGCCTTGCCGTGACCGAAGCGGTGCTTGTCGTCGGCGGGCTGCGCCGCAATCCATACGCCCAGCAGCGTTGCGAGACTCGCCACGAGATCGAGCGTGGTGTCGGCAAGGCTGCCCAGCATCGCGGTCGACCCGGTGCTGAGCGCGGCCCATACCTTGATCAGCAGGAGGAAACTGGCGGCCGCGATGCTCGCCGCCGCCGCGCTCTTGGTCAGCATCGCCCGAACCTGGCTGCGTCCGTCGCTCATCGCTTGCGCTCGTCCCCTGTTATCGCACCGTCATCGCGGCGGCACCGTCATCGCGACAGCGACCGCCCTTCGCCTCTTACGGATAAAGCAGGCTGCTCGTCCACGCCCCGCCATCCGCGCGCACGAAACGGCGCCGCTCGTGCAGACGGTAGGGCCGGTCGTGCCAGAACTCCATCGCGGCGGGCACCACGCGGTAGCCGCCCCAGTGCGGCGGACGATCGACCGCGCCGCCTTCGAAGCGCGCGCGCACTTCTTCGTAGCGGGCCAGGAACGTCGCGCGGCTGTCGAGCGGGGCGGACTGGTCCGAAGCAACCGCGCCGAGCTGCGAATCGCGGTGGCGCGAGTGGAAGTAGGCGTCGGCTTCCTCGGGCGTGACCGGCTGCAAGGCGCCCTCGATGCGAATCTGGCGGCGCAGGCTCTTCCAGTGGAACAGCAGCGCGACATGCGGGTTCGCCGCGATCTCGCGGCCCTTGCGGCTGTGGCCATTGGTGTAGAACACGAAGCCGTCGGGGCCATAGCCCTTGAGCAGGACCATGCGCACCGACGGAACCCCCTCGGCCGTGGCGGTAGCCAGCGCCATCGCGTTGGAATCGTTGGGCTCGCTCACGCGGGCCTCGTCGTACCAGATCTGGAACAGCGCGAAGGGATCGCTGTCGGGAATGACTTCGCGTGTCTGTTCGGTATCCATCGTCGGGTCCTGTCCTGCCTGCTCGAAACGGGCGAGCCTCACGCCGCCCTCGCCCCAAAGCCCTAGTCAGGCCCTGCGGCGCGCGCCTTGATCGACGACAAGGCGGCGTGCCCGTTCGCGGGCCGTCCGATAGCCCGACACGGCGCCCGAGGAAAGCGCCGCGCATGTGGCCTTCTTGCGCCGGGTTCGAAAAGTTGCATCCAACCCCGTGCGAAGAACTTGCCGGAACGCTTTCCGCCACCTAGCTAAGTGGCATTATGGCAACAGATCCTTACACGACCCTGGGCGTGACCCGCAGCGCGAGCGAGAAGGACATCAAGTCCGCCTACCGCAAGCTCGCCAAGGAGCTTCACCCGGACCACAACAAGGACAACCCCAAGGCGGCCGAGCGCTTCACCGAAGTGACCCAGGCCTACGACCTGCTTTCCGACAAGGAAAAGCGCGCCCAGTTCGACCGCGGCGAAATCGACGCGGAGGGAAACCCTACCTCGCCGTTCGGCGCGGGCGGTTTTGGCGCTGGTGGGCCGCGCGGCGGGCACAGCGGCATGGGCGGCGCGGGTTTCAGTGGTTTTGGCGGCAACGACGGAATCGACCTTGAGGATCTGTTCGGCGGCATCTTCGGCGGCGCGGGCCAGCGCGGCGGGCCCGGTGGCGGAATGGGCGGCGGAATGGGCGGCGGCTTTGGCGGTGCTCGCAGCCGCGCCGCACCGCGCGGCAGCAACGTCAGCTACCGCCTCGCGGTCAGCCTGACCGACGCGGCCGAACTCGCCCCCCAGCGCATCACCCTGTCCGACGGCAAGACGATCGACCTCAAGCTGCCCAAGGGCGTCGAGGACGGCACGCAGATGCGCCTTTCGGGCAAGGGCGAGCAGGGTCCGGGCGGCGCGGGTGATGCGATCATCACCATCGCGATCCAGCCCCACCCCTATTTCCAGCGCGATGGCGACGATCTGCGGCTCGACCTGCCGATCACGCTCGACGAGGCGCTGAGCGGCGCCAAGGTGCGCGCGCCCACCGCCTCGGGCGCGGTCATGCTGACCGTTCCGGCCGGGTCCAGCTCGGGCAAGACGCTGCGCCTCAAGGGCAAGGGCATGACCCGCAAGGACGGCACCCGCGGCGACGAGCTGATCCGCCTCGAGATTACCCTGCCCGAAGCCGACGAGGACCTCGCCAGCCGCCTCGAAGGCTGGAAGGACACCCGCAACGTGCGCGACCGCATGGGCGGCTGATCGGGGCGACTGATCGGGGGCAGGCGTGCACGGCGTCCGGCTCGCAGGCCACAGGCCCCTGTCGGCCGCTTCCCGATCGTGGTAAGATCGGACCACTCGCGCAGGACCGGCTATCGCGATAGGATGGCACCCAGCACCCTTTCGTGAGCGTTTTTGCGCCAAATCGGGCGGTGGTTCTTGCCCAAGGCGCAAAAGTCTCCTAAGTCGGCGCGGTACGGCCGCTCCGCGAAGGGGCGGCCCTTATTGTTTGTGCCGGAGATAGAGACATGAGCCAGCCCACTCCGCTGATGCCGCACGCGACCGCCTCCTGGCTGGTCGACAATACGGCGCTCACTTTCGAGCAGATCGCGGAATTCTGCGGTCTGCACATGCTTGAAGTGCAGGCGATGGCCGATGATCTGGCTTCCGCCAAGTACACCGGCCGCGACCCTGTGCGCGCGGGCGAACTGACCATGGCCGAAATCGAAAAGGGCCAGGAAAACGCCGAATACCGCCTGCGCATGCACCGCGCGCCGGTGACCGTGAGCCGCACCAAGGGCCCGCGCTACACCCCGGTGTCCAAGCGCCAGGACAAGCCCGACGGCATTGCCTGGATCCTGCGCAACCACCCCGAGGTTTCGGATGCGCAGGTCGGCAAGCTGATCGGCACCACGCGCAACACCATCGCGGCGATCCGCGACCGTTCGCACTGGAACATCGCCAACATCACCCCCAAGGACCCGGTCACGCTCGGCCTGTGCTCGCAGCGCGAGCTCGACGCGATCGTCGCCAAGGCCGCCAAGAAGGCCGGGATCGAGGATGACGGTGCAGGTGACGAGCGTCTGGTCGACGATCGCCAGGCCCTGATCGACGAGCTGCGCGCCGAACGCCAGGCCGCCGCCAAGGCCGCGAACGAAGCCGCCCAGGAAGCCGAAGCCGCCGCCTGGCTCCAGGCCAAGCGCGCCGCCGAAGCCGAGGAACGCGGCGAGTAATCGCCCCAGGGCAGCGAAAGAACACGAAGGGCCGCAGGAAACTGCGGCCCTTTTCGTTGGCGCGCGGCCTTTGCCACCACGCGGTCTTGCCGATCCCTCCCGATCCGCATGATAACCCTCGCCTCGACACAAAGCAGGAAGTCCATGGAACGATGGGTACGCAACGGCTTGGACGCGATCATCCCTTCCCCACCGCGATGCAGGGCAACTGGCGCGATTGCGAAGACTCCAGCGCCCAGCTCCAGATCGACGGCAGCGAAATCCGGTATCGTGGCGAAGTCCGCGCGTATGACTTCAAGGTCGTGGAGAGCGAGGGTGGCGCTCTGACCGTCAGCCTCGGCGTGAACGACGCTGCGGCTCTGGACGGCTTCGAACGCTCGGGAATTACCGGACTGGTTCTGACGCCGGACGGTGCCTTTCACGCCTACAGCGTCAAGTTCGCAAGCGCGTTCGTGCGCGACGGGGCGTGAAGTCCCTTATTCCTGGAATGGGGAAAGATGTTCTTTTCAAGGGATTTACCATCCCTTGACCCGGTAGCCTGTCGGGCACTGTGTGGACCGGCCTGCTCAGCGCACGGACGACGGCCCCGCGATAAACCGCTTACCCTCTTGGCGTCACGCGGCCGGAAAGCACCGCGCCCGACAGTATGGGGGTCAAGGGGTAATACCCCCTTGAAATACCTTTTCTTCCTGAATTCAGGCCGGAGTCGCGACGATCTGCACCTCACCCTGCGCGATCGCGGGTGGCATCTGGCCACCGTTGGGAGAGAGCCGCCCTTCGATGCGCGCGCCCTGTTCGACGGTCAGGCTGTCGTAGGCGACGTCGCCCTCGATGGTGGCCGAGCTCAGGATCACCACGTCGCGCGCGGCGATGGTTCCGCGCACGCTGCCCGCGATGCGCACCGATTCGGCCCGAATCGCGCCGGTGATCGCGCTGTCCTTGCCCTGGACGAGCGAGGAGCAGGCGATGTCGCCGGTGATCGTACCATCGATGTGCAGGTCGACCGTCGCCTCGATGTTGCCGGTGATGACCGTGTCGGCCCCGAGCATCGAGAACGTAGTGGCGGCGCTGCCACGGCTCACCGCCACGGACTTGGACATCGGGGAATCACCCTTCTTCATGAACATGGGCCACAGCCTCCAGGAACGGGCGCGGATTGACCGCCTGGCCGTTGACGCGAACTTCGAAATGCAGGTGCGAGCCGGTCGAGCGGCCGGTGCTGCCCATCGCGGCGATACGCTCGCCCGTCGTGACCTTTTCGCCGACGCGGACCGACCATTTCGAAAGGTGGCCATAGCGCGTGACGAGGCCGTTGCCGTGGTCGATCTCGACGCAGTTGCCGTAGCCGCTGCGCGGACCGGCGTACGTCACGCGGCCTTGCGCCGCGGCAAAGATCGGGGTGCCGATGGGAGCCGGAAAGTCGATCCCCGCGTGGAACGCGCCGCCGCCGGTGAACGGGTCACGGCGAAAACCGAAGGTCGAGGAAATGCGCGAGGTCCGCGTCGGTGCGATCTGCGGCAGCGAGGCCAGCCCGTTCTCCAGCGCATCGAGCCGGGCCAGGCTGGCGCCAAGACGCGCAAAGCGCGGATCGAGCGAACCGTCGCTCCCGGTCGAAAGTCTGTCGAGCGGACCGCCCTGCGCCTCGCGCCCGGAACCGATCGCCGAGCCCATCATCGCGCGCGGGTTGAGGCCAAGCTTGCGCAACTTGGTCGCGACGTCCTCCGAACGGCGGTCGGCGTAGCGGGTCAGGCCTTCGACGAAGGTCAGCTGGCGCGCCTCGAGCCGGGCCAGGCCGCTGGCTTCGGGGACCGCCAGACTCACCTTCTTGATCGTCTTGTCGGCTTCGGCGTCGCTGTCCGAGACCGTCTCGCCGCTGCGCGCGGTGCGCGGCAGATCGCCGATATAGGCCTTCACCGTGCGCTCGATGAACTTCTGGCGCTGGGCCAGGTCGGATTCGACTTCGTGGATGTGGTCGCGGTAATTCTCGACCCGGTCCTCGGCCTTGGCGACTTGCGCTTCGCGGTCGAGCAGCGCGGCGTGCTGGGCGGCATCGTGCAGGCGCAGGAACGCCATCGTGCCCATCGAGCCGAGCCAGCCCAGAGTCAGCGCCACAACCGCACCCGCAGCAATCATCTGCGCGCGCGAGGAAATCCGGATGAAATGGACATGGCCCTGGGATCGCATGATAAATTCGCGATCAGGGAAGCCCGTCCTGAGGCGATCGAACACCGCCCCGACAGCTGTGAACTTCAAAACGACCCCGCGTCAATATTACCAAACCCGCGGCGCGTGGCTAGCAGCGAGGCTGCGTCATGGCGAATCGTCCAAACGTGTGCAGGGCTCGATTCGCGACGAAACGTTCCCCTTCAGCGATGAAGCGAGGGAACCAAATCGCAAACCATCGTTTGACTGGTTGACGCAAAGCTTGCGCATTCCCCGGTGAACACGCTGTGAATACGCGATAACCGCCCCCGTAATGGCGTTTCCCAAGCGTCGTGGGCCGGTCGCGGCCGTGACACACCGCAATCCAGATGGTAGGTCCCCCTTATGACTGTTGATACTCTTCCCGCCGGCAGCACCACTGCCGAGAGCCCCGAAGCCCTCGTCGCGCGCCTCGCCGCCGACGGTCGCGCCGCCCAGCGCGTCCTGGCCCGGATCGGTGAGGCGCAGAAGGCCGAGGCGCTGCGCGCTGCCGCCGCCGCGCTGCGCGCGGATGAACCAGCCATCCTCGCCGCCAACGCAAAGGACATCGCCGCAGGCGAAGCCAAGGGCCTGTCGGGCGCGATGCTCGATCGCCTGCGGCTCGATGCCGAGCGTCTCGAAGGCATCGCCGATGCCGTCGAACAGGTCGCCGCGCTGCCCGATCCGGTCGGCTCGGTGATCGAGGAAACGAGCCGCCCCAACGGGCTCAGGCTCAGCCGCGTGCGCATTCCCATCGGCCTTATCGGGATCATCTACGAAAGCCGCCCCAACGTCACCGCCGACGCCGCCGCGCTGTGCCTTCGATCGGGCAACGCGGCGCTGCTGCGCGGCGGCAGCGAGGCCGTCCATTCGAACCACGCGATCCGCGCTGCCTTTGCCAAGGGTTTGGAAAGCGCCGGAATTCCCGCTGCCGCGATCCAGCTCGTGCCGACCCAGGACCGCGCCGTGGTGGGCGCCATGCTGACCGCCGCCGGGCAGATCGACATGATCGTGCCGCGCGGTGGCAAGAGCCTCGTCGCGCGCGTCCAGGCCGATGCGCGCGTGCCCGTGCTCGCCCATCTCGATGGCATCAACCACACCTACATCCACGCGGCGGCCGACCGCGATGTGGCGCGCGCCATCGCGGTCAACGCCAAGATGCGCCGCACCGGCATCTGCGGGGCGATGGAGACGCTGCTGCTCGATGCGCAGTTCCCGGCTTCGGGCGAGGTCGTCGCCGCGCTGCTCGACGCGGGCTGCGAACTGCGCGGCGATGCCCGCGCGCGCGCGATCGATTCGCGCATCCTGCCCGCTGACGACACTGATTGGGATACCGAGTACCTCGATGCGATCGCCTCGGTCGCGGTGGTCGACGGGCTCGACGCCGCGCTCGATCATATCGCGGCGCATTCCTCGGGACACACCGACGCGATCGTCACGGCGGACGAGGCCGTGGCCGAACGCTTCCTCACCGAAGTCGACAGCGCGATCGTCATGGTCAACGCCTCGAGCCAGTTCGCCGACGGTGGCGAATTCGGTCTGGGCGCGGAAATCGGCATCGCGACCGGACGCCTCCACGCGCGCGGCCCGGTCGCGCTCGAAGGGTTGACCACCTATAAATGGCAGGTGCGCGGCACCGGCCAGGCGCGCCCGTAAGGCGCGGCCCAAGCCACCGGGCAGCCGGACGAAGCCGGGTTCCATGACCACTCCCACGCGCAGGGGGCCGTTGATCGGCCTGCTCGGCGGCAGTTTCAACCCGGCGCACGGCGGGCACCGGCGCATCAGCCTCTTCGCGATGCAGGCGCTGGGGCTCGATGCGGTGTGGTGGCTGGTCTCGCCGGGCAATCCGCTCAAGCCTGCCAGGGGCATGGCGCCGCTCGCCGCGCGGGTCGAATCGGCGCGCAGCCAGGCGCGGCGCGCGCGCATCCAGGTCACCGCGATCGAACGCGAACTGGGCACGCGCTACACGGTCGATACCCTGCGCGCACTGGTCCGGCGCTACCCCCGGCAGCGCTTCGTGTGGTTGATGGGAACCGACAATCTGGCCCAGTTCCACCGCTGGAAAGACTGGCGCACCATAGCGCGAGTCATGCCGATTGCGGTTATCGCGCGTCCGGGGTATGATGCCGGTGCCGTGGCGAGCCCCGCGACGGCCTGGCTCAGACGGTACCGGACCGCTGCGACCAGTCTTAGACAACCGGATAGGTGGAGCGCACCCGCGCTGGTGACATTGCGATTCGACCCCGATACGCGGTCGGCCACGGACATCCGCAAGGCCGATCCGGACTGGGCCCGGAAAACCTTATCCGGTCATTCCGGCCAGAGGCTTGTCCGCGACAATGTCACGCACCACCCGATTCCCGGAGATGCTGCGTGAGGTTGGCTTGCCATCCACCCCATGCGTATTCAGCCGGATCACCCGCAAGACCGATCGTTCACGACCTGCTGCCACCCCGATACGGGCGGTGCAGGCCTTGCGCGGTCCCCTGAAAGGAGCAGACACACACTAGATGCCACAGGCACAGATACAGCCGGAGCCGACCGGCGAAACGCCCCCGGCCATCACGGACCACGACGATCCGCTGCTGGCCACCGTCCTGCAATCGCTTGACGACGATCAGGCGCAGGACCTTGTGACGATCGACCTTGAAGGCAAGTCGAGCATCGCCGACTTCATGGTCATCGCGTCCGGTCGTTCGACCCGTCAGGTCGCGGCCATGGCGCAGAAACTCGGCGAAAAACTGAAGGCAAACGGCTTCGGCCACCCGCGCATCGAAGGCCTTCCGGCCGCCGACTGGGTGCTGGTCGACGCTGGCGGCGTGATTGTTCACCTGTTCCGCCCCGAAGTGCGCAGCTTCTACAACCTGGAGCGCATGTGGGGCTTTGATGGACCGTCCGGCGCGGCCTGATCGGCCGCCCCATCCGGACACACGCCGAAGAGACGATCACCCGGCCCACTGAAAGGGCCGGAAAACCGGGAAAGGATGCCGTGCGCGGCGGGCCAGGCCCGTTCGCGCGCCGAAGTGGCTCTGTTCAACACACGCCACCGGGTCTAGGAACAAGGCCATGCTCCTTCACATCATCGCGCGCGGCAAGATTGCCCGTTCGCCCGAGGGCGAGCTGCTCGAGCGTTACGCCAAACGGCTGACCTGGCCCTTCAAGCACACCGAACTGCCCGACGTGGGCGGGAAGATTCCCGCGCCTGCGCAGACCCCGGTGCGTGAGGTGCTGCTCGACGAACGCGGCAAGGCGATGAGCTCGGAAGACTTCGCCGCCCTGCTCGGCCGCTGGCGCGACGAGGGCGTGCGCGAGTGCCGTTTCCTGATCGGCGCGGCCGATGGCCATGGCGATGCGGCGCGCGCGTCCGCCGATCACCTCCTTTGTTTCGGGAAGATGACCTGGCCGCACCTGCTGGCGCGCGCGATGCTCGCCGAACAGCTCTGGCGGGCGACCGCGATCCTCGCCGGCCACCCCTACCACCGTTCGGGCTGAACGGGGCGAACGAACTCCGGGCGGATGCGATTGGCCGGGATGGGTGGAGAGCGGCCNAGCGTGAAAGAAAAGGGAAGATTTCCCGGGGGATGATCCCCCGGACCCTCGAAATGTCGATGTTTGGGCACGACCCATCCGTCCGGCACGATTGGCGCCGCAGGCTCTAGAGCGGTTTTCGATCAGATTGCATCAGATCTACCGCTCTAGACTTTTGTTTTGACGCATTTTCTGAATCGTCAGGTGATTCCACCTGACTGGAAAATGCTCTAGAAAGTCTCCCGACGAACCCGAGCGCAACGTTTAGGTGAAGCGCACCGCCTCCAGTTTTCGGGGGTGCAGGAGGCAATGGCCCCCTGCTTCAATCCCTTCCTTCTTCGTCTGCCATGGGCCAGATCAGGACCTTGGGTTGTCCTCCTAAGCCAGTTCCGCGCGCCTGCCAGCAGGTGCCCAGCTTGCCGCGATCCCCGCCCCCATCGCACACCCGCAAGTGCAGCCATGGACGATCACGTCGAACGCGCCAGCTGAGGCCAAGTCCAGCAAGTCTGCGTATACGCACCGCATCACCGGAAGGTTCGCCGCGCCGCGTGGCAGCGTCAAAGGTGGGCGCGCTCAGCGCTTGCGTCCATGCCCCCTCGCGGCGAGAAACATGGCGAACGGGATCAGGCAGCCCACCCCGACGCCGATCGCCGCGCCCCACATCGAACCACTGTTGCCCCCCAGCACCGCGCCGAGAATCGCGCCGACGATGAACAGGAGGGCGGGCATCAGACAGCCGATGGCAAACATGTACGCAAAAACCTGTTACTGTTGTCGGGAACGCTTCTCGCCGCCGCGGGCCGATCTTCGCGTCGGCGCTGGCGGGCTCCTTTCAGATAGGTCTTTTGCCGCGGATGTCAGCCGCACTCTTTGCGCCCGCGCTTGCATGGCCTAGGGAATGGCCATGAAGCGCCCCGCCCCTCGTCCCATGATCGCCAGCCTTGCGGTGTTCGCCGCAGCGGCCATCGGGGCGGGACACGCGCTGTCGCAGGGACAAGACTTCGCGCTGCTCGCCCCCGGCGTCGACGCGGCGCAGGCCCAGCGCCAGATCCTCGCCGCCCGGCGCGAGGCGGATGAGGCCCGTACCCGCGCCGAGGCGCTCGAGCGGCGCGCCCGCGAAGTCACCCAGAACGCGCAAAAGACCGCGCGCGAAGCCGCCGCGCTCGCCGCGCGAATCCAGGAAAACGAGGCCAGCATCGCCGCGCAGGAAGGCCAGGCCGACCTCATTTCCGCGCGCCGCGCCACACTGCGCGAACGGCTCGCCCGACGCCAGGGCCCGCTCGCCCGGCTGACCGGCGCG